>MAXH01000193.1 GCA_001750925.1 Desulfobulbaceae bacterium S3730MH12
ACATACTCACTAACCCTTCCGCGCTGAACATTTTTAAGGTACATAATATGATCCAGTTTATTTCTGTCGATCCCAGCCTCATCGTAGATATACCCGGAGGAATCGGAGAAACTGATTGGTATAGCGCCCAGATCCAGCAATTTTTCCATGGTAAACTGCGCAACATTACCGGACCCTGAAACCAGGCACTTTTTACCCTCAAGGGTTTCCTTTCTGCTGGCCAGCATCTCGGCAGCAAAATAGACACTGCCGTAGCCGGTAGCCTCCGGACGAATAAGACTTCCCCCCCAGTTCAGGCTTTTGCCGGTAAGAACACCGGTGAATTCATTAGCCAGTTTTTTGTACATGCCAAACAGATAGCCAATCTCCCGGGCACCTACACCGATATCTCCGGCAGGTACATCTGTATTTGGCCCAATATGACGAAAAAGCTCAGCCATAAAGCTCTGACAGAAGCGCATAACCTCCATATCCGATTTACCCTTAGGATCAAAATCAGAGCCACCCTTCCCCCCTCCCATGGGAAGTGAAGTAAGAGCATTTTTAAACACCTGCTCAAAAGCGAGAAATTTAAGAATAGAGAGGTTAACCGAGGGATGAAAACGAAGGCCCCCTTTATAAGGTCCAATGGCGCTGTTCATCTCAATCCGAAAACCCCGGTTAACATGCACCTGTTTCTGGTCATCAACCCAGGGTATCCTGAAGAGGATAACCCGCTCCGGTTCAACAATCCGCTCCATAATACTCTCGTTCCGGTAAAGCGGATTCTGATCCAGGACAGGTTTTACCGATTCTATCACCTCGGTCACTGCCTGGTGGAATTCTCTCTCATTCGGATCCCTGTCGGTTACAAATTTGATGCTGTCCATTTTTCCCTTTCTCCATTGTATGGGTGAATACTCTAGGCTTCAGGCTGTTAGTAAAAACTCCTTATGGGTTTTGTCTTACCTAACATCCTAATAGCCTGAACCTGCAGCCTAAACAAAGTGCATTACGCCTAAAATAAGGGTATAGGAACAAAGGGTCAAGATTAAATTTAAAGCTACCTTATTGTTTTGCAACTTAAGAAACAGGATTAAAAAATGACACAACACTATTCCGCAAGTCCAGCAGCATCAAGGTTCAAACTTTTCCATGAACTGATGCAGCACAAAGTCAGGCATATTCTGCTTATCTCCACGCCCTATGAAGCATGGATCATGGAACAGGACACCCGTCTTTCCGAACAGATTGTCCATGAATACAGCGGATTGAACCTCAGCCATCCGCCTCGTCTCACCTGGGTCTCTTCGGTGGAAGAAGCATTGACAGCCTGTGATGAGTGCAACTTTGACTTTGTCATCGGTATTGCTCAATCGGTGGACGGAAGAACAAGAGCTGCAGGCAAAGCTATAAAAGAAAAATACCCGGACATGCCTCTGGTAGTACTGACCCACCAGGAAACGCTGCCAAAATCCGATATAATTACCGAGGAGAGCAAATCCTATATTGACCGTATTTTTTTCTGGACAGGACAGGCGGATATTTTACTCGCCATAATTAAGAGTATAGAGGATCAGTTTAATGTCCTCAACGATATCAAATGCGCCGATGTTCGCGTAATCCTTTTCGTCGAGGATTCCCCCTTCTATCTTTCCGCCCTGCTGCCCATACTCTATAAAGAGCTGGTTCGTGAAACCCAGGGAGTCATAGAGGACAGCCTCAACCAGGAGCACAAGCTGCTCACCATGAGGGCCAGACCAAAAATCCTGCTTGCCAACACCTATGAGCAGGCCATAGCCCTCTATGAACAGTTCAAACCCAATATCCTCTGCGTTATCTCTGATGTCCGCTACCCTCGAAACAACAAACATGATGGAGAAGCCGGTCTTCACCTCTTAAAGTATATAAAACAGGATCGATTTGATATCCCGCTGCTGCTTACCAGTTCAGAACCCCATAATGCAGCACGCGCAGCGACTATACCAGCACCATTTATCGATAAGAATGCCCCCTTTCTACATAGACAGATCCGGTCTTTTCTCCATGACTATCTCGGATTTGGTGAATTCATCTTCAGCAACCCGGAAGGTGACGTCCTCGGCAAAGCTGACAATCTCTACAGCCTGGAAAAAAAGATGCAGGAGATTCCCATTGAATCCTTTCTTTACCACAGCCGGCAAAATGACTTCTCACGTTACCTGTATACCCTGGCGGAGGTAGAACTGGCCGGAAAGGTGAGGCCGCTGCGCGATTTCTCATTTGAGACAGCCGAATTGCACCGGCAACATATTGTGCAAATGATAAAAGAACAACGTATGAAGCGTCAGAGAGGCATTATTGTCGATTTTGATGCTGACAGGTTCGACCCTGATACCGAATTCACCAAGATCGGCAAAGGTTCACTGGGCGGCAAAGCGAGAGGACTTGCCTTTTTTGCTGCTATGCTGTATCAGCATGCAGACCTTTTTCGAACCTTTGAAAATGTGGAAATCTCTGTTCCCCAGACCCTGATTCTTACCTCCGAGGCCTTTGATGCCTTTATCGAATTTAACGGGTTAGGTGATCTTATAAAAGAAGAGATTGAGGATGAGGAAATCTCAATCCAGTTTCTCAAAGCCCGGTTCCCTGAACCATTTCGTTCTGACATTAGTTCCTTCCTGGCTGTTACAGCTTATCCTCTGGCCATTCGCTCTTCCAGCATGCTGGAAGATGCACAATTTAAATCCTATGCAGGACTTTATCATACCTATATTCTGGCCAATGACCATCCCGATGAAGAATGCCGCCTCAGCCAGCTTCTGGCAGCTATCAAAAAGGTCTACGCCTCAACTTTCTTCCGGGCACCGAAAGCATTCAGCAAAAGAGTAGGCAACCGCGTGGAAAGCGAAAAAATGTGTGTTATTATTCAGCGAGCGGTAGGCAGTCAGTATGGCAACCGGTTTTATCCCGCTGTTTCCGGGGTTGTCCAATCTTTGAACTACTACCCTTTTGCCCGGATGAAAACTGAAGAGGGCATCGCCTCCATTGCCATTGGTCTGGGTAAAGCAGTTATGGAAGGTGAAAACAGTCTGCGCTTTTCTCCTCTGCACCCGGAGATATTACCCCAACGATCGACTGTTGATGACATTCTCAAAGGATCCCAAAAATATTTTTACGCTATCGCCATGAATGACCCGGACTGTACAAAAGAGATTAACGACAACACCACACTTACAAAAGTGACTGTGCATTCAGCCGCCACAGACTATCCCATCAGATTTCTCTCTTCCACCTATACTCCTTCAGAACACCGGATACGAGATTTTTACTCAAAAAACGGGCACCAGGTAATCACCTTCGCCGCTCTTCTTAAGTATAAAACTATCCCTTTCACCGACATCCTGAACATACTGCTTTCTTTAGGCAGGGAAAAGCTGGGATGTGCAGTAGAGATAGAATTTGCCTTAGATCTGCCTTCCACACCTGACCAGAAGTGCAACTTTTATGTGCTGCAGATTCGACCGATGAGTGCCAGGGAGGAGACTTTAAGAGTCGCCATTTCCGAAGAAGATATTTCGTCGGCATTCTGTGTATCCCACCGGGGGTTGGGCAATACAGTTAACAATGAGATGCGTAATATAATCTTTGTGAAACCGGATAACTTTGACCCTGCGAACACAGTAAAGATAGCGGCAGAAATTGGTGCAATGAACGCGAAGCTGCTTAAAGAGGACAGAAAATATCTGCTTATCGGCCCCGGCAGATGGGGATCTTCAGACCACTGGCTTGGCATTCCTGTCACCTGGGAAGATATCTGCGGGGTTGGCAGTCTTATAGAAACTGTACACCCGCGTCTTAATGCTGAGCCCTCACAGGGATCTCATTTTTTCCACAATCTCACTACTCTGGGGATAAATTATATCAATATTGACCCAAGCCACGGCGACCGAATCGACTATCAATGGCTGATGAAGCTTCCCGTATGCTCAGAAACTGAGAACATTGTCCATGTACAGCCCAAAAAGCCCTTTACGCTTAAGGTGGATGGTCGCAGCGGACGGGCAGTTATTTTACCTGGATAAACTGTGATGGCGTCGTAAAAAGTCCCTGCTTATATAAAAAATAATTAGTCATTGATTTCTATGGATATTTTTTTTATATCGAAGAGAACAAATAGCCTGACAAACACGTTTATTATTCCTGCTATTATGGCATAACACTTGCAACGAAAATATTTAACCAGCTATTTTTTATTATCTTAATTTGGTTCCACACCATGACTGTATCCACCACAGAACGCCGTCGCCATGCACGACAGGCCATGAATTTATCCGTGACCTGCTGCCACTTGGAACAGAGCAGTGATACAACCGGCTTCTGTCTCGGCAAAATCAGCGATGCAAGTATGGGCGGTGTGCGGGTACAGGTAAACTCCGATATTAATCTTACAGTCGGCAACAAACTTGTCCTATTGGTCACAGCCAAAGAAGATAATCACACAACCAGCCATGAATTTCCTGGAGAAATTAAAGGTGAAGTGGTGTGGCAGAATCCACACCAGCGAAGTTTTGGCCTGAAGTTCCTCTTATAGTTCCCGTTTATCAATAACTCTATCACCCTTACCATCAAAACGCTCCAGGGTTCTTTCCTCGACCAACTTAACATCGACCCCTATTCCCAGCTCAGAGGCCATTCTCTTCTTTATCATATCCATAAAGGCACGCTGTTTCTTCATGGCATCAAAGAAAATCGATTCAACCACCTCAACCATTACAGTCAACTTATCTTCGTTATTCTCTCTTTCGACGATCAACCGGTAGTGGGGTTCAGTTCCTTCTATATCAAAAAGAATTCCTTCGATCTGGGTTGGAAAAACGTTCACACCTTTTATAATCAGCATATCGTCAGATCGTCCCATCATTCTGTGCATACGGACAAAGGTGCGGCCGCAGGGACATGGCTCAGGCAACAGACGGGTCAAATCCCTGGTACGATAGCGAATCACCGGAAAGGCTTCTTTAGTCAGGGTGGTGATGATAAGTTCCCCCACCTCACCGGGTTTTACAGGCTCAAGAGTTTCGGGATCAAGTATCTCAATCAGAAAATGGTCTTCATTCACATGGAGACCGTTGCATTCCTGACATTCACCGGCAACACCGGGCCCCATGATTTCTGAAAGACCATAGTTGTCGGTTGCCCGAATACCGAGACGTTCATTGATTTCAATACGCATTGCCTCAGACCAGGGCTCAGCACCGAACAGCCCGAAACGAAGTGATAAACCGTTAGGGTTGATCCCCATATCCATCATCACATCAGCCATCTTCAGGGCATAGGAAGGTGTACAGACCAGAGCAGTGGTTTTGAAATCCTGCATTATCTGAATCTGACGTTTGGTATTCCCTGCAGAAATAGGAATAACGGAAGCACCCAGTCTCTCAGCACCATAATGCAGGCCAAAACCCCCGGTAAAAAGTCCATAACCAAAGGCAATCTGGATCATATCGTCGGCGGTAACCCCGGCACCACAGAGAATCCTGGCAACAAGATTTGACCAGTTGACAATGTCCTTTCGACTATAACCGACAACCGTCGCCATACCGGTTGTGCCGGAAGAAGAGTGAATCCGCACTACATCCCGGAGAGGTATGGCAAAAAGACCGTAGGGATAATTCTCACGAAGATCCTGTTTGGTGGTAAACGGCAGGCGACGCAGATCATCCAATGACTTTACCTTCCCCGCATCAACCTTCAGTTTACTGAATGTATTTCTGTAAAACGGTACAGTTGTGCCTACTCTGCGAAGAGTGTTTTTCAATCGTTCAAGCTGCAGCTGCTCTAATTGAGGTCGTGGTAAACACTCTTTTTTCTGTTCCCAGTACATAAGTCTGTTTTTAGTTTTTTTTAACTGACTAGTTTAATGATCTTTTAAGTGTTCGATTGATTAGACTGCAGGTTCAAGTGCAGGCTGTAGGCTATCCTTACAGCGCACAGATCTGTTCACCACTCAATAGAGTGAAACCATCCTTTGACAATACCTCAATAGCCTCATCCATTTTCTCAAACCTGAAGATCAATACCGCATTTTCACCACTCTTATTAACAAAGGCGTACATATACTCAACATTTATTCCGGCACTATGCAAACATTTTAGAACTTTAGCCAAGCCACCTGTTTTATCGACCACCTCTACAGCCAATACATCTGTCTTACCTACGGTGAAGCCACCGTCCTGGAGAATACTTTTAGCCTTTTCAACATCATTAACAATTAATCTAAGAATACCGAAATCAGCAGTATCGGCAACTGAGAGGGCACGGATATTGATATCGTTATCTGCAAGAATAGCCGTAATTTCAGCCAGTCTACCGGATTTATTTTCTAAAAAAACTGCAATTTGTTCAACACGCATAGTAACCTCCCCATCAGATTTTGCGATTATCAATAACCCGCTGTGCTTTTCCTTCACTGCGTTGAATAGTTTTCGGCTCTACCAGCTTCACCTTGCAGGTTACACCAAGCAGGCTTTTAACATCTGCCTGGATCTTTTTAGTCAGATTTTCCAGCACCCTGATTTCATCGGAAAAGAGTCCCTCACTCACTTCGACCTGCACAGACATGGTATCAAGATTGCCCTCTCTCTCAACGACAATCTGATAATGGGGTTCAACCCCTTCTATTCCCATCAGCACATGTTCAACCTGGGATGGAAAGACATTCACCCCTCGAATAATAAGCATATCATCGGTACGCCCGGTCACTTTTTCCATTCTGACAAGGGTTCGACCACATTCGCACTGGTCGTAGATCAACCTGGAGATATCCTTGGTCCTGTAACGAATTATCGGAAAGGCTTCCTTGGTGAGTGTAGTAAATACCAGCTCACCCTGCTCCCCGGGTGGCAGGACTTCTCCACTATCCGGATCAATAATCTCCGGCAGGAAATGATCCTCGAAAATATGCATACCTTTGTCAGCCAGCAGACACTCCTGAGCGACACCTGGACCCATGACTTCGGACAACCCATAGATATCAACTGCCTTGAGGTTCAGTTTTTTCTCAACCTCCTCCCTCATATTCTCACTCCATGGCTCCGCACCGAAAATCCCTACACGCAGGGAAAGCGAGGCAGGAGCAATATCCATGGAATCCATTGCATCAGCAAGATTAAGGGCATATGAAGGTGTAGAGAGCAGTACCGTGGAGCGGAAATCTTTCATGATATTTATCTGCCGCTTGCTGTTGCCGCCGGAAACGGGAATAACAGTTGCGCCGAGCCGTTCGATACCATAATGGGCGCCCAATCCACCGGTAAAAAGGCCATAACCATAGGCATTCTGCACCATATCTTCCTTGGTTGCTCCGGCACAGCAAAGGGCTCTTGCCATAATTCCTGCCCAGGTATCAATGTCTTTACTGGTATAACCGACAACAGTTGGTTTGCCGGTAGTTCCTGAAGATGCATGTACCCGCACAACTTCTTCCATCGGTACAGTAAAGAGTCCGAACGGATAATTGTTTCTTAGATCTTCTTTAGCTGTAAAGGGAAGTTTTCTCAGATCATCAAGAGATTGTATATCTTCCGGTTTTACCCCCGCCTCATCCATTTTCCGGCGATATGGCTTCACTGTCTTATACACCCTTGCAACAAGGTGCTTCAACCGCCTGAGCTGAATGGACTCCAGCCCCACCCGCGGCAAGGTTTCTATCTCTTCTTCCCAATAAATTACCGTCATTATTTTTTCCTCTATTCACTTACCTTGCGGCCTGCCTCAAAAGCCCGCAGGTTCGCATCTCTGAATTTCTCAGGCACCCGAGCTCGAATTATATCTTCGTATACATCAACATTTACCGGCAAAAAAGGAGACATAGCCCCAACCATCACCACATTGGCCGTCCTTACCTCGCCAACTTCCCGGGCAAGATCAAAGGCATTTACCGGTACAACAACAACCTCACGTTCGATCAAATTATCGAGTACATCTGCTGGATATTCTGCCTGACCTGTGGCAACGGCAGGGGGAAGTATTTTCTGGGTATTGACTATCACCTTACTGCCTTTATGCAGATAGGGCAGATAGCGCACAGCCTCCATCATCTCAAAAGCCACCTGGATATCAGCCTGGCCTGGCTCAATCAGCGGGGAATAAACCTTTTTACCATAACGCAGTTGTGCTGTTACCGACCCGCCCCGCTGAGCCATCCCGTGAACCTCACTCTTTTTGGCATCGTATCCGGCCGCCAGTAAACTATAGGCAGTGATCTCACTGGCAAGGAGAATTCCCTGACCGCCCACCCCTGAAAAGAGGATATTTCCTGCACCTTCCATTATTTGTCCTCCTTTCTGGTGATAGCATTAAATTTACAGAGTGACGCGCACTGTCCACAATCATTGCAGAGTATCTCATCAATTTTCGAAATCCCCTTCTGTTTCTTCCTGTACCCTCTCTTTTCCGCCTCGCCTTCTGCAAAAGCTGTCCAGCTGATGGCAGGACAGCCTAGACGAATACAGGACATGCAGCCTACACAGTTCTCCTGATTGGTAAAGTATGATACAGGTTTACGCTCTTTCATTTCAGGCAACAGAACACAGGGTGCTTCAGAAATAACAACAGACATTTCTTCCTGGTTAACCGCTTCTTTCAGAACCTTTCGTGTTTCCGGTACCTCATGGGGGTTGACCTTATACACATGCTTAACACCCACCGCGCGGCAAAGCGCTTCAAGATCAAGCTGACTGGCCGCTTCCCCCTTCATATTATATCCCGATGCAGGATTCTGCTGCTGCCCGGTCATGGCAGTTATCCTGTTGTCGAGGATTATCAGAGTTGAGGCTGATTCGTTATAGACGCTGTTTATCAAACCTGTAATACCGGAATGAATAAAAGTTGAATCGCCGATAACAGAGACAACCTTATCATGGGCATCTTCACCGACCGCTTTGGCAATGCCGTGGGCAATAGAGACAGATGCCCCCATACAGACACAGGAATCCATCGCAGACAGAGGCGGCAGAAAGCCAAGGGTATAACAGCCTATATCACCCGAGACAAATACCTTCATCCTCGAAAGATTAAAGAAAATCCCCCTGTGAGGGCACCCGGCACACATATTTGGCGGCCGCATGGGCAGCGCAGCCTCTTCAAACAATTCCGGTTTTGAACCAGGATCAATGCTGCTCCTGACGATGGAGGTGTTCAGTTCTCCCTGATTTGGAACGTACTCTTTTCCTCTGCAGTCTATCCCCATTGCACTTATCTGGGTTTCCAGAAACGGATCGAGTTCTTCAACCACATACAGCTCATCGACCATCGCCGCAAACTTTCTAATCTTCTCCCCGGGGAGAGGCCAGCACATTCCGAGTTTAAGAACAGCAGCACCAGGAAAAGCTTCTTTAACATAGAGATAGGACACACCGGATGTTATAAACCCTCTTCTGGTATCTCCTTCTTCTATTTTATTAATATCACTGGTTTCAGCCAACTCTTTACAACGGTTCATGCGCTCTTCCACATAAACACGACGCTTGCGGGCCATACCCGGCAACATAACAAGTTTAGATGGATTTTTATTTATTTCACCATCTGCCGCCTCGATCCTCTTACCCTTTTCAACAACACCTTTTACATGGGCAATACGGGTGGTAATACGCAGTATAACTGGTGTATCGAGTTCTTCACTCAGATCAAAAGCTGTTTTGAGCATTTCTTTTGCCTCCATGGGATCTGAAGGCTCAAGCATCGGCATTTTTGCCGCCAAGGCATAATTTCTGTTATCCTGTTCATTCTGGGAGGAGTGCATTTCAGGGTCATCGGCACAGACCAGGACAAGCCCCCCTTTGACTCCTGTATATGAAGCTGTAAACAACGGGTCAGCTGCCACATTGAGCCCGACATGTTTCATGGTGGCAAGGGCCCTGACACCGGTAAAAGAAGCCCCTATCGCTACCTCAAGACCGACTTTTTCGTTGGGTGCCCATTCAGTATATACACCATCATAACGGCAAAGATTCTCCATAATCTCCGTTGAGGGTGTTCCCGGATAGCCTGAAGCAACTTTTACACCTGCCTCGTAAGCACCAAGTGCAATGGCTTCATTACCGGACATCCAGCGTGTATTATCGTTTTTCTTTGTCACATTTTCTCCTGATTTTTACAGCTCCTACCTTGCAGAACTGCTTATATTTTAACTTTCACCAATGTTTTGAAAGTAACCGATAAAAATACTCTGAAACTCGCCTCCCAGGCAAGTCTTTTTTTTAGCCTGGTGTAACCAACTATAACTGACCTTCCAGAAAGCTGATGACATCACATAAAAGACAATTGCCTGAGAATACTTTTTTTGACAAGGTGATTGTGACCATTTAATATATGAAGCGAGCAGAATCAGTAATTTATTGTTTTGTACGATATAACTGGAAACACAGTTTCAGACCCAATTTTAATGGAGACAGCACACCATGTATATAGGCAGAATCATGCATACCAACCTGATCACAGTTTCTCCGGAGACCTCCCTAGCCAATGCCCAGAAACTGGTGGATCAACACTCAATCGACCATTTGCTGGTAATCGACAATAGCAAAAAACTCATTGGAATTCTCTCCGACCGGGATCTCAAACAATACTGGGCCTCGCCGGCTACATCTCTCAGCACCCATGAGTTGAACTACCTGCTCGAAAAGGTAACAGTGGATATGATCATGATAAGAACCGTGGTAACAGTTTCCACCGCCACAACAATAGAACGGGCAGCTTTTATCATGCAGCAGTACAGAATCAGCGCACTGCCCGTAATGGAAGGCGATGACCTTGTAGGGATTATCACCAGCATTGATGTTATGGCTGTCCTCTTTGAGGCCATCGGCATCAGCGACGAGAGTGTAAGGCTGGGGGTTTTCGTAAGCGACAGTATCGGGCAACTTGCAAAAGTCACGACTGTACTCAAAGAGGCGGGAATAAATATTCAGAGCCTGCTCTGCTGGCCGGAAAAAGAGTTCCCCGGAATCACTCAGATGGTTTTCAGGGTTGGTGCCCCGGACAGTGACAACGCCATCCGGACACTGAACGAAAACGGGATAAAAGTAAAACTGCAATATGAAAAAGACATTACCCCGTTTCTACCTGAGAACAAGGAAGAGAGATAAACACCCAATGTTGGATTATCCCCCATCCCTGGTCCCAAAGGAAAGCTTTCCACCAAGATGTCCTGCCAGCCCTGCTGCACCCAGCAGCAAGGCTGCAATTCCCAGATAAATCCACTTCACTGGAGAATCTGCAGCAGCTACCCCCGGATCAATAATCCTCCAGAACACAAGCACATTGGTCGAGGCCAGTACAACCAGACCACAGATCATTTTTATGATAAAGATTGAAGTCTTAATCCCTTTAAATCTCTTCTGCCACTCCAGGTAGCCAGTTAACAGAACCAGGGGCAGAGCCAGAAGAACAGCTATGAGATTATAAAAGGCAGCAGTCTCGAGACTTGCTATATTAAACCATACCGAAATTGCCAGAAAAGCGAACACTACAGGTAAAATCCCGTTTGGAAAATGAACAGAAATAGGATGGAGATGATGGCGAACAAGCAGATCTGCGATAGTATTAAACAGTGACCGCGAAGCCTGTTCCGACCCCTGCTCCCCTTCTTTAACGGGCAGCGAGCCTATCTCATTGCCGTTCTTGTCCAATTCAAGAAACATTTCGGCAGGAGCATTACAAACCGGACACTTGTCAGGAGGCTCATGACCGGTATGGATATAACCGCATACTGTACATATCCATCTCTTCCCGGTAATAGTTGCAGCATCTTCCCCTTTCTCCTCCTCTACCAGTTCTTCAAACTTATCAGATCCAGCGCCGCAGACCGGACAGATCTCAGGAGGCTCAATTCCAGTATGAACATAGCCGCATACTGTGCATCTCCATTTCTTGACAGCAGATTCCACTGCAGAGCTTTCTTTCCCACCCCCCTCAGTTTGGGAAACTTCACTAAACTTCTCACCTGGAGCCTCACAGACAGGACATTTTTCAGGTACTTCATCACCCTCATGTAAATAGCCGCATACACCACACTCCCAACGGTTCATATCGGACTCCAAAATTCTATTTCTACAATACTTGTCACTTACAATACTTTTCAGGGTCAGGTTAAAAGAAAATACAGACTAACACAAGGTTTGAAAATGCGGCACCGCTATTCACTTACTACAACCAGAGCAGGCAGGTATCAAACAGCTGAAGATATGGCACTGATATCAATCAATCAGTTTAAAAAATTTGAACAAGATGGAAAAGCAGGATAGGATAAAAGAAATGGTTATACAGCCTTATCTCAGTTCAGACAGACAACTACGGAGGATTTAAGCAGGTTGATCCACAACCTGACGGGAGAAAAAATATGGGAAAAACCAGAAATTTTAATGTCATTAATAATCGAATACAGTTCAAATGCCCATCGTGTGGAGCGAGAAGGAATTCCGCTCTTCCACCAAGTCTACGCAAAAAAAGTATTCGATGTCATAAATGCGATGAAATCGTGAAATGTGTGTTTAATCGACGAGTCAAACCAAGGATTCCCCACCTTGGAAAGGTGGAAATGATCACAAAGGACGGAAAGAACCTCGATGTAAACCTTCGTGATATCTCGGCAGGAGGCATTGGGCTTGATATACCCATCGGAGTTCTACGGTCACGCAGGATCACAGTAGGCCAGCAGGTCCGTTTCAAATGCAGATGGAATCCCCGGTTACTTGATACCGGTTATTTTGTTGTAAAAACCATTAAAGATCAGCGTATTGGTTTGAAAAAAGTTAGTACAAGATAACCCATAAATAATTTAGCCCACCGATAAAAGGGCAACCTCACCCCTTATCACAATTGAACAGACAGGTGTAATACTATCTGTTCAACAATAACTATTCATCTATTCCTCTTTCACCACCGGCCCGAATATCCTGGGTACAAGTTTGATATACCAGGCCGCAGACTGGATCTGGATCACATAAGCCATAGCAATGAGCAGTGCGATAGTCATACCCTGCTCTTTAAAGGCGGTCATTGCAATAGCCAGGGCAATGGACAGATCGCGCATTACCACGCCAAAAACCATGGCAATAGCATCACCACGTGCAAAAAGCATTTTACCCAACAGTGTCAATAATACATACGAAAGAAGATAAAACACTAATAGCGGGATCAAGATAACTACGATATCACCCGGATTTTCAATAATATTTTTAGCTTTAAGAGACATCGCAACAAAGGCAATCATCGCCACACCCAAGGCTGAAAAAGGCGGAAAATTTGGCTTGTATCTCTCTGCCCATACCTTCTTACCATGTTTCTTAACAAGATAATTCTGGGTTAAAAGGCCCGCAATAAGAGGTACAAAGACAAAAATGCAGATCTGCTGAAACATGTGCAACATATCTACATCAACGTTTGTTCCCATAAACACTTTTGTGTAGACTGGTGCAGCGACGGCCCCGATAATCAAACCAAAAACAAGCATCTTGGTAGCCGCTTCTTTATTACCCTGGGCAAAACCAGTCCAGGAGATAGTCATGCCCGAAGCTGGAAGAACCCCAATCAAAAAGAGCCCTACCGCCCAAAGGCCAAATTTCTCAGCCTCGCCTGTAAAGAAAATCTTACCAATAGTGTAGACGATAATGGGCACAATCACAAAGTTGATAAACTGGGTAACCAGCTGCAGTTTGCTATCACCACCTTTTAAAATACTCTTGACATTAAGAGTCACCATCATAGGATAGATCATGACAAAAGTGATGGGAATAATAAACTGTTTCAGAGGTTTTGCATTAAAGAGATAACCACCTCCGACAAGTCCACAGATCATGGACACAGGAATAACATAAACGAGATTTTTTTGTAGAATTTTCAGTAAATTAATCATATATCATCCCTACTAAATAAAGTTCTTATTGCGGCCAGTATTCTTAATAGTTTGTGTGCATATGCCAAATTAACTATTCCAAAAAATTTGTCAAGAGGGTATTTAACTAAATGCTGACATAGGAAGCCTTTTTTGGGATTTGGAAATCTTTTGGTAGAGACGCCCTTCCATTATAAAGGCTTTTCTGTAACTACTCCAAAAGTGGTGGTAAAACAACTACTGGATCCCCGATAAAAACCTTCGGGGATGACATGTATACTCAATCCCTTGCTGTCATTCCCGAGTTCTTTTATCGGGAATCTAAAAAGTATTTTTGTAGATGTTACCACCAGTTTTGAAGTAGTTACGCTTTTCTACTTTAACTAATTGTTTTAACTTGATATTGGAATAATCTTTTCAACACAACCAGGCTTCATTTGTGCATATGCTACATTTAACACCTATCACCTTCCTGTCAAGACCAGATATTAAAGATTTTACTTAAATTCAATTTCCATACAGTCTGCAGGAATATCCGGAAAAATACCTCAGGAACTTTTCCCTTGACATATGCTAATTATTTGTGTCATTTTACCTCACATGTCCAGATGTCTAGACATGTGGACATATTGCCGGAACTTATAGCACTTTCATGAAAAGGAGAACCATGCAAGATAGCGCGAGAGTAGTCATAATCGGAGGCGGTATTATCGGCTGTAGTGTAGCCTATCATCTAACCAAGATGGGCTGGAAAGATACCGTCGTTATTGAAAAAGGCGAGTTAACCAGTGGTTCCACCTGGCATGCTGCCGGGTTGGTGGGGCAATTCCGGAATGATCGCAACTTGACCAGGATGCTGCAATATAGTGTGTCGCTGTATCAAGAACTGGAAAAAGAAACCGGTTTAACCACAGGATGGAAACAGACCGGTTGTCTGCATTTAGCCAAAACCAAAGCTCGAATGTACGAACTGAAAGGAGGAGCAACTACCGCCCGCAGTTTTGGAATGGAAATGAATATGATCTCCCCCAGAGAAGCATATGAGTTATGTCCGATCATATCTTATGACGATGTTATTGGAGCTGCTTATATGCCGACAGACGGACAGGCGGATCCGGCCGGAATTACACAGGCAATGGCCAAAGGAGCCAGAAATCGTGGTGCCGTGTTTTACGAAAGAACATTGGTCACAGGATTTAAAATCAAAAATAAACGTGTTCAAGCAGTAAAAACCGATAAGGGTATCATTAAATGTGACATTGTCGTGAACTGCTGTGGTATGTGGGGATACCAGATCGGTAAAATGCTTGGAGTTAATGTGCCATTGGTGCCTTTTCAACATCAGTTTTTAGTATCAGAACCTATTCTAAATATGCCAACCGATATTCCCACCATTCGTGATAAAGACAACCTCATCTACTATAAGGAGGAAGTTGGTGGACTGGTTATGGGTGGTTATGAACGCAACGGAATACCCTGGTCCACTGATGGGGTGGATAATGATTTTATCTCACAACTTCTGGAACCCGACTACGATCATTTTGAATCCATTGCCACTCCCGCTCAACAAAGGACACCATGCCTCGGGGAAGCGGGAATTGCTCGACTGGTAAATGGACCTGAAGCGTTTACCCCCGACGGAGATGCTATCATGGGGCCGGCACCGGAACTGGATAACTGTTTTGTCGCAGCGGGATTTAACGCCTTTGGTATTGCGGCCGGCGGCGGAGCAGGAAAAATGATGGCTGAATGGATTATTGAAGGTGCACCCAGTTTAAATATCTGGCCATTGGATATTAGACGTTTTGGTTCGTATCACCGCAGTCGAAAATACTGTGTTGAGAGAACGTCAGAGGCATATGGAAAACACTATACGGTTCACTGGCCATCCGAAGAACATGATTCTGCCCGAGGTATCAGGAGAAGTCCGCTTTATCAGACTTTGAAAGATAAAGGAGCTGTATTTGGTGCCAAATACGGTTGGGAGAGAGCGAACTGGTTTGCTCCCGAAGGAGTGGAACCTAAAGACGAGCTTAACTTTGAAATACCCAACTGGTTTAAGTATGTGGCGGCAGAACATAAGGCTGCGCGTGAAAGTGTTGTATTGATCGACCAGACACCGTTCAGCAAAATAGAGGTTGAAGGTCCCGGCGCACTCAAATACTTGAATTACCTGGCAGCCAATGACATCAACAAACCCATTGGGAGTGTTACTTACACACAGCTATGTAATGAAAAAGGAAATGTTGAGTCAGACATCACTATTGCCAGAACTGAAGATCAAAAGTTCTTAATCGTCACTGGAACGGCGTTTGGGCTGCACGATATAGAATGGATCAAAAAGCATCTTCCGAAGGACAATTCAGTTTATTTACGGGATGCCTCATCCTCTTATGCGGTGATTAACGTGATTGGCCCCAACTCCAGGAAATTATTGGAGAAGATATCGCCGGATGACATCAGCGATGATGGATTTAAGTTCAGTACCTGCAAAACTCTGACAGTTGAATACGCTCCTGTATTGGCCCTCCGCGTCACCTATGTCGGTGAATTGGGATATGAACTTTATATTCCAACGGAATACGCCTGCCATGTATATGAATCCCTGTGGGATGCCGGGCAGGAGTTTTCTGTTCAGAACGCAGGTTATCGAGCCATCGATTCCCTCCATTTAGAAAAGGGGTACTGTTATTGGGGATCGGAACTATCTCCCGAATACAATCCTTACGAAGCCGGATTGGGTTTTTGCGTCAAATTGGAAAAAGACTCATTTATAGGCAAAGAAGCACTGTCTAAAATAAAAGCGAAAAAAACCAAATCCGCGCTGCACACATTTACTCTGATAACAGATGAACCGGTCAGGATGAGAGGCAGCGAACCTATTTTGTATAAAGGGGAGGTACTGGGTGTAACGACAAGCGCCGGTTATGGCCACACTGTGGGAAAAAACATCTGTTATGGTTACCTCCCTGCAGATCAGGCCGGTTTTGGTGATGAGTACGAAATCGAGGTGTATAAAAAAACATATAAGGCCCGACTCGAAAAAAATAGGGCTTTATACGATCCGGCACGAGAGCGAATTTTAATGTAACATTGCTGTCCCACAAATGATTCATTGTATGCCAGAGGGATGGAATGACAATAAAAGATGGGACAACCTTGTCCCCATGTTCGCTTAGTAATTCTATGAAAAGTGGGAAAAATGATAACTAAAGCATTAACAAAAGCAATCAATCTGCCCTGTTGGAAAGGAGCGGTTTATCCTCAGCCGTTAACAGGGGGCATTACTAATATAAATTTTGTCATTGAGGATGAGGGAGAAAAATATGTAGTTCGAATCGCCGACGATATTATTCTTCATCAAGTGATGCGATTTAACGAACTCGCCGCCAGTAAAGCGGCCTGCAGCGCCGGAATATCACCTGACGTTACATATTCTGAGCCGGGTGTACTTGTTATACAATTTATCGAAGGAAAGACTCTTGCTGCTAAAGATATTCAAAAACGCGAGATGCTCGAACGTATTTTACCGGTACTCCAGGCTTGCCACAGGGATGTAAAAAAGCATATCCGAGGTCCGGCATTAGCTTTCTGGGTATTTCATGTGGTGAATGATTATGCCTTAACTTTAAAAGATGCCAAGAGCCGAATGGTCGACCAACTCCCTGCTTTATTGACTGCTGCTGAAAATCTTGAAAAAGCGGTTGGAATGATTGAGATAATTTGGGGCCATAATGATCTGTTGCCGGCCAACTTCATCGATGATGGAGAAAAAGTCTGGTTGATTGACTGGGATTACGCAGGTTTCAACAGCCCCCTGTTTGACCTGGGGGGGCTTGCCTCAAATTGTCAATTAACTACTGCCGACGAAGAGTGGTTGTTGGAAAATTACTATGATAAAACGGTGACAGATCTCCTGCGATATCGATATTTTGCAATGAAATGTGCATCGTTACTGCGTGAGTCCATGTGGAGCATGGTCTCAGAGATTTACTCAAATATTGACTTTGATTTCAAAGAATACACAGATACCAATCTGGCCGCGTTTATGAAGCAGTATAAGATTTTTTTGTCAATGTAAAACAACAGGGAGATAAAGAATGGAATATATTGGAACCGTAGTCATATATATTATTATGGTGTGTGCAGTGTTGGGTGCTTTTGCGTATCTTAGAAACGAAGAGGAAGGGTTAGGGAAAGAGTTTGTAGAAGGATTATATAGTATTGGACCAATTTTTGTTCCGGTTGCAGGTATTATGGCAGCAATCCCTTATCTGTCTGCTTTTGTTAAAACCTTTTTTGGGCCGTTGTTTTCTGCCATGGGAGCCGACCCGGCTATTGCAGCTACAACCTTTATTGCGGTTGATATGGGAGGGTATCAATTGGCGGAAACCTTGGCACAATCAAAGGAAGGATGGATAATGGCTATGGTAGTCGGTTATATGGCAGGCGCCACTATCGTATTTTCAGTTCCCGTCGGTCTTACTATGCTTCAGAAAAAGGACCATAAATATATGGCCCTAGGAATCATGTCCGGTCTTTTAAGTATACCGATCGGCGTATTTGCTACCTGCAGCATTCTCTCTATATCTGATCTCGCAGTACGAGGCCTTATTTCCGCTAATGCAGAATCCGCTTATACTTTGGCCCTCACTTTTTCAGCTATCTTTACCAATCTTATTCCTCTGACAATCTTCTGTGTAGCCCTTGCCATCGGACTTAAGATGGTTCCAAATGCGATGATCAAAGGATTTTTATGGTTCGGAAGAGGCATGCATATCAGTATCATTCTGGTTCTCGTATTCTCTGTAGTGGAATATTTTACCGGCGCTTTTACCTCCATTTTCGGCAGCTGGGGATTTGATCCTATTATCGCTGATGAAAAAGACCAGTTTCGTGCTCTTGAGATTGCCGGATATATAGGGATTATGCTGTGTGGTGCGTTTCCGATGGTATATCTGATTAAAAAGTATCTGGCCACGCCCATGGAAAGTGTGGGTAAAATAATGGGACTTAAATCCGAGGGAGCAGCTGGAATGTTAGCGGCAGCAGCTAATATTCTGGCAATGTTTCGGTTAATACAGGATATGAGGGCAAAGGATAAAGTCCTCTGTATCGCCTTTGCCGTCTGTGCCGCGTTCATGTTTGGTGATCATCTTGCATTTACAGCCAATTTTCAACCCAACATGATTTTACCGGTCCTCTCGGGTAAACTAATCGGTGGTTTGTCAGGTTTTGGGCTTGCCTATCTTCTTTCCGTTCCGACAGCGCTAATTCTTGAAAAACAGGAAGAAATAAAAGAGTCTATATGAAAATTGTCGATCCCACTAACCCAATCCCTAAATACCTCCAAATCAAACAGTGGTTAACACAACAAATTGATTTAGGAATATTTAAAGCAGGAGACCGGCTGCCTTCCGAGATAGAATTAGCCCAAAGATGTACCGTCAGTAGAGCAACATTGAGGCAAGCTGTTTCCAGTTTAGTGGATAGTGGGATTTTGATTAAAAAAAAGGGGATGGGCACATATGTCGGGTCTGGTCAGGCGATTGTCGAACTGAAGCACGATGTACAAAAAATTGTGAGTTTCAGAGATTGTATCAGTGGTCAAGAAATAAAAGAAAAGACCATTGTTTTAGATAAATCAATCATTGACGTTGACGCAGAAATCAGCAAAACCCTGGTGCTGGGTGCACAAAAAAAGGTGGTACGGATTCAGCGTTTAAGGCTGGGGAACGAAACAGCCTACGTCCATGAGGAGAGTTATCTGCCATATCGCCTTTTCAAAGATATCGTAAACTACGACCTGAGTACATCGTTGTACAAAATTATCACTGTCGACTTCGGCATTGAGCTCAAAAGAGCCATCCAGGAAATTAAGGCTGTTATTCTCAACGAGAAAATGACGGATTTTTTTGATATTCCTGCCAAATCACCAGGATTTTATATGAAAAATATTACTTTCGATCAATTCAATACTCCCGTTGAGTTGATGATCTCATATTGTCGAGGAGATTTATATACACTTGAATTGGAACTCAACGAATACCAATTATCTTGAATTCAAAATCAGGTTTGTATTTTACTCCTTATTTTTTTGCTTTTAAAATGTCAGGGGCCTCTGTCAAAACACTTATCCCGTTTACCGGAGTTAGCCCATCTTGTTATGGAAATTAATATGTTCACACCCGGATGTTTGCCTGTTTTGATCGGCAGCCTGCCGATAACAGATCATAACGAAGCGGTACGGATAATCCTCTCCTATACACCGGAAGTCCCCCTTTGGCCACAACTACCTAAACTTCCCAGGGAAGGAATGGTTCGCCAGTTTCTCTCCGGTTTTCCAGGACTGACGGAAGAAGGTGATCGATATTGGGTAAATACTGAACAGGATGGGTTTGAGGAAAAGATGACCTCTTTTTATCAGGACTATATGCAGGTTGAGAATGATCCTGCATATCTGAAATCATCAAGATTTGGATTGGAAAACGATACGGCAAAAGGGTTTTACTCCTTCGTTGATACCCTGAAAAAACAAGATCACCTATTTGTCACTCTAAAAGGACAGGTAACCGGGCCGATAACCACCGGCATAGGAGTAACGGATCAACATAATCGCAGTATTTTTTACGATGATAGCCTTAGAGACGTGTTAACCAAACTCCTTGCCCTGAAAGGACGCTGGCAGGTAAAAGAGTTAAGACAACTCACCGGGGATACGCCGCCCATCATTTTCATTGATGAACCCGCTGTGGTCAGCTTTGGCTCCAGTGCATTCATGGGTGTTTCCAGAGAAATGATGTCGAATGCAGTAGAAGAAGTAATAGCCGGAATACAGGCGGATGGGGGGCTTGCCGGGGTACATATCTGCGCGAACGGAGACTGGGGCCCAATACTCACATCCAGCGCTGATATTATCAGCTTTGATGGCTACTCTTATTTTGACAATTTCATTCTTTTTAAGAATCAGCTTATCGACTTTCTCTCCCGGGGTGGTCTCCTTGCCTGGGGTATTATCCCCACCGGCGACCCCCGGGTTATACAACAAGCTAACAGTGAAGAACTTTTTACAAAATGGCTGGGTCAACTTGAACTGCTTTCAACTTTTGGCTTTTCCAGAAAACAGCTGATGAAACAAACCTTTATTGCCCCTTCCTGCGGCACAGGCTCATTAGCTCCCGAGCTTGCCCTGAAGGTGTTAAGACTGACCGGCGAAGTTGCGGTAAAAGCACAAAACCTACTGAAAGAAAATGATTAAAGCGCTTATTTTTGACCTTGACGGGACTTTGGCCAACACAGAACTTCTGCATTACCGGGCCTGGAAAGAAACACTCTCTAATAATGGAGTGACAAGTTTCTCCCTTGATTCCTTTATGACTTTTGTTGGCACCAGTAATGAAAAGGTGGCTGGGGATTATATCATAAGTGACAGGATTGAGAAGAGTATTCCCCAGGTTGTGCTGGAAAAGCAGGCCATTTATATGAATCTTATCCCGGAAATTAAACTTTTCCCAGGAGCCAGGGACATCATAGAAAAGCACCATGGAGTCTATCGTCTGGCTTTAGCCTCTTCATCACATAAAAAAGAGATTGTGAGCCTTTTAAAGTCACATAGCCTGGACATCTATTTTGATCTGGTCATCGGTGGTGATATGGTCGAACGGAAAAAACCGGATCCTGAAATCTACCTGAAAGTCCGGGCGATCCTGGAGGTTGACCCCCATGAATGCATCGCCTTTGAGGACTCAGAACATGGACTGAACAGCGCAAAAAACGCAGCCATGTACGGTGTCGCCATACCCAACGAATTTACGAAAGATCATAACTTCTCCAGAGCTGATCTGATACTCAACAGTCTCAGTGAAATGGATGATAAAAAAATAACCGCTCTGCTGCATTCCTCTCCTTGAATGCCTTCAGAAAACCATTAAACTTGATGGCGTCGTAATAAGTCCGATCTCCTTTGTTGTAGGTTTTTCCCAGGCATTGTGGCTACCGTTAAAGAACTACACGGCAGGTATAAGCTGGGAGTGATTTCAGATACAATTTCGAGAGACGAATCAACATGTTGCGTCAAATCAATGGCAGGCAAGGGCTTTACCTCAAAGGATGATACGCTTCCCCAGCGTCTTTTTGAAGAGCTTCCCGATGGACCTGCCAAGGGAAGATGTGTTGACAAAGAGGTATTTGTCGAGATGCGTGCGCAGTATTATGATCTGCT
>MAXH01000194.1 GCA_001750925.1 Desulfobulbaceae bacterium S3730MH12
GGTTCTGTGGCAAACGCCCTTGCTATGCCGACCCTCTGTTTTTCTCCACCTGATATTTCATGGGGGTATCTGCTTAAATATAATTCGCTTAGATTAACAGATTTAAGAAGCTCAATTGCTTTTTGACGTCGCTGGGATTTTGGCACAATATTATAAAGCGCAAGGGGTCTTGTAATTATTTCCTCTACTGTTTTTTGCGGATTCAAAGTGGCTTCCGGGTTTTGAAAAACCATCTGTATCTTTCGGCGGGTTTCTTTGCTGCGTTTTCGGATGCCACCAATGGCTTGATCTAAAAAAGCAATGGAGCCGTCATTTTTTTGTTCAAGCCCTACAATACATCTTGCAATGGTGGTTTTACCGCATCCGCTTTCACCAACGATACCGAGTATCTCACCTTTCCGGCACTCAAAACTCGTATCATCAATGGCGCGAAGATCACCCCTTTTAGTGGGATAAAGTTTGGTTAGATTCTTTACCTTGATAAGTACTTCATCAGCCAGGTTCACCTCGGGCTTTGCATGAATTTGTGCTGATTTTCTTTTATCCTCTAAATCATCAAAAAAGCACTTTATTCGTCTTGCATTTCCTATTTCCCGCAATAGAGGGATTTCTTCACGACATTTATCCTGGACAAATCTGCAGCGGGGGGAAAAAATGCAGGACGGCCTCAAATCCGCAAGATTAGGTAAAAAACCTTCAATGTCATCAAGTCTGGAATCAATTTCACGGCTAAACGTTTTAGGAATACAGCTTAATAAACCCCGGGTATAAGGATGAGCAGGATCTTTAAAAATTGATGCTACATCACCTTCTTCAACTATTTCACCTGCATAAATTATGGCCACACGGTCACACAGATTTTTTACAACTCCCAGATCATGGGTAATATAAAGAATAGCTGTTTTATGCTTGATTTTCATTTCACTTATCAAATCAAGAATCCGTGCCTGGGTGGTGACATCAAGGCCTGTTGTCGGTTCATCCATTATCAGAAGTTCAGGATTTGTACAAAAGGCCATGGCAATCAGTACACGCTGCTGTTGTCCTCCGCTTATTTGATGGGGGTATTTCTTAGCTGTCAGACGCGGTGTAGGTATTTGTACCTGTTTAAACATTTCAACAGCTCTCTTATCTGCCTCCTGTTTTGACAGCTTAAAATGAATCTTCAGTATTTCAGATACCTGGTCGCCCACCCTGTGACTTGGATTTAAACTTGTGAGTGGGTCCTGGGGAACCAGGGAAATTTTGAGACCCCGAAGACCTAAAAGTTCGGTGCTGTTCATGGTCAGGAGATTAGTGCCGGAAAAATCAATCTCTCCATGGGAGATTTTTCCGTTGCTTGCCAGATATTGCATCACAGCGTAAGCTATTGTGCTTTTGCCGGATCCTGATTCTCCTACAAGGCCGAACGCCTCTCCGGCACTGATATCAAAAGAGACTTTTCTTATGGCGGGAAAGGCTATTTTTCCACTGTAGTAAGTGATATCTACATCTTTTACAGATAAAACATGGGTGTTAAGGTTTGTCATGTTTTCGCCTCCTTTGTTCGGGAACCTTTGGCAAGCAGAATGTCTTTGAGTCCTTCACCAAAAAGATTCACGCCGATTACAGCAATAACAATGGCAATACAGGGTGCAAAAACAGGCCAGGGCGTTTCAAACATGTAACCCCTTTCACTGTAAGCCATCAATCCCCAGTCAGGGGTTGGCGGAGGCGGTCCCAGGCCGATATAACCAAGACTTGCAGTAAGAAGAATGGCATATCCAAGTCGAATTGACCCTTCTACAATGATGGTCGGCCATAGATTCGGCAACATTTCTCTGAAAATAATATAAAGCGAAGATTCTCCTCCAACCTTGGCAGCATCAATATACTCCAGGTGGACAATGTTCAGTGCCTGGGCTCTGACCACACGGGTAACCCTGGGGGCATAAATAACGCCAATTGCAATGATTCCATTTGTCATGCTGGGCCCTAATACACCGATAACGAGCATGGCAAATATCAACGTAGGGAAGGAGATAAAAATATCGTTTATCCTCATCAGGATAATATCAACCCATCCTCCAAAAAATGAGCTTGTGGTGCCCACGATAATTCCGAGAATAAGAGCAAGAAGTGTAGAGGCGGTTGCCACAAAAAGGGTCGTTCTTGTTCCTAAAATAACACGGCTCAATATATCACGTCCATAACGGTCAGTACCCAGTAAGAACTCTGCTGATGGCATTTCCTTTAGATGTTCATAATACATCTCGTCTGCATCATGGGGCGTGATATAAGGTGCAAAGATGCCAATGAAAATAAAACTTAAAAGGAGTATGCCGCCAATGATTAAATTGAGGGTGATATTCTTTTTAAATAGATTGCTGATAAAATTTGTAATTCCGGTTTGAGGTGCTTTTTTTTCTGTCATCGGTTTTTCTCCCTGTTTACCATCATGAGTACTTGATTCTGGGGTTTAACTGCGTATACAAGATGTCGGCAGCAAGATTTGCAAAAACATAGGCCGATGAAATAACGACCATTGTAGCCAGAATAAGTGGGATATCTCTGAACTTGATGGCATCCAGCATTAATGCACCAATGCCGGGATAGGAAAAAACAACCTCTATAATGACGGTGCCGGCAATTATCTGCCCTATCATAAAAGCGATGACCGTGACTGCAGGTAACAGCCCATTTCGCAATGCATGGCGCATGATGACGGCTTTTGGAGGAACACCTTTTAACACAGCCGTCCGCACATAATTTGTTTTAAGTTCCTCTATCATTGAAGCCCGGGTCTGGCGATTGACATAGGCAATACTTTCAAATGCCAGGGTCAGACTTGGAAAAATGAGAATTCCAAAATATGAACTGATGAGTTTGAAAAACCCGATCCCTTCCATATCAATGGCATTAAATGCAGCCGGAATCCAATTGAGTTTTACTGAAAATATATAGATAAAAAGAGACCCGGTTAAAAATGCAGGCACTGAGAGCATTGCCAGGCTTGCAATAGAAATTGAATGATCGATCCATGTTTTCTCTTTGACAGCTGACAAGATACCCAGAGCCAGACCGCATACAATCATCATCAGGGAGGCGGGAACAGCAAGAAGTAATGATGTTTTCAGACGGCTGATCACAAGGGGCGCAATGGGCGCCTTCATGACGTAGGATGTACCAAGATCTCCATGGATCAACCCTTTGACCCAGTTGAAATATTGCTGGTAAACCGGCAAATTCAACCCCAGTTCTTTACGCAGTTCTTCAATGGTTGTATCCCCAAGGGATTGAAGGGCAATGCCACCCAGCATGATATCGACTGCATCTCCGGGCATGAGCTGGCAGACCCCGAAGATAACCATTGAAATAACCATAAGGGTCACAGCCGTGATGCCTAACCTCTTTATAATAAACGGTATGAAATCCTTCATGGATCTGACTCCTGATTGCTTGCCATGGGTAAGTTGTCAGGAATCAGATAACTTACCCATGGGCTTTAGAAAAAAAATTATATTTAAAAATTATTCAAATTTGTATCCATTTATTTTGTTTTCCATGCCTGATCTACATAGAAATAAGTGAGTGGATGAGGCTTCATCCCTCTGACCTGTTTTGTGGATGCTGAATAAAAGTTCTTATAATAAGGAATAATATTCACGCATGAATCACTGATAATCTGCTGTGCTTCATCATACAGGGCTTTACGTTTGGTAAAATCACTTTCGCTTTCAGCTTCATCGAGGATTTTATCCAGAGCCGGGTTGCTGTAATGGGCTTCATTGGAACTGCCGCCTGTAAAATAATAAGGTTTCAAGGATGCATTTATAGTTCCTCTGCCGCCCCAGTTGCTGGTAATAAATGGCGCCTTAAACTCATAATCAGTCCAATATCTGGAAATATCTATCATATTAACATCAATCACGATATCTGCTTTTTTGGCCATCTGCTGGAATGCAACTGCCATTTCCGACATACCTGCCCTGCCTGCACTTGTATAGAGTTTAAAATGTGTGCCTTTTTTAACACCGGCCTCGGCCAATAATTTTTTAGCAAGGGGTATATTCTGTTCTTTGGGTTTGATATTTTTATTGGCATAGGCATGAAATGGAGGAATAGGCTGGTCATTACCAATGGTTCCAAGTCCACCCAGAGCAATATTAAGAACAGCTTTTCGATCAATAATATAGGCAAAAGCTTCTCTGATTTTCTGGTTGCGGAATATCTGTTGTTCTGCAGCGTTCTGATCTTTATCTACAACAGGGTCAAGATTTAACACCAACGGTTGATAACCCAGAGCCGGACCACCGATGACGATAACTTTATCTGATTTTTTCGCAGTGGGTATTAGATCGTAACTCAGACGGTACATAAGATCCACGGATCCACTCTGAATAGCTGCCAGTTGCGAGGAGTTTTCTTTAATGGGAATAATTCGGAATTCGTCTACATATGGCAGAGATTTGCCATCTTCTCCCAAGAGAAAGTAATCCTCATTTTTTACCAGAGTTGTAACTCCGCCCATCTGCCATTTTTTTAATTTAAACGGGCCTGATCCAATGGGCTTGGTATTAATATCGGCAAGATTCTCTTTCGCTATTATCCTGGGATACACGCTTCCAAGGTCAACAGGAAGGTCAAGATATGATTTTTTCAACTTAATGATGACCGTATGTGTATCTTTAACAATAACTTCTGTAATGGGGCCGATTTTTGAATGTCCTCTGGGGCACTGCTTGGGGTCCAGCACTCGATCCAGGCTGAATTTGACATCTTCTGCTGTTACCGGTCGACCATTATGGAATTTAGCTTTTTTATTTAGATGAAAGGTCCAGGTCATGGCCTTGTCAGCATGTTCCCATGATTCAGCAAGTTCCGGCTTTGCCGTCAAGTCATCAGCAATACGGGTAAGTGTACTGAAAATGTGGAAGGTGGCATGATAGGATTCATCACCCACCACCTTATGGGGATCCAGTGTTTTAACCGAAGAGGAAATAGCCACGGAAAGTGTGCCTCCCCTTTCAATCGCCACTGCCGGACTGGCTGTTATCAGCGGGATGCAGATAAGTGCTGCCGCCGACAACAAAAGTAGTTTTACTGACATTTTTTTCACAATAGTTCTCCTTTTTTAAAAGGTTAATATGAGTACCCTGGAAATATTTCTCCATATCTCCGCTTATCGAAAGTCTTTGCTTATATTTTGTTTTTAAGAAAGAATTTTGCGAAGGTACTTTTACCCCTGAAAGGGGCACTAATCTGTTAGTAATTTTCCCCTTATTTCCTCCTATTATTTTTAATATAAATAAAATGTTGAATATGATGATTCATTGCGTGAATTGCCCTGGAACTGAAGGGGTTTCTTCATGCAAAATATCATCATAATCACAGGTATAGCAGACAATAAAATCATACTTATCGGATTCCACGAATTCTTCAGTTATGCAGATAACTGCAAGGCCATCCTTTTTTGGTATTATAAAAAAATCATTCCTCAAAACTTAATTGTATTTCTGCAATGGTTTTTAATTTCTCCAGCAGGTTCCTGACAAAACGAATCTGATCGCAGGAATTTCTTACTTCCATCAGAAGGCTGTCCTTTAGAGGGATGTCCCGGTTTAAGGACGTTTCGCTGGGGCCCCTTTCCGGAATAATGGGATCATCCTCTTCGCCTTTTTGTCTAAATACAGGTGAATAATATCCAATTTCCTGTTCCAGGCTGAATGTTTTAATCTGGGGCAAGTCTGCCCCAAGCATGAGAAGATCAAAGAGCATTTTCATCTGGGGAAGGTCATCATTTTCTTCGGCAACTCCCAACTGAGCAAATCCCCCACCCTGCTGTACCTTACGAATACCTTTAAGGTGGACATGCTTAATATGGGGTGCCATAGTCTGCAATGCCGGCAGGGGTTCTTCACCTGCATTGATCATATTTCCAAAATCAAAAAGAATTCCTATCCTGTCATTGTTGACTGCTTCAATGATCCTGACAAGTTCATGGGATTTCAAATCTTCGTGCTGCTCCAGAGTAAAATAAAGATCGTTCTTCATGGCAATTTTTGCAGCATCCTTTAATTCATCTATTCCTGTTTCAATTATTTTTGAAACTCGGCCGCTATATCGGATATAAACACGGATATTTCTTACGCCAAGTTCAAGGGCAATGCGGACAACTTCATTGATTTCACTTTTACTTGTACTGCTGATTTCAAGATTTATTCCCAGGTTTAGCTTTTTAGCATGTGTTCTGATTTCTTTCAGTTCAGATATTGTTTTATACTGTAATGCCCTTGCCTGGCCTGCATCTATATGGGCAGAAATACCTTGTAATCCTTCCTGAAAAGCAAATTTAATCAAATCATCAATATCAAACGCGCCATACTTAAAATTACAGTAAAACGCATAGGTGTGGGCATAAAGCTTGATACTATCAATCCTGTCCAGAAGTCTAACAGCAATATCCTTTCTAAAGTCGACAATGGGTATGCCCAGGACATTATCTGTTTTTCTTTTTAAAGCTTTTTCAAAATATGGTTGCAAAGAGGTCATTGAGCGATAGTCCTGTTGAATTGATTTGAATAATTATTTCCAGGGTTTATTTTATATGTTTTTTTTAATTACCCTAAAAAAGCTTAAAATATTTTGTGCTTGAATGCAGGAGAACGAATGTTTCTGTGTATGTGATGCCTCCAATTTCATTCAAATCTTTTCTGAAAAGCACATCATTTAATGCACTTAATGAATCAACCATTATCTCAAAAAAAACATCAAACCTGCCCGTTGCATTCCACACGCTTGTAACACCCTTAATTTTTTCAATTTCTTTAATTTTATCCTCATGGTTGCGATCTTTAAGGTTCACTCCCACAATGGCAGCAATCTGGTTGCCCAATGCAAATGGATCAACCCTTGCCTCCAATATGAGAATCCCTCTGCCAGTCAGGCGAGTGACTCTGTTTTTGATGGTGCCTTCAGATACTTCAAAATTTTTTGCGAGATCCTTATATGGCCGTCTGGCATCAATCTGGAGGGCAAGGATAATTTTTTTGTCAAGATCATCAATGGATGCACCATTATTTTTTATTGTCATATTATTTGCTCCCTACTCAGTATTATTTTAACCAGATAGCATTGAATGCAGGGTCATGTCAACACATATCTAGCACAATATTATATTTAATGCAATTTAAACCCAATAACATTGCATTAAATGAACATAATAGCACTGTAAATTCTTGACAATGCAATTAACTCGCGTTAAAAACATCAGGGTATGGAGGCAGTTTTTTATATTGCTGTGAATATCAAAGAGATAGATCATGAATATTGTTCCATCCACCGACTCTCCAATCAGGAGATGAAGTATGTTGACACCTACCCATAGTTTTTTTGATACTCTGATTTATTTTGGTTTAAGTTATTTTGATATTATTAAATTTCGATATTTTGATTTGATTGCACTATATTCAGCAAGTTTAATCGATTTAGACCACTTGTTTTCAAAACCAATCTTTGACTCTAAACGCAATCCTTTCAAGGCGCATTTTCTACATAAGAACTGGAAAACAATAATATTTTTTTCAATGCTTACTATATTTTTTTACAGACCACTGGCATTTTTAGGCGTTGGACTGTTGTCACATCTGTTGTTAGATTTTATTTACATTAAAAGGCATCATTTGTAGTCAGGATTGGGTATCATTTTTTGTCTGGCGTCACTTCAGCGGAGCTGGTGGTTTAATGCAATTAATTAATTTACTGCCACAAAAACGCTGAAAAAAATTTCTAAGGTACTAATAAATCCTGCTTTTCGTTGGCAATTCCAAACGTTATGTTTAATATGAGAATCCTGATGGTCAAATCTATTATATCCAGATATTTTAATCTGATCCGGTTCCAGTATGGATACTTTACTCATTTGTCTCGCCTTTGTGCTAATCGCACTATCCTCCAAGCAAATCGGCCGTTATTTCGCTCTGGCCCAACTTCCCCTGATCAGTGGTTTTCTTCTTACTGGAGTACTGGCCGGTCCCTTTGTTCTGAACTTCATCTCAGCTGAAGCTGTCCGAAAACTGCATTTTATTGACCAGTTGTCACTGGCTTTTATTGCCTTTGCAGCCGGCAGTGAACTATACATCGAAGAACTGAAAAAACGCTATATCAGTATTTCATGGGTGACACTCTGTATTGTTGCCGGAACCTTTCCCTTAGGCTGCGCTGCTGTATACCTGCTGGCTGATTACATACCTTTTATGCAGGAGATGCCGCCACTTGGCAGACTCGCTGTTGCCTTGCTCGCCGGTGCCATCTTGATCGCCCGATCCCCCTCTTCAGCCATTGCAGTTGTCAATGAACTGCGTGCCCGAGGTCCTTTCACCCGGACCGTACTTGGCGTCACCATGGCCAGTGATGTAGTGGTCATCGTGCTGTTTGCCATTAGCTCCTCCGTGGCTGATGCCCTGTTAACCGGACTCGGATTTTCGCCTGCATTATTAATTGTCCTCTGCATAGAGCTGACGTTTTCTCTACTCTTGAGCTATGGCCTGGCTCAATTGCTGCAATTCGTTCTTTCCCTGCGTATTGAAAGGTTGGTTAAAACAGGACTCATTTTACTGAGCGGATATGGTGTCTTTATTCTCTCTGCTCAAATCCGAACCATTACCCATGCTAAACTACCATATGAAATCTTGTTGGAGCCCCTCCTCATTTGTATGGTGGGCAGCTTCATCGCCACCAACTACAGTGACTATCGCGCTGAATTTCGGAAAATTTTGCATGAAACAGGTCCGGCTGTGTATGTGGTATTTTTCACCCTGACCGGGGCATCGCTGGCTCTCGATATTCTGTCATTCATGTTGCCCATTGCTCTTTGCCTGGTTGTAGTCCGACTAGCGGGCATCTTCATAGGCTCGTTTAGCGGCGGCATACTTGCAGGCGACCCTCTACAGCATAACCGGATCAGCTGGATGACCTATATAACCCAGGCAGGAGTCGGCCTTGGGCTTGCCAAGCAAGTGGCCAGTGAATTTCCTGAATGGGGAACAGCCTTTGCTGCGCTCATGATTGCAACCATCATAGTCAATCAACTCATCGGACCGGTTTTGTGCAAATGGGCAATTTATCTGGCAGGAGAGGCACACCCGAAGGACATAAAGGATTTAGAAACGTTACAAAAGGCAATCATATTTGGCCTGGAGAGGCAGTCCATTGCCCTTGCCAGAAAGCTCTCTTCCAATGGTTGGCAAGTGAAAATTGCTGTTCTATCTGATATTTTTTTGAAGGAAAGCGATCTTGCAGATATAAAAATTTCACGTATCGGCGAATTAAATAAAGAGGTATTTCAGCAGCTCGGGGTGGAAAAGGTGCATACCATTGTCGCTCTGCTCTCAGATGAAGATAATTATCGCATCTGCAAGGTTTCAAATGAGCATTTTAGCACGAAAAATCTTATTGTTCGCTTGCAGGATCGCGCAAACTTCGATCGTTTCCATGAAATGTTTGCCACGGTTGTTGAAACCAGTAGCGCCTTTGTCAGCTTGCTTGATCAATTTGTCCGTGCCCCTTTTACAACGTCACTGTTGCTGGGTATGGAGGAAAATCAGGAAATAAAAGATATTTATGTCCACAACCCAGACCTCCATGGTCTACCGTTGCGTGACCTGGCTCTACCTCTGGACACACTGGTTCTCTCGATTAAGAGAAACAACCATATGCTTATCTCCCACGGTTACACGCAGTTGGAAACCGGCGATCTGGTCACCGTGGTCGGCTCTCCGAAAAGTTTGAAGGAGGTGGTATTCAAATTTGATGGCTAATTCAAATGAAACGCTTATTCAATTGACAATCTTAACGCTTTTTTTGCGGCGAGAACAGGGCATGGATATTTTCCTGGGAATTGTACCAAATTTCAAAGCTGGTAGCTCCCTACCCCACACGCACCCGGTAATTATAATTGTCGTTGAACAGATAACGCTATGATTTTCACTTACACAAAAGGAACCTTATGAACATTGCTTTTCTGTATGAACATCCGACCTGGTCTGATACCTTGATAAATACATTTCAAGCCAATGGGATTGATTTAAATTTGATCAATGTTGCAGACCTTTATTTCCAGCCTGACAAAGAACAACCCAGTTTTGATTTTGCTGTCAACCGCATTAATATGATGCCATCCTCTGGAAGAAATTCATCTGTTGTTTTCCATACAATCCATTACCTGAACTGGTTGGAAACCATGGGAGTAACTATTGTCAACGGCAGCCATGCTCATTTTGCCGGTGCCTCTAAAGCCCTTCAAAACGGCCTGTTCTCCAAACTAGGACTTCATTGCCCGCAAGGTGTTGCTGTCTATCAGGCTCAGGATGCCTTGAAGGCCGCTAAAATAACCGGGTTCCCTCTTATTATCAAACCAAATATCGGTGGTTCTGGAAGCGGAATTATTCGATATGACACCTATAATGAATTGGAGAGCGCTGTTCAATCCGGCAAATTCGATTTGGGTGTGGATGGAACGGGCCTGGTTCAGGAATATATTCATTCCGATGGATACGTCTACCGAGTTGAAGTTCTTGGTAACCGCCTTTTTTACAGCATTAAGCAAAAAATGATGGCCCATACCTTTAACTATTGTGCTGCTGACGGTTGCTCAGTGTCTCAGGTGCCGGAAAACAAGGACTCCTCTTTTGCCCATTGCTCCCTGAACCAGAAAACCCATATTCAGTCTTTTAAAGCCAATGAGACAATTGTTGCACAAGTAGTGTCCATCATACGCAGTGCCGGAGCCGATTTTGGAGGTGTCGAATACCTGATGGACACCAAAACCGGTAAGCCCTGTTTTTATGATTTCAACCCTTACTCAAATTTTGTCTCCAATGGCCAAGCGCTACTCGGTTTCTCACCGGAACAGCGATTTGTTGACTACATAAAGGATGCCTATTCCAGACGAAACTCCAATTGAGCATGTCCCATGTACACCGGTCTCGGTGAGCATTTTTGATCTGGAAACTTTGATGCAGCAGTTGAAAATCTGCATCTTTACTATACAAAAGGAGACATTTTTATGAAAGCTGTTGGACTCTATAAACACCTCCCCATCAATGATCCGCACTCCCTGGTCGACTGTGAACTTCCCGATCCTGTGGCAACTGAACAGGATCTCCTCGTACGGATCAAAGCGATATCCGTTAATCCGGTAGACACCAAGATTCGTGCACCAAAAGAAGGCAGCTACGATCCCGCAAAGATTCTCGGTTGGGATGCGGCAGGAATGGTTGAGTCGGTGGGTGATGCTGTAACACTCTTCACACCAGGCGATGAGGTCTACTACGCAGGCGACATCACTCGACCCGGATCAAATGCTGAACTTCAGCTCATCGATGAGAGACTCGTCGGGAAAAAACCAGCAAGCCTCTCCTTTAAAGAAGCAGCTGCTCTCCCATTAACAACCATTACCGCCTGGGAGGCTATTTTTGATCGTCTTGGAATCGTTAATAATAAGGGAAATAGGGCCGTGTTCCTTATCATAGGTGGAGCCGGTGGCGTTGGATCCATGGCCACGCAAATCGGTAAAACTGTTCCAGGCCTCACACTTATTGCTACGGCTTCACGTGGGGAAACAGTTGCCTGGTGTAAAAAGCAAGGCGCCGATTTTGTAATCGATCACCACCAGCCTCTCCTTCCTCAGATCAAAGCCCTCAACCTGGAGGTCGACTATATCTTCTGCTGCAACAATACTGACAGTCACTGGAACAGTATGGCTGAACTTATCCGTCCACAGGGAAAAATCTGCACCATCGTCGATAACTCAGGGCCCCTCGACATGCAACTCCTTAAAACAAAAAGCCTCACCCATGTATGGGAGTTTATGTATACACGCTCCATGTTTAAGACCGATGACATGCATGAGCAGGGAGCGCTCTTGAACCGTGTTTCTGAACTGGTTGATGATAATATCATTGCCACAACAATGCAGGAGGATTTTGGAACCATTAATGCTAAGAATCTTCGAAAAGCTCACGCTCGAGTGGAAGAGGGATCTATGATTGGCAAGTTGGTTCTGGGTGGAAATTAAATTTCTTTTACTTTTAGGATCAAATAGAGGATTTCAATGGAATTACAACTGACGATTCTTGAAAACGGTTTTACGATTCATCGACTTCCACCAAACCAGACTGTTCCAAATCAGGTATATAAGAGCCCATTTTATTCAATCAGTAAGACAGAAGATGAATTATCAATTGTCTGTACCTCGACCACCCAATTGAACTCAGAAAAGTCAGAGACGAGTTGGTCTTGTATTAGAATCGCGGGATCCTTGGATTTTTCCTTAACCGGCATTTTGGCAAAAATTTCAGCAATTCTTGCTGAAGCTGAAATAAGCATTTTTGCAATTTCAACCTTTGATACTGACTACATCCTGGTAAAATCAGAAAGACTATCGTCTGCCAGAGAGGCATTACTTGCATACGGGTATACTTTTACCCCTTGATGAGATTACAACTCCAAAGTATTTATCCGAGTTGTACCGAAGTGATTAATATTAGATTTCCCAAGAATAATTGTGTAAGCTCACCCGGAGATAATTTTTTTCAATATTAAAACAGAAACCATCTTTACTCATACTAAGAATGAATGCAAAATAAAGGATAGAGACTTATGCCGAAAAAAACGATTTGCCTCATTTTATTTATTCTGTTCATCCTGGTTGGCGCAGCACAGGCCCAGGTGTCAATCACCTACTCATCCATGGGGAAACAACACTTTACCATGGCCATCCCAGATGATTGGCAGGTAAATGTCGGTTCTGAAACAGATCCCTCTCAACTCCCTGAAGAAAAGAAAACTCCATCTCGTCTTATCAGCCTCATGCCAAATGATGGGATGCCATTGTGGTTTGGCATGTGGGTTCCCCATTATTTAGAGCAAATTGAAGATGGGAAAGAGTATATGGCCTCCCTTGGACTTGATCTGCTTACTGATGTGGTAACCACGAAGCACAGGTTTGACACCTTGAACTCCATGGAGACTTACTACATCAGTGGCACCGGGAAAAAAGAAGGCGAGACTATGGAATTTTATGCAGCCTTTTTCCAGCTCTCACAAGAAAGTGTGGGTATCGCAATTTACATTGGCCCACATGAGACAACGAACATTCACGGGGAAGAACTCGTGCAGATGCTTCATTCATTAAAACCGGTAAAGCAGTCACCTCCATAAACAGGATGAGGCTTACATGAAAAAAACAATACAGTTCTTATATGTGATGTGTGTTGCCCTTCTGTTGAGTACTATAACAGGATGCGGTTCAACAGGATATAGCGTGAGTTCCGGTTACTATCATGGAAATTCCAGCTATTACCATGGAAATTCATGGCGTTATGATAATTACTACCGTTCCGGCGTTAATCGTCATTACAATCGATCATCGGTGACAAGAACGCACGTTTCCCGTTCAAGGCGCAGGTAAATCTTTACGTCATCTTATGGAGCCCTCTACCGCTTTGCAGGACTGGAAAAAAACTATTAATTAATACTTAGCCCACTTGGTATCAACCCGCTCCTGAACTGTTTTAACCAGCTCTGCATCAAGAGACTTGAATCTTCCCTGGGAATTAAAATAATCCGTCACAGGTGGTTTCTCTTTTCCAACAAGTCTTTTCGATTCTCCGGTAAGTTGAAATTCACCGTCTTCAATTTCATAAAGGTCAAAAAGACCTGACTTTACGGCAAGTTTTCCAACCTTTATGGTAAATCTTGTGTCAAAACTCCACCCCGGCGGACATGGAGTATGCACATGAATATACCTGGGTCCGGAAATTGTCATAGCTTTTTTAACCTTGTCGTAGAAATCCAGGGGGTATGCGGCTGAAGCTGTTGCAACATAACCGATTCCATGAGCTGCAATTATTGAAGGAACATCTTTTTTCTCCTGCAGTTTTCCCTTAATTGGTGTTGTAGTTGTTAAAACACCCTGGGGAGTGGTACCGGATCTCTGAACACCTGTATTCATATACGCTTCGTTGTCATAGCAGATATAAATAATATCCTCTCCCCTTTCACACGCTCCTGAAAGTGCCTGGATGCCAATATCTCCAGTTCCTCCGTCCCCTGCCCATGCCACGACATTGACGTTTTCTTTTTTCAGTGCTTTCATGGCGCCCCGGACTCCAGTTGCAGCAGCTCCCGTTGATGCAAAAGTCACATTAACACATGGAAGCTTTGTAGAGGCGACGGGGTATAATCCCTGGAGCACAGTAAGACAACTTGGCGGCACCACAAGAATTGTGTTTTTACCAAGAGCTTTAAGCCCGATACGATATATAATTGAGAGTCCGCAACCTGAACACGCGCGGTTGCCGGAATGAACAAATTCTTCTTCAGTCAGATTCAATATAGTTGTTTTCTTTTCCATAATATTCTTCTTTATAATTTTAAGCCTATCCACCGGGGAGTATCTCCAATTGTATCTGGAGACGTGCATGATTCAGTTAACGCATCAAGAAGATGCTGAGTTTTTATTTCTCTTCCGCCAAGACCTAAAATGTAATTATGGACATGTGGTTTGGTATCGCTATTATAAAGCGCAGATTTTATATCGCCATATAATGCACCTTGATTGCCGTAGCTTAATGCCTTTTCAAGAACTATTGCGCATTTTTTTCCGGCAAGAACCGCAACAATTGCTTCATCAGGAAATGGTCGGTACATCTGCACGCTCATAACACCAATTTTCATACCATCATCTCTCATAATATCAATAACATCTCTGAGCTGATAGGATAATGAGCCGATACATACAGCAACAAATTCTGCATCATCACATTTATATTGCTCTATAAGAGGATTTCCTCCCCGACCAAATTGTTCCTCGAATTCCTTATCAATTTCCTCATAGGTATCAAGTGCTGTCCGAAGATCTTCATGCAGATTATGACGAATCTCAATATAACCGGGCTCAATTTTTCCATCCACACCAGGTCTGACATCAGGGAGAGTAACTGTATTAAAATTACCAGGGTTCTCAGGGTCAAGAAAATTCTTCGGAGCAAATGGCGGAAGAAAAGAATCCACCTGTTCCTGATCAGGCTGCTCAAACGGCATGTATGTATGGGATAAAATATAGCCATCATAACAAACCATTACAGGTATGCTGACGGTCTGTGCCAGACGAAACGCCTTGATCACAGAATCAATTATCTGCTGATGATCATTGGCATAAATCTGTATCCAGCCGGCATCTCTTTGCGACATGGTATCCTGCTGGTCATTCCACACTGTCCAGGGAGCACCGATCCCCCTGTTGGCGACACACATAACTAGAGGAAGTCTCGCACCTACAGCCCAATGCAACTGCTCACTCATATAAAGAAGACCATTTGCACTTGTGGCGGTAAATGCTCTGGCTCCTGCTGATGATGCAGCAATGCAAACAGCCATTGCACTATGCTCACTCTCAACGGGGATGTATTGAGCATCAAATTCCTCTGATTCAACAAACTCAGATAATTTTTCAGTGAGTGGTGTCTGAGGAGTAATTGGGTATGCAGCAATAACCTGCGCCCTTGAAAGTTTAACACCTGTAGCTGCTGCTACATTTCCGGATTCAATAATATGCATGGTATTATTTTTCCTCTTCTATAGGAGTTGTTTCATCTACCATGCTTATGGCATCCACGGGACACTCCTCAGCACAGATACCGCAACCTTTACAATAATCAAAATTAATTACAGGCGGGATTGTCTTTGACACAACGGAATCAGGACAATAAAGCCAGCAGTTAAAACAGGCTTTTTTATTCATCTTTACCGGGATACAAAGTTCAAGATTGATTACCGGACGCAAAACACGCCATGACCCTGTATTACCACCATCCCCGGGACCGGGTTTACTGCGCGATATCATTTTACAAAATTCTTCAGTTTTCATATGTAACCTCCAACTGCAGTGTTCTCAAACACAATTTTTGCAGCTTTTGAGTTCATTTCCGGTCTTTTTCCGACAAATTCATTTTCAATTGCCGCCACCATAACATCAATATTAACAAGGCCGGTCGCCTGTGAAAATGCACCGATTATTCCAGAATTAACGATTCCAGGTGGTAAGCCCGCCTCGACAGAATGTTTTGTGACATCTGAGACTGCAATTTTTGCCCCTCCAAAACTGTATTCAGAAAGGGGCTTTGGTGCATTCAGAATTACCAGACCATTTTCTTTTAAACCGGCGACAACATCAACTTCGTCAAGCAGAGTATGATCTAAAACAACAACCATATCAGGTGCGGTAATCGGAGAAAGATCATAGATTTTATTTTTTGAAATCTTCAAAGAGACAAGGATAGGCGCCCCTCTTCTTTCCGTGCCAAATGTCGGAGCCATAGCAACCCCCTTAAAACCGGAAGCGAATGCGCCGTTAGCAACAATCTTTGCCGCAGTAATAGCTCCCTGTCCTCCTCGTCCATGCCATCTTATCTCAATTATGTCTGTTCTCATTTTCCACCGATAATTTCTTTTCTAAAGTTTTAACATAAAGGTATCTCGCCACCATGCAATCTTCCAGCAAGCGCAGTAATATTCTAAAATATGCTCGACCAAAAAAACCTGACAAAATAGATGTTTTACTGCAGGGAGGGAAACATTTATTGTCTGAAATCAGGGATTGACAAATAATTAGAACTTGCGAGACTACCTTTACTGTAAGCCTTTTTATCTGTTGTCGACAATAAAAAGGTTAACTGTTGATTTAACGTGTAAATTAGAATTATACTGAATACCATAATAATAACTTAATAGGTAGAATGCTGTTAATTTTTTATAGAAATTATTATATTAGTGAAATCCCGGTAAACAAATAATCTTATATAACAGAGGTTGCAATGAAAATTACGATAAAAAAAGCTGAAAAACTGAAGAACCATCCCGAAGATTCCGGCCTCGGCTTCGGAACTTTTTTTACAGATCACATGTTTAACATGGATTATAACCCGGAAAAAGGCTGGCATAACCCCCGCATTGAACCATACGGTCCGATTGAAATGGATCCTTCCACAATGGTTCTCCATTATGGCCAGGCAATTTTCGAAGGCTTAAAAGCATACAAAACTGAGTCCGGTGAAGTAAATCTTTTCAGACCGCAGGATAATTTAAAGCGACTGAACAACTCAGGTCATATGCTCTGCATGCCCGCCTTAGACGAAACATTTGTTCTTGAGGCGCTGTTAACGCTTTTAAATGTTGAAAAAGACTGGGTACCTGGCACCGAGGGAACATCACTCTACATTCGTCCGACTATAATTGCAACAGACCCCTATATCGGCCTTCGCTCTTCCAATACCTACAGATTTTTTATTATTCTTTCTCCTGTAGGCGCATATTATCCGGAAGGTTTTGATCCTGTAAAAATCTGGGTCACAACAGAATATGTCCGCGCTGTCAGGGGGGGAGTCGGAGAGGCAAAAACAGCCGGAAATTATGCTGCAAGCCTCTTTGCAAC
>MAXH01000195.1 GCA_001750925.1 Desulfobulbaceae bacterium S3730MH12
CGGGCGCAGTGATCAATGTTGTTCGTCTCCATCACCGCTCGTGTGAATTTTTGAATGAGATAATTGTCTTCATTGGTAATACGGGCGGATGCAAGGGCTGCAAACTGGTCTCCCTTGTGTTGGGAGAATTCTTCCTCAATTCTGTTCAGGGCCTCTTCCCAGCTTGCTTCAACGAGCTCACCGTTTTTCTTCACTAATGGTGTTTTTAATCGATCAGGGTGGTTGATAAACTTGTAGCCGTATCGTCCCTTGACGCAGAGGCTTCCCTTGTTGACAGGGTTTTCCTTGTCGCCTCTGACGCCGACGATTTTATCCCCGCGAACTCCAAGCAGGACGCCACAACCTACACCACAGTAAGTACAGACACTCTTGACTTCACGCATGGGCTGGAGTGTATTTTTGGGCGCAAGCGCTGCCACCGGACATCTGACAACACATTCACCGCAGGATTCACACCTGGAATCGGCGATCGGTTTGTTGCCCAAGGTAGTGATAATACTATTAACACCCCGCAACCCATAATCAATTGCATTGATATTCTGCAGTTCATCACAGGTACGTACGCAGATGCCACACATAATGCATTTGCTTGGATCGATATCAAAGAATGGATTGGAAGTGTCCATCGGAATCGACCGGACAGACCGCCTGTAACGTTTCAGGCTGTCAGGAGTAACACCTACATAATGAGCCACACGTTGCAGCTCGCAGTTGGAGTCGCTCTCGCAGGTAAGGCAGGTCATTGGATGGTTGGCGATGAGCAGTTCTACCGTATTTTTCCTGATCTGCTGCACTTCCGGATCCTCGGTACTGATAACCATGCCTTCTTTAACCGGCAATTTACAGGAAATGGCGATTTTCCAATCGTCCATCTTAACAATGCAGACTCTGCAGAGGCCTGCTGGAACCAGGTCAGGATGGTTGCAGAGACTGGGGATATATAAGCCGTTATCAAGAGCAGCCTGCAGGACTGTCGTGCCCTCTTTTGCAGTAATCTGCAGTCCATCTATTGTTATGGTGACCTCATTCATTTAAGACACCTCCATCTTTTCTTTTGGTGTTACAATTATCTTAGGTGATACACACTCGACAGCGCTGAATTTTTTGGGACATTTATCCAGACAGATACCGCACTGTATGCAGAGGGTTTGATCGATAGTATGAACTTCTTTTTTCTCCCCTGAAATAGCACTTACCGGACAGGCCCTGGCGCAAAGAGTACATCCCTTGCATTTGTCTTCATCAATTCTAAAAGAAATAAGATCCTTACAGACTCCTGCCGGACAGCACTTGTCATTTATATGGGCTTCATATTCTGACTTGAAATACCTTAACGTGGTCAGTACCGGGTTGGCTGCTGTTTGACCAAGACCGCAAACAGAGCCTCCGTGCACCGAGTGGCTCAACTCTACCAGCAGATCCATGTCTTCTGGTTTTCCTCTGCCCTTACATATGTCCTTGAGAATTTCCAGAAGCTGTTTGGTACCAAGCCGGCACGGTACACACTGTCCGCAGGATTCTTCTTCCGTAAACTGGAGAAAGTATTTTGCGACATCTACCATGCACGTCTTTTCATTCATTATTACCATGCCGCCGGAACCCATAATCGATCCGGCTTCATCAAGTGAATCATAGTCGATCGGGGTGTCAAGCAGAGACTCCGGCAGGCAGCCACCGGATGGTCCTCCGGTCTGTACAGCTTTGAACTTTCCACCCTTTGGAATGCCACCTCCAATATCGAATATAATCTCGCGGAGCTTAATTCCCATGGGGACTTCGATCAAGCCGCTGTTGGCTATATGCCCGGTGAGAGCAAATACTGCGGTACCTGAGCTGCTTTCGGTACCGATAGCTTTGAACCAGTCAGCACCCCTTCTTATGATATCAGGTATATAAGCAAAAGTTTTTACGTTATTCAAAAGAGTAGGTTTATCATAGAGGCCGACCTCTGTGGTTCTGGGCCGGGGTGCCACGCGAGGCATACCACGTTTTCCTTCAATGGAGAGGGTCAGCGCTGTTGATTCACCACAGACAAAAGCACCCGCTCCCTGGAACACCTCTATATCAAAATCAAATCCAGTGCCCATGATATTCTCACCCAGAACACCGTACTCTTTAGCCTGTTCAATGGCTTTCAGCAGCCTTACCACTGCCAGTGGGTATTCGGCTCTGACATATATTACGCCGTACCTTGCCCCTATACTGTAGGCAGCAATAGTCATGCCCTCCAGGACGGCCTGGGGGTTTCCTTCCAGAACCGAACGATCCATAAAAGCACCCGGGTCTCCTTCGTCACCGTTACATACCACATATTTGGGGGTTGCTTTTGCATCCAGCCCAGCCTTCCATTTTCGACCGGCCGGGAAACCACCACCACCTCGTCCCCGCAGACCTGACTTAGTTACAATATCAATAACCTGCTCAGGGGAGTGGTTCTGGAAAATATCAGCCAGGGCCTGATAGCCATCGACTGCAAAGTAGTTTCGGATATCCTCCGGCTCGATCGTACCGCAACCCGCGAGAACTATCCTTGTCTGGCGGCTATAGAATGATACATCGTGCTCCGCAAGGGCTTTATTGCCATCAGGGTTTTTGAACAGAAGACGTTCGACCACGGTATCTTCGTCAAGTGTAGCGGTTATAATATCCGGAACATCCGATGCTTTAACCTTGGTATAAAAGGTACCTTTGGGTTCAACACGCACCAGTGGACCCATCTGGCAAAAGCCATGGCAGCCACTCTTGGCGGCACCGGCGTCACTTTCCTGTCCTTCAAAGAGCAGTTCAACGTCTACATTTATTCCTCTTTCACCAATGAGCCGTTTAAGTTCTGCGTAAACTTCCATTGATCCACCGGCGATACAACCGGTGCCAGCACATACAAGAAAACGAACCTTTTGCCGGGCAAATGCAGCCTGACAAAGATCTCTCATTTCTACCATCTCGGATGGTGAGTTTATCTTTTGCATATTACGTCAGCCTCCCTTACTCCTTGAGATTTTCAATAATCTTGCTTATTTTGCTGGATTTGAACTGTCCATAGACCTCTTCATTTACTACTACGACCGGGGCCAATGCGCAGGAGCCGACACAGGCTACTGTTTCCAGGCTATGTTCATAATCTTCAGAAGTAGTGCCGCAGGCGATGCCGAGTTCTCTTTCAAAGGCGTCGAGGACCCGTGCAGCACCTTTTACGTGACAGGCTGTGCCGGTACAGACCTTCGTCTGATTCTTTCCCCGCCGGGAAAAATAAAACTGCGCGTAAAATGTGGCAACACCGTAGACCTGACTTTCCGGCAGACCAATAGTTTTGGCGATCTCCATCATGGCCTCGTCTGACAGGTAGCCAAGCTCAGCCTGCACCTCTTGCAGTATTGGAATCAGTGCGTTGTGTTTACCCTTATAAGGTGCAAGTACTTTGCTCAAACGTTCTTCCATTATGCTCTCCTCCTTACGGCATGCTTACTCTGGTTGAAATTTTATATTTTGTTTTCTGGACTATCGGCAGAGAGTCAGGTACTCATGGCTAGCCTCGGTCTGACCCGGATAAATGGGATAAGTACCTTGGAAACGGGCATCAAACTTCTCGAAGAACCTAACTTTGCACATTATCTATCGTATTTATGACCTCAATGCAAAGATTTTCTACTTTACCGACTGCTCGCTCAGTCTGACCCCACTTTATATAGTATTTTTCCTCGAAACTCAACTAAATCTGTCAATTTTGTATGTAATGTTCAACCCCGGCGGCTGTACTAATTTCGCATTGGCCGGTGGTGTATCCTGCGTAAGGCCAGTCGTTCTTGCCAACAGTTTGATGAAAAATGGGGAAGTGACCCTCCGGTAACGTTACTTTTTGTCTGATCACAACAGGTAATGTGATATTTTTATCAATGCTTTTGTATTTTCCTGCAGTAATCAATACACGTAGAGAGACATTTGACATATTTAAAACCGATTGGCACTGTTTTTGAAATAGAAAGTATAGTTGCATGAGGTAGCCTTCTGGAGGAACAACAAAATAACTGCAGAGTTTTTGCGAAACCATCACCAATAAAAGGAATTATAAGGAAACATTATGAAAAATCTCATTGTCTATTCCAGTAAATCGGGAAATACCAGAAAATTGGCAGAAGCTGTTTATGATTTTTTACCCGGTGAAAATGTTATGAAATCTGTTGAAGAAAAACCGGATCCTGAGGGGTATGATCTCGTTGTTGTCGGCTTCTGGCTACAGGCAGGTACGGCTGATCCCGGATCTTACGAGTATCTGGAAAAGCTTGCTCCGACAAAACTGTTTCTTTTTGCCACCCATGGGGCTGCTGTGGACTCTCCCCATGCACAGAATGCGATGGAGGGAGCGAAATCCATGGTCACATCGAGTCAGGTCGTGGGTGCCTTTAATTGTCAGGGTGAGGTGAATAAAGAATTTCTTGCAAAGGTACAAAAAAAAGATCCCCAGCCTCCCTGGGTGAAAGATGCTGACGGAGCAGTGGGGCATCCGGATGCTCATGACATTGCAAATTTGCAGATTATACTGGAAAAAGCTGTAGCGAAGCTGAGAAGTTTGAAATAACAGCTAAATCTAAACTTGTCCAGGAGAAATATGATGGAAACTGTTTCATTTGCTGATATCGCGATTGTTTCATGCGGAACTATGAGTCTAGAGTTAAATTATCTTCGTGATGAGGGTTTTCTCGATACTTCACATATTTTGTACACAGTTCCAGGTCTTCATCAGGTTGTTCAGGAACTTGAGCATCAGTTGATTAAACAAATCAACAGAGCAAAAGAACAAACTGATAAGGTAATTGTCGTCTATGGGGGCAAGTTTTGTTATGTGAATATCGATCAGCCCATGCGGACTATGCAGACGATTATCGAGGAGCAGGGAGAGGGCGTTACTCGCATTGAAGCGACTCATTGTATGGATATGCTTGTAAGCGAGAGTGAACGTAACGAAATTGGAAATGAGTTGGCTGACGGAGAACCGGTCTGGTGGATGACACCGGGATGGATCAAATACCGTCAAAAAGTGTTTAAGGGATGGGATAAGGCTCTGGCCAACGAAAATTTTCCCAGGCACAGTGGTGGTGCTATTGTGTTGGATGGTGTGGGATATATGGATATGTATATGGCTGAACAGCCGGAAGATTTCCTTGAATATGCAGACTGGATGGGAATTACCCTGACACCTTATCCAATCACTCTTGATCGGTTTAAAGCACTGCTGACTGATCAGGCAAGAAAATTGGCCGGGTGAAGGGCTGGGTAACGTTACCACTGTTACCTTTTTAATAGTGACAGTTTTAACTTTATATGAAATTCATTTCATGAGTGTTAGTTGTAATGTTGAAAATAAAGTCCAATCTGCTGTTCAGTAGATTGGACTTTATTGTTTGGCTGTTTGCGATCCCTTGCCTAACCTGTTAAGCCCTCTCCCCGAAAAAACCCCGAATACTTCGTTTAAAACAGTGCCATGGCCATGCCATTAAAGTACTTATTCCGTACGTCAGGATTAGATAAAATATTATCAAAAAAAAAAAAACCTATGATATCAGCAATTATCTATTATAATGCTCGAAGGTTGAAATTTATACCATCGAATTGTCTGACAAAATTATTTTGATTAGTGTCCGCAATGTATGCCGTTGGTGGTGGGATGGCTTGCAAAAAATGAGGGGCTGATCTTTATGGAGGGTCTTGATGTGACCAGGATTACCCCCGGGCAGGAAGGAAAAAACAGGATAGGTTCAGCTTTAGTGGTGGGATCGGGAATAGGGGGTATGCAGTCTGCCCTTGACCTGGCAAACAGCGGCCTTCTGGTTCATATGATCAATGATGAACCGTCCATTGGTGGAACTATGTCCAGACTGGACAAAACGTTTCCAACCGGTGACTGCGCCATGTGTATGATTTCTCCCCGCATGGTAGAGGCGAGCCGACATGCTAATATTAAAATGTATACCCTGGCCAAAGCGATTAAAGTTACAGGCGAGGAAGGCGATTTTACGGTCACTATTGAGGAGAAGGCCAGGTATGTGGACGCCGGTAAATGTACAGGCTGTGGCGCCTGTGATGCAAAATGCCCATCCAGGGTCCTGGATATTTTTAATCAGGGTCTGAATAAGCGAAGGGCTATCTATGCTCTTTTCCCCCAGGCGGTACCTAATACCAGGGCGATAGACAGTGACCATTGCCTTTATCTGAATAAAGGTGTTTGTCGTAAATGTGAAAAGGTATGTGATGCCGATGCTATCAATTTCGAGGATAAAGACAAACAGTATGACCTCCATGTCGGTTCCATTATTCTCACTCCTGGCCTGAAAACCTATGAGCCGGATATTCGTCAGGAGTTTGGTTATGGCCGGCATGATAATGTGGTCACTTCACTTCAGTTTGAACGACTTCTTTCAGCATCGGGACCCTGCAGCGGCACAGTAACCAGACCATCCGACGGAGGGCATCCAAAGAAACTTGCCTGGATTCAATGTGTCGGTTCAAGAAACAGTCACAACGCCAACCCGTGGTGTTCTTCTGTCTGTTGTATGTATGCGGCAAAACAATCAATCATAGCAAAAGAGCACGACCCCGAAGTTGATTCCACTGTCTTTTATATGGAACTGAGAGCTTTTGGCAAAGATTTTGATAAATATATCGACAGAGCCAAAAATGATGCGGAGGTAACATATAAGAGAGCTATGGTTTCTGAGGTGATTGAGGATCCAGAGACGAAGAATCTCATTATTCATTCTGTGGACGATGAAGGAAAACTGCTCAACGAAGAGTTTGATATGGTCATTCTTTCGATTGGTTTTGAGCCGCGAGAGGATGCAGCTGAATTTTCAGAAATATTTGGTATAGATACCGATGAGTACGGTTTTGCTCAGACTTCCAAGCTGCGACCTGTAGAAACCAGCAGGAACGGTATCTATGTGGCGGGAACATATCAGGGGCCAAAAGATATTCCTGAAACTGTAATCCAGGGAAGCAGTGCTGCTGCAAAAAGCATGGCATCGCTTGGGGAAAGTCGAGGAACTGAGGTTGTAGAAGTAGTTTTGCCACCGGAAACTGATATCGAGGGGCAGGATCCAAAAATCGGCGTAATTGTTTGTCACTGCGGAACTAATATTGCCGGTACGGTAGATGTACAGAAAGTTGCAGATGCGGTTGCCGGTGAGGCAGGAGTGGCATTTACTGAGACTATTGTCTATGCCTGTGCTCCGGATGGCCAGCAGAAAATCAGAGACGTAATTAAGGAGAAAGGGCTGAACAGGATCGTTGTTGCCTCATGTACACCCAGGACCCATGGCCCTCTTTTTCAGGATACCATCCGAGAAGTTGGTTTGAATAAATTTCTCTTCGAACTGGCTGATATTCGAGAGCAGTGCTCCTGGTGTCATATGGCCGATAAGGAGAAGGCAACAGAAAAGGCAATAGACATTGTTAAGATGAATGTTGCCAAAACACGTTTATTGGATCCTGTTAATACAAGCTCTGTTGGTGTGACTCATACTGCTTTGGTTGTTGGGGGCGGTATTGCCGGCATGACCGCATCTCTGTCTCTTGCTGATCAAGGCTATGGTGTCCATCTGGTTGAAAGAGAAGACACCCTGGGCGGTCTGCTTACAGAAGTTGATTTTACTCTGGACGGGGACAATGTTCGGGAATTTCTGACCGATGTTACCAGGAGAGTTGATAGCAATCCAGACATTACCGTTCATACTGGAACCACTGTTGCAAATCTTGATGGATTTGTGGGTAATTTTGTCACTACTCTTGCCAACACGAAGACTGTCAATCATGGGGCGCTGCTTATTGCCACCGGTGGCGCAGAATATAGTCCCACTGAATATGGTTATACCGAATCAGAGAACGTAATCACCCAGCGTGAGCTGGAGAAGATGCTCGCAGAGAAAGAGCCTGATAATGGGGAAAGTTATGTGATGATCCAGTGTGTTGGGTCGCGGGAAGAGCCGGATAACTACTGTTCGCGAATCTGTTGTCAGGATGCACTTAAAAACAGTATTGCCATAAAAGAAAAAGCTCCAGATGCTCTGGTAGTGGTGATTTATCGTGATATTCGCTCCTATGGATTGAAAGAGGACTACTATAGAAAGGCACGTGATCTTGGGGTTATTTTCCTTCTCTACACTCCTGATGATAAACCGGAGGTAATCCAGGGCGAAGGAGGGCTTAAAGTCACTCTTTCCGGCAAGGTGCTCGGTAAAGAGATAGCAATAGATGCTGATTATGTGGTGCTTTCGACAGGACTCAGGCCCCGTCCGGATGCGGATGAATTAGCTAAAAAATTCAAATTGACCTGCAATATTGACGGATTCTTTATGGAAGCTCATGTGAAGCTTCGGCCTGTTGATTTTCCAAGTGAGGGATTTTTTCTTGCCGGTCTGGCACATGCACCGAAAAATCTCGAAGAAACCATAGGTCAGGCCCAGGCGGCAGCCGGCCGCGCCGGTGCTCTTCTGTCCCATGAGAGTCTTACCGTCTCAGGAGTTATCTCCAAGCATAACAGGGATATCTGCATGTCATGTCTGATGTGTGTAAAAAGGTGTCCGTTTGGCGCCCCATTTATCGATGAAGACGGCATGGTAAGTCATAATGAAGTTAAGTGTACCGGTTGTGGAATTTGTGCGGGAGTCTGTCCTGCAAAAGCCTATCAGGTTAACTATTTCAGGGATGATCAGATTCTGGCTATGGTAGATTCCGTAACAACGGGTTAATAGTCTTAGTTCAAGCACAGGAAACGTAAAATGACAGCTGACGAAGAAAAAATTGAAGAACCTAAAGGTCCGGAGATACCTCAGGAGATACCGGCCGGATGGCAGGCTAATATTATCGCCTTTGCCTGCCACTACTGTGCATTTGCAGCAGCCGATCTGGCAGGTGTCATGCGGTTACCATATCCTGCTAACGTAAAGGTTGTTCGCCTTCCATGCACCGGAAAACTTGACCATATCTATCTTTTAAGGGCGTTTGAAAGGGGGGTGGACGGTGTTTTCGCTGCAGGCTGAATGGAAGGCCAATGTCATTTCCTGGAAGGAAATACCAACGCAGTAAAGAGAATTGCTAAAGTCAAAGAAATGTTGGATATGCTCGGCATAGATCCCGGGAGGCTGGAATTTTTTCATTTATCTGCCGCTCAGGGGCCGAGATGGGCGGAGATATGTACTGAGTTTACGGAAAAGATCAATGCCCTGGGGCCGTCCCCTATCTGGTTTGCACTTCAGAAAAAGTTAGAGTCTACGGAAAATAACAAACAGGCTGCCTGAACCGTATCTGCCTGAGGAACTACTGAGGAAGGAGTGGAGAGACTATGATTGTAGGAGAACAGAAACCATTCGATGAAGTATGGGAGATGGTCAAAAGCCATAAACAACTGACTGTATTCGGTTGTAATACCTGCGTTGCTGTCTGCCACCAGGGAGGGAACAAGGAAGCAGAAATCCTTGCCTCTCTTTTGAAGATGAGGGCTACCAAGGAAGGTGTTGATATTGAGATCGTAGATGGTGGTATTGAACGCCAATGCGAACACCCGTTTTTTGAATCGGCAAAAGAGCTTCTTGAAGATACGGAGGCAGTTTTGAGCCTGGCCTGTGGGATCGGTGTTCAGTTTATGGCTCAAAAGTATAAGAAAACTCCAATTTATCCAGCTCTTAACACAACATTCCTGGGAGATGTTCAGGAAGATGGGTATTTCACCGAGAAATGTCAGGCATGTGGAGATTGTGTTCTTGGGGTGACCGGAGGTGTTTGTCCGGTAACCAGATGCTGCAAGCGTCTCTTTAACGGTCCGTGCGGAGGTTCATCCGACGGAAAATGTGAAATTTCAAAAGATATTGACTGTGCATGGCAGTTGGTTATCGATCGATTGAAAGCTATGGGGAAATTAGACGATTACGAAAAACTTACTCCTATAAAAGATTGGTCTAAAGATCGTGCAGGCGGACCTCGATCATTTAAACTGGAGGGCTTTTAGTCGTGGAAATCAAAACGAAAAGCAGACTGGAAAAAGTACTGAAAAATGGCCACATGGCGGTCTCTAGTGAATGCGGGCCTCCTCGCTCAAGTGATCCGGCACATATTATTGAAAAAGGTCATCTGATTAAAAATCACGTTGACTGTATTAATATCACCGATAATCAGACCTCGGTGACCAGGCTTTGCAGTCTTGCGGCATGCATACATTTGAAGCAGGAAGGACTTGAACCTGTGCTGCAGATGGTTGTAAGGGATAGAAACCGAATTGCACTGCAAAGCGATATTCTTGGCGCCGCTTCCCATGGCATCCACAGTATGCTCTGCCTGTCGGGAGACCATCAGAGGTTTGGCGACAGTCCGGAAGGACAGAATGTGTTCGATATTGATTCGATGCAGTTGCTTCAGACGGTTCGATATATGCGGGATGAAGGTAAATTTCTTGGCGGCGATGCCATCAAGGTACCGCCCAATATGTTTGTCGGTGCTGCTGCAAATCCCTTTGCCGATCCTTTTGAGATCAGGGTACCGAGATTGGCCAAAAAAATAGCTGCTGGTGCGGAATTTATTCAGACCCAGTGTGTGTATAACTTGGATAAATTCGAATTGTGGATGAAGGGCGTGGTGGAAAGAGGGTTGCATGAAAAGGTCTTTATCATGCCTGGTATCACCCCGATGAGATCGGTAGGTATGGCCAAATATATGGCTCGCGCTGTTCCCGGCATGGACGTACCGAAGGAGTTGATCGATCGTCTGTCCGGTGTGCCAAAAGACAAGCAGTCAGAAGAAGGGATAACTATTGCCGTCGAGGCTATGGAGCGATTAAAGGAATGTACCGGAGTCGCCGGTTTTCATATTATGGCGATCGAGTGGGAGGAGAAGGTTCCTGAGATGGTGGAACGTGCCGGTTTCTACCCGCGACCCGAATTCGATTAAATTTCTTTCAGTGAAGTTTATGAGGTTGTAAATGTGTCAGACTAGTGTAGTAATGGAAGAGGGTGGCAGTGAGGAATTGTTGCTGGAGAATGTGACCGCCCTTGAGGTGATTGATAATGGACTTGCTATAACAACTCTTTTTGAAGGGCAGAAAGAATTTCCCGGAGTAGCAATAAGTCGTATAGATTTTAATGACGGCAAGGTTTTTTTATATAAGACAGGCTAGTTTTCTGGAGAAGTAATGGAAAATATAGAAAAGTTACGTGTACTATTGCAGCATTGGATTGATCATAACAAGGGTCATGCGGAAGAGTTTGCCAAATGGCAGAAGCTTATGGCTGACGACGCTAAAGGAGTTGTTGCAGATCATATAGGCGGGGCAATAAAGGAGATGGAACAAGCTAATGAGCATCTCGCAAAAGCTTTGCATGATGCCGGTGGCCCAAAGGAAGGTGGTGGTGGGGATGGTGGCCATCATCATCATGGCGACGGGCATCATCACCATTAGTAATCTCGTAAAAAGAGCAAAACTATAGGCTGGTAAATAAAAAAGCTGAAGGAGCTGTTTAACAGTTCCTTCAGCTTTTTTTGTTTTACGACATCACCAGGTTTACATTGCTTTCTGTGCTGAAGTAAGCGTATTCTTCATCAGCATGGCAATGGTCATGGGACCGACACCACCTGGTACAGGTGTTATCTTGCCGGCGATTTCTTTCGCCTTTTCAAAATCAACATCACCTTTGAGGATAGCTTTTCCAGTCTTCTCATTCATACCAACCCGGTTAACGCCAACATCTATGACTGTTGCGCCGGGCTTTATCCACTCTGGCTTTACCAGATCGGGTACGCCTGCAGCAACGATGAGTATATCAGCGCGTTTGCAGTGAGCCGCCAGATCCTTGGTTCTTGTATGGACGATTGTTACCGTACTATTGGCACCAACACCTTTCTGGGCCATCATCATGGCAATCGGCTTACCTACGATATTGGATCTGCCGACAACAACAACTTCAGCACCGGAGGTTTCAGTTCCTGAACGAACGATCATTTCCTGAATACCGGCAGGTGTACATGGTAAAAATCGAACTTCATCGCCACCAATCATCAGACGACCGACATTTACTGGATGAAATGCGTCAACATCCTTGTCCGGGTCAATTGCGACCAGCACTTTTTTGTCATCTATATGCTTAGGCAGGGGCAACTGTACAAGGATGCCATGGATCTCGGGATCCTTATTGTATTTATCAATCAGGGCAAGAAGATCCTCTTCAGAGATATCATCAGGCTGATCATCCTGGATTTCTTTAAATCCCAGGCTTAGAGCAGTTTTTACCTTTAGGGTTACATAGCTGATAGATGCAGGGCTGGAGCCAACAAGAATAGTAACCAGTCCAGGCACTTTGCCATGTTTTTCTTTCATTTCTTCAACTTCCTGCTTGATCTCTGCAAGAATTGTTTTTCTGATTTCTGTCCCACTAATTATTTCAGCAGTCATCGTACTAGAGCTCCTTTCTGTATGTATCAATTTTAGGGGGGAGTTATAAAAAATTAGCGGGAGAGATGAGAGACTCATCTCTCCCGCATAAGAAAGAAATTTAGAATACGCCTTGGACCTGGCCTGTTTCAACGTCAACATCAATACGTTTGAAGGCAGGATTTGATCCTGTTCCAGGCATCAGGCTGATGGTTCCTGCAACGGGCACGATAAAGCCGGCTCCACCGTAGGTCAGAACTTCCCTTATAGTCAGGCGCCAGTTTGTCGGAACACCTTTTAGAGCGGGGTTGTCGGAGAGTGACAGGTGGGTTTTAACCATACACATTCCCATACCTGCGAGTACCGGGTCTGCCTGAATTCTCTCGATTGCCTTGTTCGCTTCTGCAGAATAATCAACGCCGTCAGCGCCATAAACCTCTTTAGCGATAAGATCGATTCTCTCCTTGATAGGCATATCAAGTTCGTAGAGGAATTTGAAATCCGATTTTTCTTCACACGCTTCAATCACAACATTGGCAAACTCAATAGCACCGTCTCCACCCTGCTCCCAATGTCTTGACAGAGCAACCTTAGCACCTGCGGCCTCGCTTAGCTCACGAACCTTGGCGATCTCAGCATCTGTATCGTTATAGAAAGCGTTGATGCAGACAACAGGGCTGATACCGGCTTTGCGTACGTTGTTAATGTGGTGAATCAGGTTCCCGCAACCTTTTGCAACCCATTCTACGTTTTCACTGTTGTACTCTTCGGGCATTGGTTTGCCCGGTACGGGAACAGGTGCTCCACCGTGGCATTTGAGTGCGCGGATAGTGGCAACGACAACAGCACAGTCCGGGGTAAGTCCTGAGAAGCGGCATTTGAGGTTCCAGAATTTCTCAAAACCGATATCAGCACCAAAACCTGATTCCGTTACATGGTAGTCGGCAAGTTTAAGACCAACTTTGTCAGCAATAACCGAGCTTTGTCCAATAGCGATATTAGCAAATGGTCCTGCATGTACGATAACCGGCTGTCCTTCGAGGGTCTGCATCAGTGATGGATTAAGGGCGTCCACCATCCATGCCGTCATGGCACCGGCAACCTGCAGATCTTCAGTGGTAACAGGCTTGCCTTTTTTGGTGTAAGCAACAACAATTTTACCCATTCTTTCACGCATATCTTTCAGGTCATTGGCGATTGCAAGAATGGCCATAACTTCAGAGGATACAGCGATACCGAACTTGGATTTCATCATGAAACCATCAGCTTTGCCGTTGACTCCATCAATACCGATGATGATGTTTCTGAGCGACTGACAACAGAAATCCATGATCCAACCCATTTCAATATTGGTTGGATCGATATCCAGACGCTTCATGCCTGAAAGTCTTTCAAGCTGCTCGTCAGTGTAGTTTCTCTCGTGCTGAAGACGTGAGGTTAGAGCAACCATAGCCAGGTTATGGGCATTCATGATTGCGTTGATATCACCGGTAAAACCGAGTGAAAAGGGAGTCAGAGGAATACACTGGGCAAGGCCGCCACCAGCAGCAGAGCCTTTAATATTCATGGTAGGACCGCCTGATGGCTGACGAACTGCAGCACAAACACTTTTACCAAGTTTTCCAAGACCCTGTACAAGGCCCATGGAGGAGGTTGATTTTCCTTCGCCTAAGGGTGTGGGGCTGATGGCAGTAACATCGATATATTTTCCATCCGGCTTATCCTTCAACCTCTCAAGTACTGCCCTGAAATCGATCTTGGCAATATAGTGTCCCTGGGGAAGGAGTTCTTCCTTCGTCAGTCCCAGCTTTTCACCAATTTCATAGATCGTTAACATCGTTTTTTCTGCGTCTGCGGCAATTTCCCAATCTGCGTGTTTGGTAGGATCCAAAGCCATGTTCTACTCCTTTTGAAATTGAGGCTCATACCAGAGCCAGGTTAGAGATACTGTTTATAAACGTTGAAACATCAATGCAAATTCCACTTCAAAATTCAAAAAGACCAGTGAGCGGTCTATATAGTAGGTGGATGAGCATAATAAATTACCTTTAAAGTGCTCAATAACAGAGAATTCGTACCATATTCTATCCTGTTAAGCAATTGATTTTAACTCTCTATCAGCTGAATATGGATAACATTCTTCCTTTGCAATACTTTAAGATGAATGGCTGCAAAGAAGTAAAGATATTGGTAGTTTTTCATTTCTTATGCGAGAGGTGGTTTTCAGCCTATTTTCTTTCAGATTTTAAAAAAAATGTGCAAATGCACACATTGTGGTATTGTCACGTTTTAAAAACAATTTACAATACCTTCTGACCGACACTAACTTATCTACAAACAACATAATGGGGAATCGTGATGCCGAAAGAAGTGGTAATTGTAGGTGCAGTAGCGCTCGGGCCTAAGGTCGCCTGCAGGCTGAGGCGCCTTGATCCTGAGGCAAATATTACTCTTATTGACCGGGATAATCTTATCTCTTATGGAGGCTGCGGCATTCCTTACTATGTCGGAGGAGATGTCAATGATCTTGAAGATCTGTATAAGACATCATCCCATGCAGTTCGGGATAAGGAATTTTTTAAGACCTGTAAAGGGATAAATGTCCTGACTCGGGTTGAAGCAACAGAGATTGACCGGTTTGGCAAAAATCTTAAGGTAAAGCACCTTGAGTCGGGAGAGGAGGAGAGTCTCACTTACGATAAACTTGTTATTGCCACCGGTGCCAGTCCGGTAATACCACCTTTTCCGGGCGCAGATCTGCCACGTGTTTTTACTGTTGCTGATCTGCATGATGCTGAGAAAATAAAAAGTTTGATGGCCCGGGGCAAGGTTGGCAAAGCTGTTGTCATCGGGGCAGGGGCTATTGGTCTGGAAATATCTGAGGCACTGACTGATCTCTGGGGCATAGAAACCACACTTATCGAGATGGAAGACCAGGTTATGCCCACACTTTTAGGTAAGTGTATAGCACGGTTAACTGCTAAAGAAATGGAGAAAAAAGGTGTTACTCTTCTCCTCTCTGAAAGAGTGTTACAGATTACGGAAGATTCTGAAAATAATCAGTGTGTTGTTAAAACTTCACACAATACTTTTTCAGTGGATATTGTTGTTCTTGCAGCCGGGGTCAGGCCAAATACGGAGCTTGCTAAAAATGCGGGGATATCCGTTGGCATGTCAGGCGGGATTGCAGTTGATCGGCGCATGAGAACAAGTGATCCGAACATTTATGCAGGTGGAGACTGTGTCGAGCTGAGAAATCTCGTTTCAGGAGAAAACATGCTTATGGCACTCGGTTCACTTGCCAATCGTCAGGGCAGGGTGATAGCCACTAATATCAGTGGCGGGCAAAGTCATTTCCAGGGCACTGTGGGTACATTCTGTATAAAGGTGTTTGATCTTGGAATAAGTAAAGCAGGGCTTACTTACAGGCAGGCGAAACTAACCGGGTTTGATCCGGTCTATGCGGTTGTATCCCAGGCTGATCATGCCCACTTTTACCCTTCCTCGGAGATGATCTATATCTCACTTATCGCTGACCGCAGATCGAGAAAGATCATTGGCATTGAGGCCGCAGGTAAAAATGGTGATGCCGTGAAAGCAAGAGTTGATACCATTGCGGTACTTTTGAGACATGGCGTGGATGTAGATGAGGTGTGTGGACTGGAAACCGGATATGCGCCACCTTTTGCATCTGCTATGGATGTTATCAATAATGCCGGTAATGCTCTTGATAATATCCTGGCTGGTCATAATAGACCTGTGGATGCAGCCGATTTTCTCTTTGAGTTTGCTCATAAGGATATAAAAGTCCTTGATATGCGAGGAGAAAAAGAAGCGGCGCCCTTCATTGAAAAATATGGTGTACAGTGGTTGAATATACCTCAGGATCAGTTGCGAAGCAGAGTCTCAGAAGTTCCAACGGATGAACCTTTGTTTCTTCTCTGTGACACAGGGCCACGGTCTTATGAGGCCCAGGTTTATTTAACTTCCAGGGGAATAACAAATACCTATAATATTCAGGGTGGGTTTGCGATGATAGTGGTGACGGATCCAGAATTTATTTAGTGCCTTACTCCAGAACTTCTGTCATAAAAAACAGGTAAGCGCAGACTCCGAGATATCGAGGAAGGTTGTTTAAAATTATATCGTTAAATATACTTCCATGGCACTTATCCAAGCATCCTAAAATTCCGATTTATTCGGGTTAACCTGTTCCGGCTTTTCAGCAACGGCGTCTTTTCCAAAGTATTTTATCTCTCCTTCAAGAGTGATAATTGTCCAGTCGCCATTTTCATCACAAGCCTTGATCAAACATTCGAGTTTAGTTTTATCGGTCAGGGAAAGGCTGCATGCTTCATCAACATTCCGACTGACAATGGACTGAAATTTTTTTTTCGCAGCAATTTTCTTGAAATCATTTACAGCATTTTCAAATACGGTTATCCATTTGTCCTCTTCAGGATCGATTTTCTTTATCTCCTGCCGTAATTGATTTATCTCTTCTTTTTTCCCGGCAATAACTTTTAATATCTTTTCAATGTCCTGCCTGTTATCTGAAGGGATAGAGAAAAGAATCTGCTTGTGGATTTCTATGTCTGCTTCTATGTAATTGATTTTTTTTAATAGATCCTGGGTGCTTATGCTCACTGGTTTCCCTGCTGATGGAGTTTTTGTATTCGTCGAGGTAGTTTAGAGTGATATTTATCATGAATAAATGATCTGCATTCACTTATGGCTGCCAGCCTGCCATGCATGAACTCAAGCTGCTCTTTATCATCTATAAGTCTGGATAATTCAACCTCTATTTCCTGCTGCCTGTTGTCCAGAGCCTGGTAAAGATTGAGTAAGTAATTATAAACCATGGGTTTTTCTAATGGTATTTGAAGTCTTTGAGGTCGATATGTTTTCCAAGATATTCCCGGAGCCACTGCAGTTCTTTAAGTCGACCTTGCAGGTATGCTGATTTTTCGGGATGCTCTTGTTGTTTTTCTGTTATTTCAGCAAGCTTTTTACTGAGGTAATTGTGGATTTCGACTGAATATTCGTTTGGCATTTCGCTTCTTTTTCTCTAATTATCCTAACAATACTGTATATGTTGATGACCTTATCGCTACAAGAAATAGAGTAGTGTGAAATAGTTTGTGATATAAAAGGGCAGGGCAACCAACGTCGGTCGTAAGTACTCAACGCTGGATGGTTATATGATTGCAGGGATCTGATACCAAGCTCAGGGAGCTTGGTATTTTTGCAATTAAGGCGTATTGCTAAGGGCTAGTCGGAAAGGATCTTAAACGAAAGTTTAACTCGCGCTCGATAGACTGCCCCTTTTCCGTCCTCAATCTTCATATCCAGGGTGGTAACCTCTGCTATACGCAGATCGCGCAAACTCATTCCAGCGGATTTAACAGCATTCTGGGTAGCCTCTTCCCATGATACAGGGCTTGCTCCAACCATTTCGATAATTTTGTAAACACTCTCAGACATGGTTATTCTCCTTGGTTGAGGTTTTGGGTTGACACAACACTTCACGGCAACACTATAACATTTAAATGAAGAAAATTGAAGGGAAATTCTCTCTTTTATCTTTTCATAACCTGACAAATATAATAGATTCGTAAAAAAGTCATTCGAAGATACAGATGGCTAAGTCAAAAAGTTCGATATACAAGGCGTAGTGTTTTTTGACAGACATTTGGCTATACAATGTGGTATGCCAAGTGTCTGTCAAAAAACCTAGAACGTAGGAGATCGGACTTTTTACGACGCTATCAAGCATAAAATTCTATCGTTTGCAGGAATATAGCTGTTCATGGACGGCTATGACGGCCAATTAACGCTCTTTTCTGTTCATTGTAAATACTTGAGGAGAAAGCTATGACAACTGGAATTAAAAAAATGAATAGTAGTTTGATCAGATGGATTTTCTGTAGCCTGATTGTGTCTTTTCTCTTCGCATTTCCCCCTTTGACAGTCAACGCCTATGAAATACTTATGGGAACTGGAGAAAGCGGGTCTTTTTCGCATTTTGCCGGCAAGAATATTTGCCGCCTGATCAGTATGGATCGAGAACTCTCCTGCAAAACGATTTCGGCTCCCAATACTACCCATAACCTTACCAACCTCAGGAGTGGATCACTGGATATTGCCCTGGTTGATTCCCAAATGCTTCGCGATGCTCTGACCAACAGCGGATATTTTAAGTTTCTCGACATTAATTACGACAACCTGAGATCTCTGGCTGTACTCTATACTGTCCCAATTGTGCTGGTTGCCCGCAATGATGCCAAAATATCCACTCTTGATGATGTGAAGGGAAAACGTATTAACGCTGGAGCCCCTCTCTCCCTGCAGCATCTTGCAGCTGAAACTATTATGGGTGCCAAAGGCTGGACAAAAAAAGACTTCAGCCTGGTGGAAAACCTTCCCACAAATCAGTCTCAGGAGACATTGGCATTCAGCAGTGGAACTACCCAGGCAATACTCCATATTGGAGTACATCCTGACCCGATGCTGCAGGGCCTGCTAAAGCGTACAAAAGCTAAGCTGATTGATATGGATGATCCGGATATTGAGAAACTGGTGGGTGAAGATGGCGCTTTTACTAAAGCCACCATTCCTGCAGGAACCTACCCGACGACTCCAGAGGAGGTTAATACTTTCGGAACGCAGGTGATTCTTGTCACTTCAAAAGATCTCGATGATGCTACTGCAGGCTCAATTCTGCAGGCAATTTTAGAGAATAAGGAAACTCTGAAGAAAGCCCATCCATCCCTTTCACCGGTTAGAGCGAGCGATACAAGTAAATTGAAGGGTGAAATTCAGCCGCACCCAGTAGTTAACAGGTAGCAAGAATCAAAAAAAGGTTAAGAAAGTCAATGAACTGGCCGATAAGGTTATCATCACAGCTGGAAAAATCAGAAATTTCGTAAAAACGTTTGGAAAACTAAATGATAAGAGTGTGTGCATGGTGCAATAAAGATATGGGAGTACTCCTCGCGGGAGGTCAGTCTAAGAACATAATTACACACGGAATTTGTGAAGAATGTGCAAATAATATTTTCACAAAAATAGGATTGAAATCCGAGTCCTTCCTTGATGACCTCGCGGCACCTGTTCTCGTGGTAGACGAAACTGGAAGAACCCTCTCGGCCAACAGGCTGGCACGTGTACTTCTTAAGAAAGATTTGCAGGATACAGAGCTCTACAACATTGGAGACATGTTTGAGTGTGCACATGCTGCCCTCCCTGAAGGATGCGGCAAAACTATCCACTGTGGTACGTGCACGATAAGGAGCAGCGTCATGGATACCTTCAAATCGGGGGAAAGTAAGCTGGAGGTAAAGGCATACCTGCATCGGGGAGAGTCAGATAATAGCGAGAAAATCGATTTGTCGATCTCCACGGAAAAAATCAACGGAGTTGTAATGTTAAGAATTGATGAGATTGGCGATAAGTAGCTTTCAGCTGTTGCCTGAAATGCAGGAAATTTGCTAAAACACTATAATAGTAGTAAAATTAAGCATTCTCCCTTATAGGCTTACTTGTACTCTTGAGGAAAATTACTTAGTACAGGCAAGAAGAGAATGATATTTAAATCACTGTTGGACTCAGCTTAACAAAGAAAAGGATATGGCAATTTTTTCATCAAGACCGTTGCGGCTAGAGTCAGAATGCAGAGTAAGAATCAGTTTACAGGAGAGCAAGAGCGGTGAATTCCTTCCCGGTTCCTGCTCAGGTACCATGGTGAATATATCCCAGGGAGGGGGGTGTCTTGTCCTCTCGCAAATGCTGCTGGAGGGAAAACATCTTTTTTTCTCCACCCTGAACAGTGATAGATATCACCTCGCCCTTCAAATCGATAATCCAGAATCCAGCGATGAGTCCTTTGAGGTCTCAGCACGTTCTGTCTGGATGGATTCCTGTCAGTATAAAGAAGAACCCGCATTTAAAGTTGGACTTAGTTTCCATGACAGCCAGAAGAAGCTTTTTCGGCTTTTCAAAAGATGATGGCGACGAAAAAATTTAGCAATCAGATACGGGCTAACCATTTCCTCCCAACTATCATATAAAGAATAACCGAAGAGAGAACCAGGTAACCAAACATCTCACTGTTTTTTGTCTTGAGGATGAAGGTAATGGTGATGATAATTGTGGAGCTTACTAGAAAAAATATCGGCTTGGGGGTCTGCCTCAGAATCACTCTGCCGAAATGAACGAAACGTACGTGACTCACCATTAGGCCAACAGAGAGTGTCGCTGCAACCCATAACAAGGTCGGCTGAACAACTAAAGCGGCTCCAAGAACGATTAATGCCCCCGCCGGACTGGGAAGGCCGTTGAAAACTCCTTCGGGTAGATCTGTGCGTTTCTTGTCGACGGAAATAAAGCGGATGAGTCGATAGGCTACACCGATAAAAAAGATAAAACCAAAGAACCACGCCAAAGCACCGCCGGATTTTACTATGACATAGGCGGGAGCAAGTCCAAAGCTGACAAAATCGGCAATGTCATCCAGATATGGCCCATATTTGGTTCCGCCATGCTTCTCTGCCATCCTGCCATCAAATAAATCAAATAACTGGCCCATTATTATAATAAGAATGGCCCAGGAAAACTGTCGATTATGGGTTAAGATAAGGCTGGTGATGCCACAAAAGAAATTGAGTGTCGAAAGGATGTCAGCATATAACCTGTTGGGGACAAATTTAAAAATTAATGAGGCGGAGGAGAGGAGAATGCAGGCCACCAGCACCTCGTCTCCGATGTTGACAATGGTGGGGTTTTTTTCCAGCAATGCACAAAAGATAACGAGTGCAAAGCAGATGATGGCTTTGATTTTACCAAAATTGTTTGCTGCTCCGGAAGAGTGAAGCAATTTAAGAATATGCCTGGCGAGGAATTGACCGATAAGTTCAACTATTACAAGAATCCAGACCAGTTTAGTCGATAAATACCCGGCATATGCAAAACCAATCAGGGGGGGGATGTAGGTCAATTTATCGCACATCGGATCCAGCCATTCACCCCACTTGGAACCAAGATTACAACTTCTTGCCACTACCCCGTCAACCCCGTCCAGTACAGCAGCAAAGGTAAAAAAGAACATGGCAAAATTTTGATACCCGAAAAAGAAATAGAGGATATAGGAGACTAAAGCCATCGCCGCCCGCCAATAGCAGATTGCATTGGGATGTAGCAGCCATAGATGAGACAGTATATATTCCTGCATGGACTTCTTATGAACCATCCGGGAAAACCATAAATAAAAACCGACTGCTACGGCAACATCGAAGATTATCACCCAAAATCTTTCCATATTTTCTCTCGTGAATGTGCTTTCACCCCCCTCAAGGGGGTATTGAACTGATTTCAAGGATTTGTAACTATGTAAAAGTTTTGATCTGTTTCTGATAAAGTACAACTATTTTTCATTTTTCACATCATAGTTGACAGTATGCTGAAATCGAATCATATTTGGAAAAAATAAAAGAGTGATGTATCTCCCGTCTATCGGGACAAGGTAGCCTAAAGAGAGAGGAAGCTATGGAGGCGAAAAAGGATCTGCAGGAAAAACTGGATTACTTAAGAGAAATGTATGAAAAACTGATACCTTTTGACCGATTGCTCGGTATTGAGATAGATACTCTGACACTGACGGATATAAAAATCAGGATTGATATGCGGGAGGAATTGATCGGAAATTTTATACGGGGAATGCTGCATGGCGGAGTTATTTCATCGGTATTGGATCTGACAGGTGGTCTCATTGCATCTGTGGAATTAGTCAAACACCTCGAAAACGTTGAACCCGATGAGGTTGCGAGGCGTGTGGCAAGGGTCGGGACAATTGATCTGAGAGTTGATTATCTGAGAGCAGGAAAAGGTGTTTATTTTACGGCATCAGGTACGGTTTTACGAAAAGGCAATAAAGTAGCAGTGATTCGGACAGAATTATGTAATGACCAAAACCTGCTTATTGCCGCTGGAACCGGTACGTATCTCGTGGGATGAAGACATCTTCAGAAGCATGTCATCATCATTCAATAATTGAATTAATAACAGTTGGGGGACCATCCGCCAGGACAAAGATACCTGGATAACCTTTTGTCTCAAAACCTTCGCTCGGGTTTTTCGACAAGTAAGAATCTTTGATGATCAGGGATCCGCTTCGATCATTGCTGACAAAGAAAATTGCCCCGCCCCCTTCATTAGCACTGTTATGTTCTATTTTCGTTCCACAAAGGGACAGTGTAAAGGTGTTTCCATCGTTGTAGATTGCTCCGCCGCTTCCCCCTCCGGGAGTCCCGTGTCTTTCCGGATTGGCGCCATTTCCTATGGCTCTGTTATAGCTGAAAAGGGTGTTGATCAGAGTATAAGAGACACCAATACTGGATAACCCGCCTCCGTTGGAACAGACATTCCCGTAGCCATCCCTTCCGCCAAAGGTTGAGTTTATCACAAACACAGGTCTGTTTTCATACTGGCTGAAGACACGCACTGCAGCGCCACCCACATCCGGACCTGTATCAGCGCAGACATTATTAAAAAAGCGCGAGTTGACAATCTTAAACCTTCCCCCGCGAATCCAGATGGCTCCTCCTCCATCATACACATGCTCCGTTTTTGAATTTCCCCGGATAAAGGTAAGATTCTGGACAGTGAGCCGGGGGTGATCCTGGTTCTGGCAATGGGAAGTTGTCCATACTTGATCAGGATCACAGGTGTTCATATAGAGAACTCTCCGTTCATTGTTGCCGCTGAGGGTTACTTTGCCTCCTCCGTCTATGACGATTCGTGGTCCGGTGTTATTAACGATTTTGGCCGTCTTTTTCATGGTAATCGTCAGCGGGGCAGATCCGCAGTCAAAGGTTATCACGCCTCCTTTTGCAACAGCTGCTACGACTGCTTCGCTGGTACAACTTTGCGGAGTACCATTGCCAATAACATGATCGGGATGGGAGACATTCTCTTCCTGAGCTTCTGCGGGGATTGAGCAGTTCCCATCAGGATTCCCGGCCCGGGGAGCAGCGGTATCACTGCACCGTGCCGCACCAATGATAGCAGGGAGAAAAAGGGTGAAATTGTTGCTCTCTTCTGAAACAGAGAGGGTCGGGGACAGCATAATCATAAGAAAGATGAGGAGTAGGGTATGAGTTTTTCTTTTTTCTGGTGTGCTGGTTGTACGTTTAGTTAACATGGGCGTAGGGAAGTATGTCAGTTCAGGGAAGAACGGTTACAGAGTCAGGCAGCAGCCTGGTTTTTAGCCGAACTTCTGAAATCATGGGCAGGGTAGGTTCCCAGCATCACGACCTGTTTTGCAAAAAAATGGAGTTCTTCCAGGGCAAGCTGCAGTGAGCGTTCGTCAATATGTCCTTCGACGTCTGCGTAGAAACGGGCAACATTAAAGTGTTTGTCGACATAGCTTTCGAGTTTTACCATTTGCACACCGTTGGTAGCAAAGCCGCCCAGTGCCTTATAGAGTGCTGCCGGAATGTTTCTTACTTCAAAAATAAAACTGGTGAGATATTTGGTGCTTTTTTTAAACTCCGGGGCATGGTTTTCCCGGGAGAAGATCAGAAATCGGGTGGTGTTGTGTGCGGCATCCTGAACATCTTTTTTCAGTATCTCCAGGCCATAGATATCTGCAGCCAGCTCAGAACCAATGGCCCCTTGTGTCTTGTCACCCCATATTTTTATATCCGAGGCACCTTTTGCCGTATCTGCAACCACATGTCTGTCGAGGTGAAGATCTTCTATGATTTTCTTGCATTGTGGAATAGCATGAACATGACTATGCACATCCGTCAACTCCTCCAGTTTTGCACCGGGAAGTCCAAGTAAACAGTGACGAATAAGCTGAAAGTGCTCCCCGATGATATAGAGTTCTCCATTGAGAATGAGATAGTGAACATCGGCAACACGCCCGGCCAGAGTATTATCAACAGGAATCATGGCAAGATCAGCCACCCCTTCCCGGACAACCCGGAAAGCTGCATCAAAGGAGACACAGGGCACTGTCTCAAGTTCGGGATACGCCTTCCTGCATGCAAGATCAGAGTAGGCACCGGCCATGCCCTGAAAAGCTATTGTTTTGTATTTTCTGTCTTTCATAGTGTTATACGCCCAGCTCCTATTCCTGGGAAACCAGCACTGCAGGAAGCGGCAGTACCTTTTTAACAGGAAGGTTCATCTTTCCTGCCAACCGGTGAAGATTGTTTATACGCTCCACTGCTTCCGGGTGGCTGGAAAAATAATGCCCGAACACATTGCTGTTTTTATCGCCATCCGGTTTCATTGCCTCAAAAAATTCCGTTGCGCCACCGGCATGTCCATAATAACAACCCAGAACTTGCAGGGCCTGCTCGTCAGCCATACGCTCTCTTTCCTGGGAATACTGCGCCTGACTGAAATTCGCTGTAGGGGCAAATAGCTGGGTAAGATCCGAACCGGCGCCCGTCAGCAACGCCGAAACCGCAGTAAACACAATTCCCCTGCCCATCCCCCGAAGATGATCTCTGTTTTTGAAATGCGCCAGTTCGTGTGCAAGAACAAAAGAAAGGCCATTTTCTGATACCACTTTGTCCAGCAGACCATTGAATATGAAAATCCGGCCTCCGGGAAATGCAAAAGCATTCGCATCATCCAGATCGATCAGGTGAACCTTTAGAGGATAACCGATCTGAATGCAATCTCGAAGAGCATCAACCATGCGTTGGAGTCCTGCCTGCCGTGGGTTACTGTTATCGACCGATTCTGATGCTGAACCACCAACAGAAGAGAATATCGCAGCTTCCATCTCCGGCGTTATATAATTCACCGCCCGATCAACAAACAGGCCCAGAATCCAAAATACAATCAGCAAAAAAAGCGTTATTCCAAAAAACAACAGAACAAATTCTCTGACCGGCTGATCATGGGAGACATTATCATTGTTCTCTGGCAGTGAAGGCTTATATTCCATGACATCATTTACAAAAATAGACTGCGGTACCGTAGGCCAATACTTCCACCGATCCGATCTGTTTGCCGCTGCCTTTGGTAATAGAGGAGGTTTCCAGGCGAAGATTAATAACCTGATCCGCTCCAGGACAGGACTCTTTTAATCGAAGCACGGCCTCTCTTCTGGCTCGGTCGATCAATGTTTCATACGACTGGATGTTGCCGCCGAAAAAATTGCGCAGCCTGGCGAGAATACGTTTGAAATAATCCACAGACACAACCATGCTGCCATTGACAAGATCACAATGGTCGATTATCCGATCATCTTCCAAAACATATTTACTGCAGGTAGTTGGCAGCTGCAACCAATGTTTCTCTCGTTCCTGGATGGATTTGTAATGTTTTTTTTCAGCGTGGCGACCGAAAAAATAGCCTAATGAAATAAGAATCCCAAAAATTATTAACTGTTCCATAGCTCTACTCCACCGAAACAGCTGTGCCATATACATATATTTCCGAGGCGCCGGCGGCAACTGAGGAAGTGGAGAAACGCACATTAACAACACCATTGGCTCCGAGTTGTTTTGCCTGGGATTTCATCCGGTCAATGGCTTCATCGCGAGATTCCTGCAATAGCTCCGTATACCCTTTAAGTTCGCCTCCGAAAACATTCTTGATGCCAGCCATCAGATCTCGGCCTGCATGTTTGGCTCTGACCGTACTGCCGGAGACGACACCATAAAAAGCAGTGATTTTTTTCCCTGGAATTTCTTCTGTATTCGTCAAAAACATACCTTTCTCCTGAGTTAAACGCTCTCCTGGCCGGCAGGCGCTTATTTTTGCCTTAAAAGTCACCATATTCTGGTTGGCAGCTATTTTTACCGCCATATCGACTACTAGTAAGAGTAGGATAAATTGTATCCCTGTGTCAAGTGATCGGAGAGTGATTGTATCGCAAATTATCAATTAACACCCATGAAATGAATTTCACAAAGAAGCATGAAAGTCGGGGTTGGGAGGGGGTGTTGCCAAACGTCCTCGCCAGCTGTGGATCGGAGTCTCGCAGGCTCGCTTACCTGTTGTGGTAACACCCCCTCCCAACCCCTTTTTTTCCAGATAGCACGTGTGTTAATGGTGTCACCCCTGCTCTGGTTAAAAAATCCATGCGTTTCTCACTTGGTATCGCCTGGCTTCCTTGCCTGGGTTGGGACGGTGAAAGTCGCCTTTTTCGTAGATTCTCTACCCGATTTTAAATAAAAAACAAACCATATTAAAGATCTTTCTTTCTGAAAGAATAAGTTTGTCAATGAAAGCTTGATAATAAAGAACGTTGCAATAACTCTCTACTTTCTTACACGGTTGTTAAACAATTATTGAAAATCACTAATTATTTTCTCAGCCAGTATCGCTTGACAATAGTATCGGCGTGCGGTAGTGTTTAAGCATGGGGATCAAGAGCTTTAACTGTAAAGAGACAGCAAAAATGTGGGAAGGACAGTTTTCAAAAAAGCTCCCTCAAGACATACAGAGGATAGCCAGACGAAAACTGAACATGATTGCTGCATCTTCAGTTCTTGATGATTTAAATGTTCCTCCAAGTATTCAATTGGAACAATATTGTGGCAAGAAAAAGCTAGATAAATATTCGATCAGAATAAACGACCAATGGAGGATATGTTTCTACTTCTCGGATGGGGATGCGACTGAAGTGGAAATAGTAGATTACCATTAGGGAGATACATATTATGGCACAAAAAATTCCGTTCGAACATCCAGGTGTTGTACTACAGGAAGAATTTATAGAACCGTTTGGACTTACTAAATACAAGGTATCTCAAAGTACAGGTATTAGCCAGACCGCTCTTGGAGAAATCATCAGAGGTAAGCGTAGTATTTCGACTACTAATGGCTTGAAGCTCGCGAAGTTTTTCGGCCTCTCTGATGAGTATTTTGTGAAGCTTCAAATGCAGTACGAAGTCGAAACGGCAAAGCAAACGGAAAAAAAATCCTTAGGGAAAATTATAAGATTCACCCCAAAGCTCAAAGAACCTCCGGATGAAGAGCTTCTGGAGAGTTAATTACCAAGCCGAGTCTAGGCATAACTGAGGCCTGGTCTAGGTTGTGATCCTGAAAAATGCAGCGCTTATGTGGAGGTGTCAGCGAAATGAAATTTTTTTACACAACAGCCAATTTACAACCAAGAGCCTTGCTGACCCTGCTGATAGTAGTAAATTTCGGATTACCTTCACCGGACAGGGATTTATAAAGGCTTTCACGGTTCAATCCTGTTTGCCTGGCAATTTTAGTCATGCCTTTTTTCCTGGCCAGGTGACCAAGAGCAATGAGAAAAAGCTGAGGATCATCATCCATAAAGGCGTCATTCATGTATTCGTTTATCTCTTCCTTTGTTTCCAGGTAATCAAAAGGATTGTAAGGGCTTGTTTTAATTTTCATGATATCCTCCTATACGACTTTCGCCATCTTCTTGGCTTTTTTGATGTCTTTTTCCTGTGTCGACTTGTCTCCGCCACAAAGCATAAAGATTATGGTGTGGTGACGGATAGTGTAATAGAGTCGATAACCGGGACCGACAAAAATCCTCATTTCGCTGACACCCTCACCAACAGGAGCAACATCACCGAAGTTTCCAGCGATGGCCCTATCGATGCGCTTGGCAATAGTGAGTACAGCCTTGTGATCCCTCAGTTTCTTGAGCCATTTGTCGTTGTCAAAGACTTCCGTCTTTTCAACTTCGTATCTCATAACAACATTGTAGCTCACAGGCTACGGCATGTCAACTCAAAAGGAAATCGCTAAATAGTAAGTGAGGATAAAATCACCGGAACGATGAAGTTTATAGAAGAGCAGTTGAGTGCGGTAACGCGACCGCCGCATATCGCCTGTTATACAGTGCCGATAAGATGGGCTTGGCTACTATTCACCATACGAATGGTGAGATTGCCCTGGCACCATACACCAATATCCTATTTTACTCTGATGTTGACTGGGCTCATCTCAAAAGTACGCTTAACCCGGAAGAACCTAAAAAAGATAGGAGCTATATGGACTCTGTTCGCTGTCAAGATTCATAGGAGATATCTTGACTTACGCCTCGGTCAATCTCCAATATAGCTATGTTTACTTTAGTAAATTAATTTTATCCCTTTTCCAATAATGATGACAAATACTTCAACCGTTGTGACAAATGAACATGAATCAGCCTATCAAACAGATAAACTACGGTTTATAGCCGAAAATCTTTTCTAGTTTGTCGGTCATCCTATCGTGATGGCTGCCACGCCAGTAGATTTTGCCGCAAGCGGCGCATTGGCTGAATAGGGTGTAATATTTTTTGGTCAGTGGCAGAAGGCGGTCGATGATAGCATCTTTTGGCACCTCGTTGAGCAAACCATTGCAGGCGATACAGCGAGTAAATGGTAGGAGGCGGTTTTGCAACCGATAGAGATCTACTATTTCCCGCAGTTGATCATCAGGGTTCTCGCTACGCACCAGCCGGCCAAACACCAGCCTACGTTGCTTGAGAATATCCCTGTTTCTCGTCAGCAGGATGCGCTTCTCGTCGATGGCTCTTTGGACGGTGTTGGAATCGGTACTCTCAGGCTCGACAGCCTCTGTGTCGATTCCTGCTATCCTCAGCAGTCCTGCCAGCCGACCAACATTGATGTCAACCAAAAAACTATAGCTAGCCAGGGGTATCGGACGGAGTGTGCTCGCCATGGTCGGCGGCATAGCCGAGGTGAGTGGGTGGATTTCATAATGTTCGCCGTTTAGAACAATCTTCTCAAAGGTCTGCTCTTGTCGACTAAGGATAATCCTGCTCACTTCAGTGTGCGGCAGTCCAAGACCTTCAAAAATATCCTTTATCGAGGCCCGGCGGGATAGTGGGTAAATGATGGTACCGTTCGCGTCTGGTGTTCTTCGCAATAGATCTAGGGTGTCACCGCGAAAAGTGAGCAAAATACGAGCAGTCAAAGCCAGCACGACTGTCAGTCCTCAGCCTTGTTGGGGATGATGTATCTGGACAACTCGGGAGTTATCGAGACGAGCAGTCTTGCTTCCTCCGAATCCGAATCAATTAGAGTAAAATCGGAAAACTCAAACCCGGGGGCAACCGAACAGCCGACGAGGACGGGATCGGTTATAGGTTCTGCAGCCTGCCACATGCCTGCAGGAACAACTAAGCAAAAACAGTTGTTGTCGGCCGACAGGATGGTGCGTTCGGGAGGTGTAGATGTACCGTCCCAGATATAGAGGATGAGCCCTGTTCCCTGGTACAGGTTCCAGACTTCATCCGAGCTCACTTTGTGAAACCTACTAACTTCTCCGGGGCGGAGTGAGAAATAGATATGGGTTAAGGCCGATCTGGTCTTGCCGTTCGATGAAGTGACACTATTTGCCGACCGGAACACCTCTGAAAATCGGCCGCCCTCCGGATGCTCTGTGAGATCAAATGGTTTCATAGTCTTACCTCATAGTTGGTATCAAAAAAAAGGTTGATTCAGAATGATAGGATGCTGCCTACTGTAAAGGTCTTGTCTGCGGATTCTAACCGGTCCAGTTTTCAGGTGAAAAAAGGTATCCATGGAAGGCTTCGATTGGGACTTGAAAATCTTAGGCTTAGATTCATGAACACTTTAACAGTTCAGAGAGATAGAAGATATCTTGACCACCAGATAGGTACGAAAAAGCATCTTTCTCATTTTTTGCTAAGTGGAAAGATTATTAAATTTCATCATCCTCGATTGGTCCCTCAATGGTGTCTATAATCACCGTATGACATTCAACTTCGAACCACTCATGAAATAATTTTATGTCTCGTTTCTTAGGCCATAATTTTTCATCAGCATACCACTCTTCAAGTTCACTCTCAAAAAGAGCTTTATAGTTCAAATTAAGCCATTTTTTGAGAATAGCAGAGCTGTCAGCATCTTGATCACTTATGAGATAAACGGTGTTATCTTCATTAACGGATCCTAATGAAATACCTGGATTTTCGTTATATGGGTCAGCGTCATTGATCCATTTTACAGCCGGTTCTTTATATTTTAGTATTACTGCAGCTCTATTGATCATGATAAAAAGAGTTTAATAGAATTTTAAGTCAGGTTCATAGGAGCAATCTTGACTGTCGGCTCGGTCATTCTCGAATATAGAGACATGGAGGTTCATCCCCCAGCTTGTTTGGCTTTATAACCCAAATTTATTAGAGTCTTTACAAGAATTACTCGATGATCACCCTGAATCTCAATAACCCCATTTTTGACGGTTCCTCCTGAACCACAATTTTTTTTGAGCTGTTTAGCTAGCTTTTTCAGTTCCGCCTCACCAAGAGGCACTCCGGTTATTAAGCTAACTCCACTGCCCTTACGGCCTTTGGTCTGTCTACTTACTCGTACCACGCCGTCACCTTGTTGCCTGCTTAGCTTATTTGGGCAGCAACATTGTTTTATCGAATGTCCACAGTTCGGACAGGTTCGACCTGTGTCGGTCGAGTAAACCAAGCCCTTAATTTTTGGTTTTTTCATTGGCTATTTAAGTAATGTTAGAGGATTCACAGAGTCCTCCAGGGCTCACCCATTGTTTTTTATTATGTTAGGGAGAAGCGTCTTGTTAGTGATTTCCAGGTAGCTGGAAGGAACGAAGTGGAAACACAGATAGAGAGGAGTTGATATCATCTTTTTATTAGAGAGAAACCGCTGAATTTTTAGGAGAACCTTGATTCTAATTCCTTCCACCTTGTCAGCAAGAAACCGATTTACACTTGGTATATATCTCAAAACAGTCGGTTCAATCTACAACACCCTTTCCTTTCTGAAAATATGTTCTGTAAAGTCAACATATATCCACAATATTCGTAACAAAATCCTATCTGCCAAAGTCAACATATTTCCACTATATATGAACTTAATCTATTGGCCTCTATTGCAACCAACCACGTCATCAACCAAGTATACAACTCACATAATGGCCATCGTCGGTTGAGGCAGTGTGTTTCTTGTAATTCTAGTAAGTTAATTTAAGATACAACAAATAAAGAGATTTACGCAAGGTGCGTATCAGGAGATTTTCTGTAATTGTTTGAGGGGGATGTATATATAGGGGAGGGGGTGTACCCCCTATCGACTATCTGTGTGGTTAGTTATGGGACGGTGGACCAGGTGGTGGACCAGGTGTGTGAATTAACCAAAAAAGCACCTACAGCAAAAACTGTAAGTGCTTGATATTAATGGTCGGGATGAGAGGATTTGAACCTCC
>MAXH01000196.1 GCA_001750925.1 Desulfobulbaceae bacterium S3730MH12
GAGGGATTAAAGGACTTGCTGAGAGTATTAATGAGGGTGACTCTGGACGTGTATGGTCTATCCTTTGTGATAAGAAAAACGTAAATGTCACTCTGGAGGATGCGAATTTTTCTGACTATACGGGGGAACGCTATGCAGGCTATATGGAGAAAGTAACGAGGGTGGAGGATACTGGAATAGAGGCGGTATTCTCAGCTTTTGTCAATTTTCAGGTGCTTTGCAGTGTCCATCGGGGAGAAAGGGGGGTAGCAGGAATAAACAGGAAGATTGAATTTTATCTGGCCGGCAAGGGGTTTGAATGCAAACCCGATAGCTGGTATGCTGGAAAACCTGTCCTGGTGACCAGAAATGACTATAGTCTTGGTTTGTATAATGGTGATATCGGCATCTGTATTCCTGATTCGGATGATCATAAATTGAAGGTATGGTTTGAAAAGGGCGATGGTACTTTTCAAAGCTACCTGCCCTATCGTCTGCCGGAATGTGAAACCGCTTTTGCTATCACAATTCATAAAAGTCAAGGGTCGGAGTTTAATGAAGTGCTGGTGGTTCTGCCCAGTGAGGATAACAGGGTTCTCTGCAGGGAATTGCTCTATACCGCAGTAACCAGGGCCAGAAAGAGGGTAAGTGTCGCAGCGGAAAAGCAGGTAATGGAGCTTGCTCTTTCAAAGCGTATACAGCGTTACAGCGGTTTGGCAAAACAGTTGCAAGGGTCAGTGGTATAGTGGAATCGGAGTTGCGGATGGAAATGACAAAAGGATTATTTGTAGTAGATTTTGATGGAACGTTCCTGCGGGATGATAAAACTGTTGCCGCTATAGATAGAGATGCACTGGCCGGGCTTCAGCAAATGGGGGTTATAACAGCGATTGCAACAGGAAGATCACTGTATTCCTTTCAGAAGATAATAGCTGAGCTGAAGTTCGATGGTTTAAGAAAAAAACTTCCAGTAGATTATGTGATCTTTTCCACAGGTGCTTCCATAATGGATTTTCCCGCCTGTACTATTTTAAAAAAATATTCTCTTAGTGCTGAGGATGTCATTACTATTTCTGCAGTTCTTGACCGGTGCAAACTCGACTATATGATTCATCGCTCAGTACCCGACACGAAGCACTTTATTTATAGGTACAGCAGTGGTTCAAACAGTGATTTTCAGACACGCCTTGATCTCTATAGAGAGTTCGCTACGGTGCTGACCCGGGAGAAGCTTGCCAACTTTGGTAAGGCAACCCAGCTTCTCTGCATTGTGGACGGAAAACAAGGTGAGGAGGTAACCGACCAGTTGTCGACTCTTTTCAGTAATTATAGTGTGATTAAGGCAACTTCTCCTCTGGACAAACGATCTATCTGGGTGGAAATTTTTGCCAGGGAAGTCTCAAAGAGTAGTGCGGCAGAGTGGCTGAGCGAGAGAGTCGGCGTCATGCAATCCAAGGCAGGTGCAGTTGGTAACGATTATAATGATGAAGATCTACTCGACTGGGCAGGGCGGGGATATCTGGTTGCCAATGGGCCGGTCTCTTTGCGATCAAGACATACAGTTGTCTCCTCCAACAATGATGGCGGGGTGGCGGAAGCCGTTTGCCAATGGCTCAGCGAGAGTGTTCTTTAGGCCTGCTACCATTACAGCAAGTTGGTAGAAGCGATCTGTTTGAAGGAAAGACCGATAGTGCCAACAGTAAAATTATCAGAAAAACCTGGCATTTTCTTTCATGCATTTGTAAGTTATTTATTGGCGTGCACTCTTTTCAGGGAAGAATATACTGAAATTGTGCTGTCCGTTACATCCTCAGTTTATTCTGCTGATTTAATCAGTTGATTTTTTTGTTCCTGTTATTGTATACCCCCTGTGTATTAAAACATCGTAAACACGTATTGTTAGAGAGGTTATTTAAGTTAAGGTAAGTAAAATGGGCGCCACTTTGGCAAATGTATCGTCAAAATTAAAAACAATGTGAGTTATGCAATGAATGAAAAAGAACTGCAAAATGAATTACAGACTAAGGTAAAAAAGAAACTCGCCCCACTGTTTGCCCGCTTTAAAATGGATTTTACTGGTCTCGAGTCAACTATGAAATGGAAGCCGATTGTCCTTGTAATTGGCAACTATTCCTCGGGTAAGTCTACACTTATCAACGAACTGGTTGGACAGGACGTTCAAAGAACAGGTCAGGCTCCAACCGACGATTCCTTTACTGTGATTACGACTAATCCTGCAGCCGGGGTTTCTGAAGTTCCCGGATCAACCCTGATAAACGATGCCAATATGCCTTTTGGTAAGTTCAAAAAATATGGGGAGAGGCTTATCTCTCATATGAGCCTGAAGTATATTGACAGTCCGGTACTCGATAATATGGCAATTATTGACAGTCCGGGAATGCTTGATGCCACAAGTGAGAAGGATCGGGGTTATGATTATATGGCAGTTTTGGGCGACCTTGCTAAGATGGCGGATCTTATCGTTCTTATGTTTGATCCCCATAAAGCCGGTACAATAAAAGAGTCATATACTACCATCAGAAATACCCTGCCGGAAAAATCGGGTGAAGATCGTATTGTCTTTGTGATGAGCAGGATCGATGAATGTGACAGCCTGAGTGACTTCACCCGGTCCTACGGCACTCTTTGCTGGAATATGTCTCAGATGACCGGCCGAAAAGATATTCCTCATATTTATCTGACCTATTCCCCCGACGCTGTCGGTCCCGGTTCTGCTGTTGAAGGCTGGCCCCAGGAAAGAGAAGAACTGATAGCAAAAATCAATAACGCACCCGGATTCAGGATTAACCATATTCTGGAAGATGTTGATCGTCAGGTGAACGAACTGCAGATGGTTGCTGAGGCAACAGCAGGGTTCACGTCAAAATGTCAGAAAACGTCGTGGAAGGTAACCAAAATTACCAGTGTTATCGCACTGCTGCTTTTCCTCTTTGGAGATCTGCTTCTGAAGAGTTTGATTTCTTTTCCCGAGAGTACTCTGATAACTTCTATTAGAAATGGTACCTTTTCATTAAATAATCTTGTTATTCCTATGATATTTCTCTTGGTTACCCTCACAATTGGTGCTATTTTCTTCAGCAAGGTGGCATATCCCAAAATGTTGAAGAAGGCACTTGCACAGGGTGGCGAACTTGTCAGGCTTGACAATGATTATCGAAAAAATCTCTGGAAGAAAATGGAAGGCAAGGTGAAAGAGAATATTGCTGCAATTTCCGTCCGGGATCTATGGAGCGGTTATGGCCGATCCCTGTCAAAAATCCAGGGCTTTCTGAATGTTGATCTGAAAAGATATTATGATAAGATAGTCAGCTAATTGCTCACTGCTGCAGTTCCCATCGAACCGGAAAGTGATTTTTACAGCACTTTCCGGTTCGGTATTTCCCACCTGTGCCACCGTGGTACTTCAAGGTATACTTCTCATTATGTTCTCCTTTGATGTTTACAAAGTGGCTTTATTTTTTTATGCAGGGGACTGATTTTATTTTCTCTTGCTATTAAACTGGGGACAGAATTTATTCGAAAATGACTCGAAAAGAATTCGATCTGTCTCCAGGTCTAAAATGAGGAAGAGTTGCTATGGCCGGAGAGCTGGATAGAGTTGGCGAAGGTTTGCCTGCAGTAGATCTGTTTGACCTGGATGGTAAAAAGGTAGATGTAAAAAGTTGGGCAGGGAAGTGGAAGCTGCTTGTTTTTCTGCGTCACCTGGGGTGACTTCCCTGTCAGGGACATCTGGTACAGTTGTATCAGCAGAGAAAGGAATTTGACAAATCAGGGGTTGATATTATAGCAGTAAGTTTCGAGACTATTGAGTCTGCCACGGAATATTTGAGGGATACCAGTGTGGAGTGGCCGATTGTTCTGGATGAACAGAAAGCTCTCTATCTCTATTTTGGTATGGGTGAGGCAGGTTTTTGGGATATCTGGGGGTATCGTACCTGGTTGGCCTATTTCAAAGAGATTATCCGGGGAAGGTGGCCCCGAAAAGGTGGGGATGGCAATATAAATCAGCGCGGCGGGGATGTGTTAATCGATCCCGCCGGTATTGTCAGGCTGCATCATATAGGCAGGGATCCCGGAGATAGACCAGAGATTCAGGCCCTTTTACAGGTCATAAACCATCAAAACTAAAATCCCCCGCCTGTACGAAAACCTCCTCCACCGGAGCGTGAACCGCCGCCGCCGCCGCCGCCGCCGGGAAAGCGAAAACCGCCACCGCCAGGGCGCCTTGGGAAGGAAAATCCGCCTCCGCCTCCAAAATTCCCGGGGAATCCCCGGCCTTTTCCCCATATGGTTCCCTGGCCAAAGCCACCGGAACCAAAGGTTGGGTTTGAACGTCGGGGTAATCTGCGTCGCTGCTGCTCAAGAACCCGCCAGAACCCATCTCTGTTTAAAGCTCCACTGAGAAGATTTTCCAGCATGACAGCGATCATGGCAGGATTAGAAAATCCCGTGCCGGTTCCGTCATATCGATTGTGCTTAAAATCAGCCCGCAGCTGCTCCAGTTCATGGAGTTTTTCTTCGTGCCTCTTCCGAGATTTTTTAAACTCTTTGGTTGCGCTCCTGCTCTCCTGCTCTTCCTTTTCCGAATCAAAGATTCGATTAATGATAATATCATCTTCCGGGTAGGGGGTTGCCTGGGCCTCTAACCTCAGCTGCATGATATCTTTCTGTTGCAGTCTACTGTTGGTGAATGAAACGGCCTCTTTGTAGGCTTCGTCATCACCAGAATTGTAGCTGGCCCGCTGCTGCTCCTGTTCACGCTGGTGCTTCTCAGCTGCCTCTATTGCATTGTCAATATCCTTCAGTTGCTTCTCTTCTTCATGGAGTTTCTGCTCCAGGAGAGGGATATCGTCATCTGCTTTTCCCTGTTCATCAAGAGCTTTAAGGGCTGCAAATTCTTTTTCCAGGCGAGCTTTCATCTCTACTGCATGTTCCCTCAATCGCTCAGGGATTTCCTGCAGTTTGGTATAGTTAAGCCGCGCATCAGGGTACCGTATTATTTTGGCAACCCAGCGGTCAAACATCCTGGTAAGAGAGTTAGCCTTATAGTCGGTAAGGGAGTATTTACGGTTCCAGAGATACATGAAAAGCTTGTCTTCGCGGTATGGTTTTCCCTTGTTCTCAAGTTCCTCTTCCCTCTGTTCTGCTTTATGCTCTGCGTGGCGCACGGTACGTTCAAGGGCATGAACAAGATCGAGCTGGGTTCGATAGGCTGGCTCGGCGTCAAGCCTTTTTTGAGTCTTTGCTTCCGCCTCATCTACCACGTCTGCTGCTTGATCAACACTGTCAGCCTGTTGCTGGCGCTTCTCTTCAAGATCCCGGATCAGATCTCGGGTAGCAGTCAGTTCCTGCTCAAAAAGCTGGAGAGCATCACTTCGTCTTTTTAACAGCTGCTTTACGGTAGCAGCTGTTTCATCCAGAACATCACCGGCTTGGCCGGTTGCCAGCAAATCAACCCGCAACCTGGATAATTCTCGGTAGTCGCCCACCTCCTCCTGCTGCATGGCAAGTAACTTTGCTGCCGCTTCTCCAATCTGGATGTCAACCTTGCCAATAACCTCTCGAACCTTCTGCATAGCAAGTTCGATGGAACCCAATGTTTGTCGTCCGCTAATCATATCATTTATTTTTGGTTACCAGGAAGTGATAGCTCCACCGGTAGTGGGAAATTGATATTCCGGAACCAGATAGCCTTTTTTCTTTTGTCCAAAAATGTTGTTCTGAATAATGCCGTCATCCTGTTTGTCGGCACCTATGGATTGAAAGATTCCTTCTTCAACCCTGATTCCCCATTTTGAGACCATGGTTGTCTTACCGCTTTCCTCACTGGTAACGGCCACCTTTACAGGCTTATTTCCAGCATCAACGGCCTCAACAATAATATAGTAATTCCGGGAACTGCTGTTGACATCAGGAATACGCCAGACACCGGATTTCTCCCCGGGTCGGGCAATAACCTTGAGACTATACTGCTGATCCAGTGCCCCCTGCAGGTTTTCCATTTCATGCAAAGCCCTTTTGGCGGTAATTTCGTCTTGATTCTTGAGACCTGTTTGGGCCTGTTCATAGAATCTTTTTGCAAAATTTCTCCCCTTTTCCGACTTGGCACTATCCTGCAGCTGTGTATATGTTGCCTCAACCTTTTTAGGTAAAGCTGCCTTAGGTCCTGAAACAAAAAACCGGTATCCTCCCCAGGCAATGAGGAGAGCAACAATAAAAAGCAGTAACCACTTTCCCCAACGCCCCCGGCTCACGTAGAGACTGGCCAGACCGGTTCTCAAGCCGGATTTGGGGGGGCGATAGGTAAAACGATCTTCTTTAAGAGCCTGCACCCCCTCTTCCAGAACATCGCCGGATACATCTATGCCTTGGGCCGCATAAATTTTACGAAGCCTTTCTTTAAGTTCTTCGTCCCGGGCATCGCTGTCAAGTTCATGAGCAACAAGTTTTTCCTGGTGACGGAGGGTGTCGACCACATCCATGGCCAACATAATTTCGTCAAGGGGCTGGCTGCTGGTAGAAGCTGCTGTTGAATCACTCATATTTAAGCCGGTTTCTCAGAAGACTGGTCGGCAAGTACTTTGCTTCCCTGCTCGGCGAGTCTGGCCATCCTCCGTTTTCCATCTTCAACTGCCTCTTGGATTTCTCTGGCATTTGATGTTGACTGCCGGCGCATCTCTTCAATAATAGTCCGTGAATTCTCCTGGAAACTGACTACTGATTCGACTAGTTTTTTTACTACGTCTGCCCTGATAGTAGGGCCGTATCCGGCCTTTATCGCTGCCTCCTGAACTTCTCCTCCAATCTCTGAAAGCACCTCGATGGAGTCACTTACTCCTTTCTTCATTGCCTCCAGCGTCTGAGTCGATTCATGGAGACCGAACATTCCGGCAAAAGAAGCTGTCAGTGCGGTGAGCACGGTTTCGTTGGTGGAAAAGAAACTGATAGCCTGACTGTAGAGTCGCTCTTTGGCATTGGTGGTCTGTACCAACCGGGCCATGACAACTTCTGTGGTATTATAACTGACTGTCAGGTTGTCGGAAAGATCCTTGGCAATCTGGTAGCGTTTTTCTGTATTTTGCAGTTCGCGCAGCTTCTCATCACGGGCCAGTTCCAGCTTGGCCCTCTCAGCCATCTCCTCACCCTGATA
>MAXH01000197.1 GCA_001750925.1 Desulfobulbaceae bacterium S3730MH12
ACATGATATCCATCATTCTCAAACTCCTCACGATAAACTATCTGAATATTCTCCTCATTATCAACCAGCAGTATCTTTTTCATCAGTTTTTTCTTTTGCACTGTCCAGAGATTTCCGCAGAAGTGTCGTTGCTTCTTCAGGTGGCATGGGGTTGATATAAAAACCGGATCCCCATTCAAATCCTGCAATAGACGTCATTTTAGGTACTATCTCAAAATGGTAGTGATAGTGTTTCATACCTCCAGAACGTAAGGGCTCTGTGTGAAGCACAAAATTATACGGTACATTCGGGATACAGGCAGCAAGTCTTTTCATAGATTCAGAAAATAGTTCTGCCAGCAGCAAAAGTTCTTCATCACTCTGCCTGCAATAAGCTGAGTGATGGCGTTTAGGCAGTACCCACATCTCAAACGGTGTACGTGGTGCAAAAGGCATTATTGTGATAAACTGTTCATTTTGACAGACAACCCGTTCGTCCATCTGTATCTCCTGACGGATCATATCACAAAACAGGCAGCGTTCTTTATATCTATAATATGACTTCGCTCCGGACAATTCAGAAACGATCATCCGAGGCAGAATGGGAAGGGCAATAAGCTGGGAGTGTGGATGACTCAGGGATGCACCGGCAGCTTTTCCATGATTTTTAAATACCATCACATATTTAAATCTCGGATCCTTTTCAAGATCCCGGATCCGCTCTCTATAGGCCTTAAAAACCTGGAACATCCTCTCCGGCGTGAGATCAATAAATGATTCGTCATGGTTTGGGCTCTCAATGATAACCTCATGGGCACCAATACCATTCATCATATCATACAGGCCGACCCCTTCTTTTGAAAGATCGCCTTCAATGATAAGAGCAGGAAATTTATTCGGCACAACACGAACCTGCCATCCGGGTTGGTTCGGAGCATCTGAACCCTGCCTGAACGCCAGAACCTCCGGAGGTGTGGAATGCTCATTCCCAGGACAGAGCGGGCAAAAACCGTTTTCTTCCTGATATCCTTCCACAGGAAAATCAGTTGGTCTATCCCCCCTGGATTTGGAAATAATTATCCATCTTCCAAGAACGGGGTCTTTACGCAGCTCGGGCATATAAATTTACTTCCCCTGGGATTTTTCCTTTGTTTCCTGAAGGGTTTTGCAGTCAATACAATAGGTTGTTACAGGACGGGCTACGAGTCTTTTAATGCCGATATCTTCACCGCATCCCTCACAAACTCCATATTCACCTTCATCTAATCGGCCGATGGCCTCTTCGATTTTAGAGAGAAGCTTCCGTTCCCTGTCACGAATTCGCAGTTCAAAACTTCTCCCGGACTCAACAGTTGCCCTGTCATTAGGATCAGGTATATTGGTCGTCTGGTCAGTCATATCAGACAGTGTCTTGCCGGCTTCTGCAAGAATTTCATCCCGTTTATCCAACAGCTGGGACCGAAACTGTTCCAATTGCTCTTTCTTCATCCTTCTATCTCCTAACCCGAATAGATCGGAACTTTTTTCCTGGGAACCACTGCACCCTGTAAAATTGATTAACCTGCCTGCCTTCGGTTAAGAACTCGAAGTCTACGCTATCTGCAAGAGGGTTTGTGGGTTGGTCAGCCTTCTTCTTTCCTTATAAAAGTGCCGCTTTTTCCCCCCGTCTTTTTCAAAAGACGTATATCGTTGATGATCATCGATTTATCCACAGCCTTACACATATCATAGATTGTGAGAGCAGCCACCGAAACAGCAGTCAATGCCTCCATTTCCACCCCGGTTTTACCGGTTATCCCAACTGTAGCAAAAATATCAATTGAACAGTCCTCATCATTGAAGGAAAAATCAATATTTGCCTTGCTGATCATCAAAGGATGAGCCAGGGGAATCAGTTCATCAACCTTTTTAGCTGCCATGACTCCTGCAACGCGGGCAATACCCAGAACATCTCCTTTGGACATCGATCCGCTTTTGACAAGATCATATGCACTTGCAGACATCCCGATATTCCCACCCGCATAAGCAACACGGGTAGTTTCAACCTTGCCGCCGACATCCACCATATGGGCGTTGCCACTTTCATCGAAATGGCTGAATGAAGGTTTGTTCTCTGGTGCCATACCTTAGTTTTTCCCTAAGACTTCTCCAAAAAGTCTCTTAAAAAACCCTTCCTGTTCCTCATGTTGGCCATGCTTCTGACACAATCCGTCAAACTCCTTCAACATCTGTTTCTGCTCTCCGCAGAGATTTGTCGGAGTCAAAACCTGAATTTCAACAACCATATCCCCCTTGCCGCCGCCACGGAGACTACGCACACCTTCATTTCGCAGTGTTATAACTTCTCCTGACTGACTGCCTGCAGAAATATTCAGACTCTTTTTCCCATGTATGGTAGGCACCTCTACAGAGCCGCCGAGTGCAGCCTTGACCATTGGAATTGGCAGGCGACAGTAGATTGTACTGCCGTCCCTTTTAAAAAACTCATGGTCTTCCACGTGGATAACCACATAAAGATCACCAGCCGTCCCACCTCTTCGGCCACCTTCACCCTCGCCGCGAAGACGCATTCTTGCACCGGTATCGACACCGGGGGGAATTTTAAGCGCTACTTTTTTCGTTTTCTCTACAAGACCGCTTCCTTCACAGTCGCTGCAGGGATTTGTAACAATCTCTCCCTCTCCGTGGCACTGCGGGCAGGTGGAGCTTACTTGAAAAAAGCCCTGAGATCGTACAACCTGACCACGACCATTGCAACTCGGACAAACCTCCTTCTTATGGCCGGGTCTGCTGCCGCTCCCTTCGCAGGTCCAGCAGGTATCTCTGCGGGTCAACTCAACCTCTTTAGAAACACCGTGAACCGCCTCCATAAAGCTGACTTCCACATCGTAACGTAGATCATTGCCACTTACGGGGCCATCTCTTCGTGCCCGGGTACGGTTGCCACCACTAAAGCCAAACAGGTCACTGAAGATATCTCCAAAACTTGAAAAAATATCTTCAGCATTGGAGGGACCATTATAACCACTGTTTTTCAGCCCATCGTAGCCATAGGTGTCATAAATTTTTCTTTTGCTTTCATCACTGAGAACCTCATATGCCTCTGTGCAGAGTTTAAATTGCTCTTCGGCCTCTTTGTTGTCAGGATTGCGGTCGGGATGGTACTTCATTGCCAGCTTGCGATAAGCTTTTTTTATCTCAACACCGCTGCCACTTCTACTGACAGATAAAGTTTCGTAATAATCAATATGCATAACTACTAAGCTTCACTCTCCAGTTCAGTTTCCTCTACCTCTTCATCTTTCCCCAGATCCGGCAACTCGTCAATATTATCAAAGCGCACCTTATCGGCGGCAATCTCACGCAGCGTCATCACAATCTCTTTATTCTTCCCTTCAACAAGAAACGGTTCACCGTGACGATGCTGTTTTATTCGTTTTATCGTAAGATGAATCAAGTTGAAGCGATTGTCATCGCCAACCTGTTCTAAACAATCTTCACATGTAATTCTAGCCATTCAAAACCTCTTTATTTTACCAAGCAAATTAGTAGACAGTCTCGTAAAAATTATAAATTACAGCAACGAAGTAGATGAAGAGTTTTTATGACGCCATCACTTGTCAAAAGGGTTCTTCAACAACAATGTTTCATCTCTATCGGGTCCAACGGAGATAATGTTTGCCTTAACTCCGGTAAAGTCTTCTATACGATGGATATAATCTTTGGCCTGGAGAGGAAGATCATCAAAGTCTCTTACCTTTTCGATTTCCTCTTTCCAGCCTTCAAGGCTTTCATACACAGGGCTGACAGCTGCTGCCTCATTTATATTTGATGGCATTGCAGTTATCGTTTTCCCCTTCAATTCGTAGGATGTTGCCATTTTGATGGTGTCATGACCACTGAGTACATCAAGTTTTGTGATGGCAAGTCCGGTGAGCCCGTTTAATCGGGCTGCATCGTTTGCCACAACCCCATCAAGCCAGCCGCACCTTCGTCGACGCCCCGTTGTAGCACCAAATTCATGACCTTTTGCCTGGAGCTGTTCACCAACTTCGTCAAATAACTCGGAGGGAAAAGGCCCGGCACCCACCCGGGTTGTATATGCCTTCAATATGCCAACCACTGAATCTATATGGGCCGGACCAAATCCTGATCCGTTGCAGGCATTTCCGGCAATTGTGTTTGAAGAGGTGACAAACGGATATGTTCCATGATCTATATCCAGCTGCGTCCCCTGTGCACCCTCAAACAGAATATTCTGACCCTGTTTTCTGGCCTTATCCAGTTCTTCAGAGACACTGCCTAAAAACGGACTCAGTTTTTCTTTATAGAGCTGAAACGCACCATAAATCTCTTCCAAATCGACAGGGGCAGCATTGAATTTTCTGGTTAAAAGAAAATTTTTCTCCTCAACAGCAGCAGACAGCTTCTCCCGAAACAGGGTATCATCCAACAGATCTCCGGCCTTTATCCCCGTACGTCCTACCTTATCCATATAGCAGGGCCCGATACCTCTGCCGGTGGTTCCTATCTTATTATTTTTGGATAAAGCCGCCTCTTTTGCCTGATCAAGGCTGGTATGGTACGGCATTATTAAATGAGCCCGCTCACTAACCATAAGGCGTTCCGGCGTGACAGGCAATCCCTGCTCCTTCAGTTCAGCGATTTCTTCCAGCAAAACTCCCGGATCGACTATAACCCCATTGCCGATCATGCACTTCTTTTCCTGGTAGAGAATACCGGAGGGAATAATATGGAAGACAAACTTCTTCCCGTCAACAACCAGTGTATGGCCCGCATTATTTCCACCTTGAAAGCGAACCACATAGTCAGCATAACGTGTCAGCAGATCGACGATTTTTCCTTTCCCCTCGTCTCCCCATTGAGCTCCTACTACAACCACACTGGACATCTATTTTCTCCTCGCAGAATTTCCACCAGATTCAATTTGGCTGATGCTGAAAAC
>MAXH01000198.1 GCA_001750925.1 Desulfobulbaceae bacterium S3730MH12
GCAAAATCATCTACAATTACCTTGCTGACAGGAACCTGCTCTGCAACCCGGTCGAAGAGTACTAGAGGGATACCCTGATCCATGACGTTTTTTAAATGGGAAAAATCGGTGGTTTCCTGGGAAATAGAAACAAGCATTCCGGCCACTCTGTTTGCCGTCAGAGCTCTGGTGTTGAGAATTTCACGCTGATAAGTATCTCCAGACTGGCAGACCATGATGATATAGCCGGCTTCATAAGCGACCTCTTCGATACCGCTGATGACCGTCGAAAAAAAGGTATTACGGATTTCCGGCACAATCACCCCTATATTATTGGATCGCCGATTCTGCAGGCTCTGGGCAATGAGGTTTGGCTGGTAGTTGGTGTCGGCAGCTATTGCCAGCACTTTGTCCTTGGTCTTTTGACTTATATCAGGGTGGTTTCTAAGCGCACGGGACACCGTTGATGGTGATAACTTGAGCAGTGCGGCAAGATCATTTATAGTTGTATGGCGCATAGTAATATCGTCAATTTCCCTGTGGTAGGATCAGATCGCTATAGCTCAGGCCACAAACACCTGGTCTGCCGATTCGAATGGCTATGACACTGCCGGTACCAAAAATTTGTTCCATGGAACTGATATAATTGTCAAACTCTTCATTCGGTACATAGGCCTGCATGGTACCGGCAAAGCCGCCACCATGCACCCTGCAGACTGCCCGGGCACAAATACGTCGAGACATAGCGAGGGCCAGCAGAATACCCTGATTTCGACTACTGGTAGCGGTAGCACAGTTCTGCAATAAACAGCAGGAAGAAGTGCCGGATGCATCTACATACTCCAGGTATTCTGAAAATTTACCATTTTTAAGGTGGTTGGCCATTGTCTTGACACGCTCATTTTCTTCCAGGAAATGCAGTAACCTCAGTGCTGCTCTGTCACCTGCCTGATTACGGATCTCATTGACGGAACCCAAAAATGTATCAAGCGATACTCCTCTGGCAAAATCCTGGCCGAGAACGTTGGCGGCAGCACACATCTCTTCAGGAATAGCAGCATATTCCGAGGTAAGTGTAACATGGCTGCCACCGGTATCGATAACAGCCAACCGGTACCCTGTTTCCTCCAGAGTGTGACCTATCTGCTCAACCGCCGGTTTTTCCGGATTGCCAAAATCGATAAATATCGTATTGCCAACACTACTTGCCATCTGATCCATTAGACCGCAGGGCTTACCAAAAAAATCATTTTCTGCGTCTCTTGCCATTACAGCAAGATCTTGTACGGAGAGGGCACTGTTATAAAAGAGAAAGTTGAATACCGAACCTGCCAATACAGAAAAAGCAGCGGACGAACTGAGTCCGGTGCCGGGCTGGCAGGTGGCGTCTATATATCCAACAAAGCCACAGCGTATGCCGGTATGTTTATAAAAAGCCGCCGCTACCCCACGTACAAGTGCTTCTGGTTTGCCCCGTTCCTCAGGATGTGGTTCAAGGTCATGGAGATCAACGCTGATGGGGTTAGAGTAATCTTTGGAGAACAGGGTTACGTTCGGGGTCTCAACAGGTGTGACCGCTGCAACACAATCAAGATCGACAGCCGCCGCGAGAACACATCCGTGATTATGGTCGGTGTGGTTGCCACCCAGCTCTGTTCGCCCTGGGGCATTGACAAACATGATCTCCGCACCCGGTCTCTCTTTGGCCAGTAGTTCGAGCAGACCTAGATATCGTCGCTTCTGGACAGCCACCTGCAAGTGTCCATACAGGGTGACAAAATGCTTATCCAGTCGGCCGGAATCGATTTCAGAGGCCAGGGTGATGTATGAAGATATCATTTTTCTCACGCTTCCCGGTAATGGACTGCAGGCTGTTCCCGCAACCGTGCAGCAGCCATTTCAGCGGTCAGATCCCGCTGGGGCATTGCCAGCAATTCATAACCAACCATATGTTTTTTCACGGTCTGGGAACGGAGCAATGGCGGAAGATAATGGATATGATAGTGCCAGGAATCGTATTGGTGCCCATCAGTCGGCTGCTGATGAATACCCATGGAGTAAGGAAAAGAAGTCTGAAACAAGTTATCGTAGCAAATGGAGAGCCTGTTCATAATGTTTGCCAGATCCACTGTTTCCTCCTGAGTCAGGGAGGTAATGGATGATGCATGGCGCCTTGGCAGGATCATCGTCTCAAACGGCCAGACAGCCCAGAAAGGAACAAGTGCCACAAAGGAGGAATTGGTAAACAGTATACGCTCCTCTTCCCGAAGTTCCAGGGCCAGATAGTTGCATAGCAGACAGGAGCCGTTTGTCTGCATATAGTCGTGCTGTTGTCGCGACTCACTGGCGGGAATGGCAGGAACAGTACTGTTGGCCCAGATCTGTCCATGGGGGTGGGGATTTGAGCAGCCCATCACCAGCCCTCTATTTTCAAAAATCTGCACATAATTGATACCTTCCTGTGCTCCAAGAAAGTTGTATTCCTCCAGCCAGGTGCTGATCACCTGTTCTATACTGGAAGGTTCCATCCTGGCCATGGTCAGGTCGTGACGCGGGTTGTAGCAGATGACCCGGCATATGCCTGTTTCCGGTTCTGCTCTTAACAGCTCGTCATTGCAGCCCAACTCTGCTGCTGTTACATTTTCCGGAATGAGGGCAGCGTAATCATTAGTAAAAACAAAGGTATTTGTGTACGAAGGGTTGACCATTCCCTCAGCCCTGTTGTTGCCGGGACAAAGATAGCAGCCATGATCATATTGTGGAGAAATCGTTGTATCCGGGCGCTCTTCCTGCCCTGTCCAGGGTCTTTGCGTTCGGTGTGGAGAGACGAGAATCCACTCTCCGGTCAGGGGGTTGAATCTTCGATGTGAAATTGTATCCAAGGTGTGATTATGCATGAAATCCTCGTTTTCTATCTGAAAACAGGTTACACTCATTCCAGTGCAAACGTTACCGCAAACGTTTGCACTGGAATGAGTGTAACTATATATAATGAGAGTTGTCAACCATTTTTTAAGGAGACTGGAATAATGAAGCGCTCGGAAATCAACAGGTATATTGCTGAAGCAATCGATTATATCGACAAGAGTGGCTTCAGGCTACCGCCTTTTGCCTTCTGGAGTCCGGACGAATGGAAAACAAAGGGTGAAGAGGCTGATGAAATTCGAGAGAACGGTCTTGGTTGGGATGTTACTGATTATGGACTGAACGAATTTATGAGTACAGGCCTGCTGCTCTTTACCATTCGCAACGGAAACTTCGCGAGAAAAGATTATTACCCCAAAGGCTACGCCGAGAAAATTATGGTAGTTAGAGAAGACCAGATCACTCCGTTTCACTATCACTGGAATAAGCGGGAAGATATCATTAACCGGGGAGGTGGAGAGTTGCTGATAGAACTTTATCTTGCCGACGATAAAAATGGACTCTCAGATACAACATTCAGCGTGGCAATCGATGGAGTGCGCAGACAGGTTGCTCCGGGTGATAAAGTTGCTCTTACTCCCGGGGAAAGCATTTGTTTGGAACCCTATATATACCATAGCTTCTGGGGGAAAACCGGGGCAGGAACGGTCCTTGTCGGCGAAGTATCGGATGTTAATGATGACAACAACGACAACTGTTTCCTTGACAAACTTGGTAGATACCCGAAGATCATAGAGGATGAATTACCCCTCCATTATCTCTGTACAGAGTATCCCAAAGGTGGCAAGCTCATAAGAACTTAAAATGCAGAAGAGCCAAATAAAAAGGATGAAAAAACTGACCATCGCAGGAATAGGGGAACTCCTCTGGGATATATATCAGGAGGTTGAGGAAATCGGTGGTGCCCCGATAAATTTTACCTACCACATTACAGCTCTAGGGGCAAAAGGAATTCCTATTTCTACCATCGGTCGTGACGACCGTGGAAAAAAGGCTATTGCTGAGTTGGAAAAGCGTGGACTGGATGTTTCAGCAATCTCTGTAGTAGATAACCATGCCACAGGTTATGTTTCCGCTACCATAGATGGAGAAGGAGTTGCCAGCTATAATTTTCCTGATAAGGTGGCATGGGACCATCTTCAGGTGAATAATTATGTGAAAATGATACAGAGTAAACTGGATGCGGTCTGTTTCGGCTCTCTCGCTCAACGCTCGAAGGGCTCACGTGTGGCTATCTATAGGTTCCTCGACTCTCTCAACACCCAGACTGTGAGAGTCTTTGACGTAAATCTTCGTCAAAATTTTTATTCACGGAAAATTATCGAATCCTCACTCAGACGTACCGATATCCTCAAGCTCAACGATGAAGAGCTGCAGATCCTGGCAAGATTGTTGGACTTTAAAGAAACTGGAAAGGAAGGGCTGACCGTTCTTGTTGACAGATACAATCTCAGGATGGCAATACTTACCAGAGGAAGCAATGGCAGTGTTCTCATGACTCCAAATAATTTCTCAGATCATCCGGGAATCGCAACCTCCCACATTGTCGATACCATTGGAGCCGGAGACTCGTTCACAGCGGCAACAACCATTGGCTATCTGCAAGGACTTGAACTAGACGATATAAACGAGAAAGCCAACAAACTTGCCGCTTACGTCTGTTCGCAGCAGGGGGCGATGCCTTCCATACCGGAATTCCTGAAATAATAGATACAATCCCACCATCAACCTACTTTTTCCCAGCTACTGTCATTATTACTTGATCGTAGAACAGCATCAACAAAAAGAATTCCTGCAAGACCATCTGCAGAAGTCGGGAAATGCAGGGCAAGCGGATCTGCTTCTTTACCGGCAATCCTGCAAGCGACTGCCTCGGCAGCATCTTTATAGATATTGGCAAACCCTTCTGGAAATCCTTCCGGGTGTCCTGCACTGATCCGACTGGATTTGGCCGAAAGCGGGAGGGTGCCCGGCCCATTGGGAGTTCTTATCTGAGCAGGAGCCCCAAGTGGTTTAAAGGTAAGGATTTGAGGGAGTTCCTGAAGCCATTCAAGGGATCCTTTTGTTCCACTGACTCGTATTCTCAGGCTGTTTTCAACACCCGCTGCAGCCTGAGTAACCCAGAAACTGCCTCTGGCACCGTTCTCCAGGCGAAGGAGAGCACCGGCAAAATCATCAACCTTTCTACCAGGCACGATAGCACCAACTTCTGCACAGACTTCAGTTACCTCCTGATGGCAAATAAAACGGACCAGATTATGGGCATGGGTTCCGATATCACCCATAACAAGAGAAGGTCCTCCTTTGGCTGGATCAAATCTCCAGGAACGGGGTCCGGAAGTGCGATCAGGTTTACTTTCATCGGCCTTTCCGCCCTGAACATATTCGACCTGCACAAGGCGAATAATTCCCAGCTCACCGGCAGAGACCATGGCTCTTGCCTGTCGCGTCATCGGATAACCGCTATAGTTATGGGTCAAACAAAATATTCTTTTACTTCTGACAACTTTATCATGAAGAGTCCGGGCCTCTTCTATGGTATTGGTCATGGGTTTATCACAGATGACATCAAAACCTTGATCCAGTGCTGCCATTGCGTATTCAAAATGACTGTCGTTAGGAGTCATGATGGCGATGATGTCTGCACCATCTTCTCTCCTGTTTTCAGCATCAAGCATTTCAGCGACCGAACCATAGCCACGTCCCTCTTTAAGACCGATCTCCCTGGCCCTGGAAATTGCGCGTTGTGGATCAGATGATAACACCCCGGCTACCAGCTCGAAACAATCATCAATTCTAGCAGCCATTCGATGCATACCACCAATAAACGATCCTGGTCCCCCTCCTATCACGGCCAGTCTGAGGCGTCTTCCAAGTGTTGCTATTACAGGATTACTATTCATTTAAGGCTCCTTATATCATATTTTAATCCGTATTTTAATCCGGGGACATAATACCTATTGTGATGATTTTCGTATTATTACGTCCTCGGAAGAAATCGAGCTATTTGAAAGCATCAAGCAGGGATGGAGCTAAATCCTGTACATCGTCCTCTGAGAAACAAAATTGCATGTCAATAAATTGGTCTCTGAATTTTACAATTTCATCTTTAATGGGTGATCTGTTTTGGATAAGGTCTGCCATCAATGCTGCAAGAGTTTGAAAGTCTTTTTCTTTAGTATATTTTATGTGTTTTTATTCCCACCATCATCTTTTTCTGTTGACTCTCCCGTGTATCAACTAACTGATAATACAGTTGAGGATCAAAATCCATCAGTCCACAATAAAAATATTGCTTGGCGGAGTCAGGTTGATGGAGATTATGAAATATATTATTGGGACGGTACAACCACTCATCAAATAAGTGACAATACAACATATGATAGATTACCATCACTCTACAATGAAACTATTGCTTGGCAGAGTAATTTTGGTGGAGATTGGGAAATATTCTTTTGGGGCGATGGCTTATATCTTCCTATAGCTAATGCAGGTCGTGATCAGGCAGTCTTTGATTCGGTCACGCTTGATGGCAGTGCTTCGTATGATGAAGATGGCTCGATAGTTTCATATGATTGGTTGCTCCAATATAAAGGCTATTCGGTTCATAACCAAACTGCCATCGGTGTGAATCCAACAATTTCAGATTTGTACTCTGGTTTTTTTGATGCACAGCTTACTGTCACTGATGAGGAAGCGAATACACATACTAACTCTTCGGTTGTTGCTGCCGCTGGTCCGTGTGACTGCACCGCCAGTACAATGTATATTGAGTCTATTGTCGCTGGAATTGTTCGTGGGAGCAAAGGGAACAGTTACGATGAGGCTACTGTCACTGTTTTTAACGACTACAATAAACCTGTTGCCGATGCTAATGTTACTGGGACATTTACAGGTGACTTTGATGAGACGAGTAGCGAAGTCACTGATGGAAATGGCATTGCAGTGATACGTACTTCTGAGCAGCTCAAAAAGCCCTTGTACGAATTTTGTGTGATTAGTGTGGACGAAGCATCCTTGGAATATGTCTTTGAAGACGATGTTGAGACTTGTAAGTCTAACTAATTTATAGAGAGACAACTCTATGTGAAGAGGCAGTTCAGCATTTTTTGTTTTTGGAGTTGAAAAGTCATAATCCTTATTCGAACAATATTGGATTCTACAAAGGGGGGGGAGGACAACTGCCGGTAGCGGTAATCAGTTCGGGTAAAAAGCGTCCGAACCTATCTCTTCCTCCAACTGGCGCTGCGCTATTTTTTACTTATCTCCCTGAGTCGACAAGTATTAGAACCCAGTTGGGTAAGGTATAGGACGTCCTGCTTGATCGAGTACTGATTGAGCAATGCAGGCTTTACCCGCCTTTTGTGGCCAAGAAGGGTAAATTCGCCCTTAGCGCCTACGCCCACTCTCTCCAGTAATCCGTACATGTTAAGTGTGCGTATAGCCCTTGAACATGCACTGGGGGAGTGAGCCTTGTTTACCAGGAACGGGTAGACGGCAAAAGCATAGCTGGCTGCGTGCTGGTGGATTAAGAGATTTTAAACAGAAAGGATATTTGGTTGAGGGGGCAACCTTGGAA
>MAXH01000199.1 GCA_001750925.1 Desulfobulbaceae bacterium S3730MH12
AAAATGAATAAACCTGAAAGAAGCGGACCAAAAAGAATTATCCGGGCCTGTTATTACTCATGTCGCGGCATCTTCGCTGCCTGGAGACACGAGGCTGCATTTCGCCAGGAGCTGATTTTGATGCTGATTATGCTGCCGTTTGCTTTCTGGCTTGGAGAGACCGTAGAACAACAGATACTGTTAATCGTCCCATGTATAGTAGTTCTTATCGTTGAATTGATTAATTCCGCCATTGAAGCAGTTGTCGATCGTATCGGATCTGAAATGCATGAGCTCTCGGGAAGAGCAAAAGATTTGGGTTCTGCTGCAGTACTGCTCAGCATCCTATTGGTTATCCTGAGTTGGGGACTGATTGCCTGGGATCAATTTGGCATGGATTTTACTCAGGCTGGCTGACTTCACCAGTCAAAGGAAAACCACCCGGTAACTATTCGAAGTTACTGAGCGATTCTAAAAATGAGTAAGAAAAAACCAGATTACATCTATACAACCCTGTTCACACAGTGTTATCTAGACATTAACTATCATTATGACACTAAAATCTTCACTAACCACTGAAATCATCTCGCAAGCTCAATCGTATGATGGAATCCGAGCCGGAATTGTCCCTTTAAAAGACGTTTTGAAAGGTTATTCATATCAAGTTGCTCCAGATGATCCGGGAAGTCAGGGTCAGCTGGACGATGGCATGATTGTTGATTGGCCAAAGGAAGCCCGAACAGTACTGATATTGGGGTTGAATCATCCAGAGAAAGACCCTCGTTTAGACTGGTTGGAACGAGGTGATACTTGGGGCAATAGACGTCTTAGGGAAATATCAGAGTTGCTTAAACAGTGGTTCCGAAAGGAGTACGGTTTAGATGCTCAACCTCTACCATATCATGTGGCAAAGGGTGGATTGTTCCTGAAAGACGCTGCTGTTTTATCTGGAATTGGTATCATAGGTAGAAATAATCTGCTATTACATCCGGAGTGGGGGGCAAGAATCAGACTTCGTTCTATTCTGTTGCAAGGGGATTTCCAAGCGACAAAAGTACTCGAAGGATTCTCCCCATGTGAAACCTGCGAGGGGTTTTGCCAAAAAGCCTGTCCAATGAATGCTTTTCCTCAAGAAAAATATCGCCGGCCAATATGCCGTAAACAGATAATTGCTAACGTGGAGAATAAAGTTCCCGATGGAGAAATCGGAGAAAATGGGAAACGCAATTTGGTGATTAAATATTGCCGTGCTTGTGAATTATCTTGTCCAGTAGGAGCTTAAAGATTTAGATTAATCCACAATTACCGGTATGAATTATTCAAATGGATTAAGAGCAAGGCAATAACTGAATTTCATATCACTGATTTTTCAATAAATCGGCCTTTTTGAAGTGGTGATATCTCCTATAGATTTGATCCGCATGATCTAAGATAATCTGGAAGATAGGGGTAGGGAAGGACAATGTCCTCCCCTCCCTCCGAACCGTGCGTGCGGTTCTCCCGCACACGGCTCTCCAGTTGGTGGTTACCTCATCGGGATCGGCTCGCTACAATCCAGGCTTCATGCATAGTGAAAAGCCCTCGTTCTGCGAAGAATGCATTTGACCAGCGTAATTTATCACTCCAAGCGGTTCCTTGACCAGGGCGTTTTATCTGTTTACGAAGGACCGCACGTAGTCGACGCCTAACAAAACCGTCCACACCCCTGAAAGTAGTTGAACGGGCATGTTTGAAGTACCCAAACCACCCCATGAGGCTTGGATTAAGTTCTCCAATTATTTGCTCGACACTTACACCACGTGACCTTTTGGTTTTCTGACGAATTCTGTCTCGAAACGCTAAAAGGCTTTTCTTGCGGACATAACGATGCCCGGCTTCGAAAAGGTACCCCAAGAACTCAAAACCTTGGCCTTTCCCAAGGCAATTGCCAATATGAGTTTTGTCTGGATGCAGAGTTAAGCCATTTGCCCGCATCCATTGCTGGACCTCAGTCAATATAGCCTCTGCCTCAGCTTTACTCCGGCAGAAAATCACAAAGTCATCAGCATAACGCACTGCTTCGTACCCTGATTCTGCCATCATGGCATCAAACGGATGAAGATAGAGATTAGACAGCAAAGGACTGAGGACGGCACCTTGGGGCGTTCCCGCAGTGGGAGTCCAACGATCCATATCCTCCATAATATCTTGGTTGAGGAAACTTTCCACAAGAGATATTACCCTGCCATCACTAACCTTCTCTTTGATCCGTTCAAGTAACTGTTCATGAGGTATGGTATCGAAATAACTTTTCAAGTCCGCATCCACCACCCAGGTGTATCCTTTCTTGAGGAGATAATCGACTCTTCGTAATGCATCTTTACACCCAAGCCCAGGACGAAAACCAAAACTCGTTGGGAGAAACTCTCTCTCGAATATCGGCTCCAGGACTATCTTCAACGCCGCTTGTACAACCCGATCTTTGACCGTGGGAATGCCTAAAGGACGTGATTGCCCTTTTCCCTTTGGGATATATACCCGTCGAACTGGCTCAGGTCGGTACTGCCCCTTCCGCAGAACTTTCTCAAGTTCCTGCAGATAGAGATCTTTACAGGCGTTGAAACGCTTGACGCTCACTCGGTCTATTCCTGCCGCACCTTTGTTGGCTGCTACTCGCTTCCAAGCCGCCTCCAGAGTACGTCGTTCGTAAACCTTGTCAATCAGGCTAAACCACTTGCCTCCTTTAACCCCGTTACCCAGGGCTGCCAACATACGCTCAGTCCACACTGATGCTTCCACCCAACCCCAGTTTAATGGGTTTTGGGATTCTGCTCCTTGTTTAGCGATACACTGCACTTTAGGAACTACCGTCTCTGGTTGCATTTCCGTAAACCTCCTGTATCCACCTTCCTACCCTCCTTCCCATAAGTGCGGCTTTGCTAACCACACCTCACCACGGCCCTCACAAGTCTTTTCAGTTTTCACTGAATTCTCTGGGTGTAGCCTCTTTCTTCGCTCCTACCATGGCGGGCTACATATCCACACTAGGCCAGGGGGATTTATTCTCCGGACCCCTTTTCCGGAAATTAACCAGAGAAACTATTGAGATAACCGCTTACGGTACTATGAGGGTTCTGACTCCTGCCATTCATCACTTTTGACGGCAGGTCTCCCCACTTACTACGCCTTACCTTCCTGTCGTTCCACCTCCAACCACGTGATGCGCCCGATCATCGCTTTATCTACCACTCCAGCGTGATCGGTGATTTCCAGGCTTCGCCATTCAGTTGCAGGCTCGCCGCAAACACCCCGCCGAATCGAGTTCGTCATCCTGCGGACCGACAATTTGCTTCCGGTTGCTCCCCACCCCGTCTCACGACGACGCAGTTACCTTCAGCTACAGAGCTGTGGCATACTCTGACACGGACTTACACCGTGCTGATATGGCGCCTTCGTGGGCGCACAACTGAACCGCTACGCGGAAAAAACACCCCCCAGCACTCATTGCATTCGTGCAGGTGGGGCTCCGCCCAAAGGGCGGATTCTTTCAGGTATAAAGTGGACAACGATATACAACAACTCCTTGGCTGAATTTCATTTCAATACTTTTGCCTTTTTGGTCGATAAGAACATGTACCGTCATTCTTATTCATTTAATCAAGGAGGTAATTCATGGGCACGAAAATCAGAGACAAATTCATTGAACATATGGAGTTCTTTGGTCTTGCAAAACAGACTCAGCGAGGCTACATCAGTGGAGTAAGAGGATTGGTCAAACACCATAACCAATCTCCTGAGACGTTAACCGATGATCAGGTACATGCTTATTTTCGCCATCTTCTTTTGGAACGTAAGCTAGAATGGAGCTCATGCAAATCTTACCTGGCCGGCATCACATATTTTTATCGACATATTTGTAATCGTGAAGTTGACGATCGTTTCGGTTTGCCGCCACGACCACGAGGCAGAAAGCTACCAGCAGTTCTCAGCCAGGAGGAAGTCAGTAACCTGCTCTCCAACATCAACAACCTTAAACATCGAGTTCTCCTCAAAACGATTTACAGCGCAGGGCTTCGGGTTTCAGAAGCCATTCGGCTTAAACCTGAACATATCGAAAGCAATCCTTCAAGAATGATGATCAGAGTTGAGCAGGGGAAGGGGCGTAAAGACCGCTATACTGTTCTGTCGGAGAACCTTCTTGATGAACTCAGAGAGTACTGGCAAAAATACTCTCCAAAGAAGTGGCTCTTCCCAGGCCAGAAGCCTGACACACATATCACGAGCGTTTCTGTATCAAAAGCTCTTTACGACGCAAAAAAAAAGCAGGAATCACCAAAGAGTGCAGCCTACATACATTACGCCATAGCTTTGCCACCCATCTTTTATACAATGGGTGCGATCTTTACACCATCAGTCAACTCCTTGGCCACACCTCGATAAAAACCACCACGATCTATCTCCACATTGTTCCATCTAGATACGCCGATCTTAAAAGTCCTCTTGATTCTCTTGATCTGAAAAAGGAGGGCAATTGATGAATAATAATGTAAAGCAACCCGAATTAGCGGATATCTTCCATAAATATGGTGCAGATTATCGGCGCAGTCACTGCTTGTCTACAGAGCAATCCAGAACAATGCATCATATTCAAGTATGTCGTACCGCAGCACTTGGTGGACATAGTGAGGCTTGTGACCACTGTGGTTTTAAACAGAATTCCTACAACTCCTGCAGGGACAGGCACTGCCCGAAATGCCAAACACTTGTAAAGGAAAAATGGCTCAATTCGAGGAAGTCAGAATTGCTCCCGTGTCCGTATTTCCACAATGTTTTTACACTGCCCCACGAACTCAATCCCCTTATTTTGAATAATAAGAAAATTATGTTGGCAATGCTGTTTGCGGCGACCAAAGAAACTCTACAGGTTTTTGCTGCAGATCCGCAGTGGCGACTCGTTGGCCAGCTTGGCTTTATTTCGGTGCTGCACACATGGAACCAGAAGCTTATGGACCACTTCCATTTACATTGTATTATTCCGGCAGGCGTACTTTCATTTGACAAAACAAGATGGGTCGCTGCCAGAGATAAATATCTCTTCAGAGTCGAATCTTTGGCCAAAGAATTCAGGAAAAGATATCTGAATAAACTCGAAAAAATCTATGAACAAGAAAAATTATGTTTTCATGGAAGAGCCTCTGGTTTTGCAGACAAACAGGTCTTTATACAACTGATCAAAACATTAAAAGACAAACAGTGGATCACCTACTCTAAACAGCCTTTTGGTGGCCCGGAGCAGGTGCTCGAATATCTCGGGCGCTATACGCACCGAGTGGCAATAACGAATAATCGGATTGTATCAATCGAAGATGGCAGAGTCACCTTCAGTTATTGTGATCGCAGTGATGAAAACAAAATCAAAGAGTCTCCTGTGAAAGCGGAAGAGTTCATTCGCCGTTTTCTTCTGCATATCCTGCCCAGTGGATTCATGAAAATCCGCTACTATGGCTTTCTGGCTCATGCAAACAAAAAAGCAACTATTCCTCTGCTTCGCCAATTAATAAACCCAGATGCAGAAATTGCAGAGAAAATAACGGAGACCGTTGAGGAGATAATGCTGCGATTAACTGGAGTAGATTTATCTCTCTGTCCGGAATGCGGTAAAGGGAAAATGGTCCATGTTGAGGATTTGCCTAACCTTTTGCTGGATACATCCTGACTATTGCTGAGCAGTTAGTTTAAGGCTTTACGAAAATTCGAAATTTGAATTAAACGGGAGGGGTGTGTCATTTTCTGACCAATACACCTCTAAAATTAATCTGTTTAACAGCATCACCATAAAAACTTGAATACTTCCTCCAAATTTCATCCAATTACGGAAGGATATCGCTTCCCTGAATTGTTATGTTTTCAAAAAATACGAACTTCAGAGCCTACCTCCCCCCTCTCAGCATGCATTAAATCCCCATAGAAGAAAATTTAGAGTTCCGGGATGCTCCGCACTTCAGTTCTCAAAGTTTTATCAATAATTGCGATATATTAATCTGATCAAAAGTAGTGGTGCAAGATTTTGTTCTCTGAATTACTGTCGAGATTTATTCAGGGCGCAACAATTGATAAAACCTATTCTGTTAGTCTAAAGAGACACACGCTATCGCTATGGTAGAGGCTATTATTGGC
>MAXH01000200.1 GCA_001750925.1 Desulfobulbaceae bacterium S3730MH12
AATCTATGCTGACATTTCCAAAAGGCGGTACTCGTCCGCCGGAACTAAAGGAACAGACTGCAGGGCTGAGCATTGAAGTGATGCCTGTTCCTGATGAGCTTGAGCTCATTCTTGGTCAACATATTGGCGCTCCCTGTACACCGACTGTTGCAAGAAAGGAAGAAATTGCCGAAGGTGCTCTTATCGGCGAAGTGAAGAGGGGGTTGGGAGTACCGCTCCATTCACCGGTTGCAGGCAAGGTAAAGGCGATTGGCACATCTGCTCATCCGATGAGGGTGACTGCTCCCTCACTGACGATTGGTGTGGATCATGAACCGGATCCGGTTCAATATCTGGAGCAGGACTGGCAATCCTTTGATGGATCCGAGCTGTTGCAGAAGGTTAATGATGCAGGAATCATAGGCGTTGGTGGTGCAGGTTTTCCCACCCACGTCAAACTTAACCCGCCTGCCAACTCACCAGTAGATACCTTGCTGCTTAATGGGGCAGAGTGCGAGCCTTATATTACCTCAGATCACCGGCAGATGCTTGAACATGCTGAGGAGATTGTTGCAGGGGCTGAAATTATCCTGAAAATACTCGGTATTAAAGAGTGTTACATCGGTATTGAATCCAATAAACAGGATGCAGTCAAGGTGATGACCGCGGCAGCAGGGCAGGCATCTAGCGGAGACTGTTCAATCAAAGTCAGGACATTACAGGTAAAATACCCCCAGGGTTCGGAGAAGCAGCTGATTCAGGCCATTACCGGAAGAAAGGTCCCGGCAATGGCGCTTCCTTCCGCAGTGGGGGTTGTGGTGCAGAATGTATCAACGGCCAAGGCAATTTATGATGGCGTTTTTTACGGCAAGCCACTCTATGAGAAGGTGGTCACGATAGCTGGAAAAGGTATCAATAAACCAGCCAATCTTCTGCTGAAAGTAGGCACCAGAATCAAAGATATTGTCGATTATCTTGGAGGGCTGGAACCCGGATTATCAAAAATTATTCTGGGTGGCCCGATGATGGGTTTTGCTGTGTCCAGCCTCGATATCCCAATCACCAAGACTACTTCTGCGATTCTTTTTCTCACAGAAGACGAGATAGACACCAGTCCCCATTCCCAGTGTATCAGGTGCGGATGGTGTCTTGAAGCCTGCCCCATGGGGCTTGAACCGAAAGAAATCGGCATCTATGTGGAGGCCAATCGGGCCGAGGATACTGAACCTTTTGGCGTTTTTGACTGTTTCGAATGTGGTTCCTGTGCCTATGTTTGTCCGGCTAAGCGACCCCTTGTGCAGTTTATAAGGCTGGCTAAGATGAAGGCAAAGAGACCGTAACAAAAGCTCGTGTTTGTCCGGAAACCGAAGGAGAATAATGATCAAACAGCAAGTGTCAGAAGACCAGGCAACTGCACCGGTAAAGCTATGGAAGGTTTCTGTCTCACCACATATAAAGAGCAGTGAATCGGTTGAAAAAATTATGTGGACGGTTGTTGCCTGTCTTATGCCGCCACTGGTTTTATCAGTTTTTATTTTCGGTATTCAAACGCTCTTCATAACAGCTGTCTCTGTGGTCAGTTGTGTGGTCGTTGAAGCTGTGAGTCAAAAAGCTTTAGGCCGAAGAGTGACCATAAAGGACGGGAGTGCGGTACTCACCGGGCTGCTCCTTGCTTTTGTCATACCTCCCGGTGTATCACCTCTGCTGCCGATTCTGGCAGCAATTTTTGCAATCTATATCGGCAAACATCTTTTAGGCGGCATCGGCTATAACTTTTTTAATCCGGCTCTGCTTGGGCGGGCTTTTTTACTGGCATCTTTTCCGGTTGCCATGACCTCAGCATGGCTTCCCCCCGTGGAGAGCTTCGGGATTTTTTCCTATTTTGGAACGTCCATAGATGCAGTATCCACAGCAACTCCACTGGCGGTGATGAAAGAACAGGGAATGGCTGCATTTACTGAGGCTTTCGGTTCCGGGGCCGGATTGTATTCCAGCTTCTTTCTGGGATGGCGACCAGGCTGTATCGGGGAAACCTCGGGCCTTCTCCTCCTGCTTGGTGGTGGTTATCTGCTCTATAGAAAATATATTACCTACCATATCCCCGTCTCTGTTCTTGGTACCATTGCTCTGCTAACCTGGGTGTTTGGCGGTGAGACCTATTTCAGTGGAGATCCGTTGCTTGCGCTTGTAACCGGCGGGGCAATTCTTGGCGCATTTTTTATGGCTACGGACTATGTGACATCCCCAACCACCAGGACATCCCAGGTTGTGTATGGTATCTGTATCGGAGCCTTGACTGTACTGATTCGCTTGAAGGGCGGATATCCTGAGGGAATCTGTTATGCCATTCTTCTCATGAATCCATTGAGTACTGTTTTAGACAGCTGGTTTAAACCGAAACGTTTTGCTCCGCCCCAGGGAGGTGCAGAATGAAAGATATTATCACTATCATTATTCGCCTTACAGTATCATGTATGCTGGCCGCCACTGTCATAGGTGTTACCTTTATTTTTACCTCTAATGCCAAGAAACATAATGAACACGCTAAAGAGCAGCAGGTTATGCTTGAATTACTGGGTTACAGTGGCGATGTGACAGTACCGGATTCAATTTCCATGCATGAAATCTATCGATACATTATTTCCGGCCAGGACAGCCAGTCTATTGGTTATCTCGTCCCGGCCGGTCATGGTGAAGATGACGGGTTTTTCTTCGTCAATATCGACCTGAACGGCAAACTGCTTGAAAGCAAAATCGTTGATATGAGCGAGGCGGACTCAAGAGATGCTGAAATCCGCGATACAGCCGTGAATGAGGCAGCCGGCTCCGGATATGTGGTAGATTTTGCTGATCAGACCATTGTTGTAACTGACAGTGGTAGTCGAATCGCCTATCTTCTCGGCGGCAAGTTCCAGGGTTTTAAGACCTTTATTAATGTGATGCTGGCCGTAGACCCGGAGTTTGAAATGGTTGGTCTGGAAATTCTTGAGCATGAAGAGGATCCCGGGCTTGGAGCGGAAATCGAGCAGGATTACTTTAAAAACCAGTTTAAAGGGAAGCCTTTTGAGGTTCTGAAAACTATTGATGTGGTCAAGAAACCGATTCCTGCAGAATACCTCGATGCGCTGAACAGCAGGTTGAGCGAAGAAGATATCCTTAAGCTTCGCAGCCAGTATAGAGACCAGGATATCTATGCTCTGACCGGTGCTACTATCTCCTCAAAAGCGGTGAGTAATGGTGTGAAAAATATTGTTAAAAAATTTGCCTACCGTGTAACCATTTTAGATAACGTTCTGAAGGAGCAGCAGCTTGCGGTCTCTTTTTAGCACCCGGGGGAAGAACAGAAATGGCAAATGATAAATCAGGCATGCAGCTGGTTGTCAACGGGATTTTAAGTGAAAACCCGATTTTCAGGCTGGCGCTCTCCATGTGCCCGGCGGTGGGAATCTCAACAACTGTTATGAATGGTCTCATGCTGGGGATCGCCGTACTCTTTGTCCAGGTTTTTTCCAGTGTAACCATTTCAATCTTTAAGAATGTGATTCATCCCAGGATCCGCATCCCGACCTATACGCTGACAATTGCAACATGGGTAACCGTAATAGACCTGGTACTGGCAGCACTTCTGCCGGATGCGTATGCCAAAATGGGGATTTTTGTTAAACTTATCGTCGCATTTGCCATCATAACCATGCGCCTTGAAATGTTTGCCTGTAAAGAGAGTGTTAAGGACTCTTTCTGGGACGGGATGGGGATGGGGCTTGGCTTTATGGTGGGTATGGTGGTTATCGGTTTTGTCAGGGAACTTCTCGGCTCGGGTGCTATCCTCGGCTATGATGTTCTCGGCTTTAAACCACTGCTTTTCTTTATCCTTCCCTGTGCAGGATTTTTTGTGGTCGGTTTAATGATGGCCTTTTTTAACTGGATTGAACTGTATTATAAACAATCTAAAGGGTTAAAATGA
>MAXH01000201.1 GCA_001750925.1 Desulfobulbaceae bacterium S3730MH12
GTTTAAGTGCTATGGTTGTTTGTTGACAGAGAGGTAAGATCTTGAAATTCCATGATTTATAATTTTACCTTATCTCTGTTGTGTAGTATTGTTATTATGGTTATCATGACTTAACTATTTGAAATATATTCCTTAATCATTATTCAAATTATTAGTGTCTATCATAATAAGAACAATGTTACACTTTAATATTTAATGCAAATGCAAGTAGTTTTCAAGTAAAAAACTGATTTGAATTGACACGATGTTAGTTGCCAAAGAGCGAGAGAAGAACTCCAGCTGATACAGCTGACCCTATGACACCCGCCACATTTGGCCCCATTGCATGCATGAGAAGAAAATTCCCAGGATCCTCTTTTTGACCGACAACCTGGGACACTCTTGCAGCCATGGGTACTGCCGAGACCCCGGCAGAGCCGATAAGCGGGTTAATGTTAACATTCATTACTCTGTTCATCAGTTTGGCCAGCAGTACTCCCGAGGCTGTGCCTATTGCAAATGCAGTGACGCCAAGGGCTAATATGGCGAGGGTTTCCACCCGCAAAAACTGTTCAGCCGTTGCGGTGGCACCGACAGTCACCCCAAGAAAGATGGTTATAATGTTGATCATGGCATTTTTTGCAGTATCTTCAAGTCGTCCGACAACGCCACATTCCCTGAAGAGGTTTCCAAGCATCAGCATGCCGATTAGCGTGGCAGCCGGTGGGACAATTAATGAAACCAGTATGGTTACAATGATGGGGAAGAGTATTTTTTCCCGTTGGCTGACCTCCCGGAGTTGAGTCATTTTAATGACACGCTCTTTCTGGGTAGTAAGCAACCGCATGATTGGTGGCTGAATAATTGGAACCAGTGCCATATAGGAGTAGGCTGCAATGGCAATTGGGCCGAGAAGGTGGGGGGCCAGTTTTGAAGAAAGGAAAATTGCGGTGGGGCCGTCTGCACCGCCTATGATACCAATGGATGCTGCCTCCTGAGCTGTAAATAGTCCCGAGGCTATTGCACCCATAAAGGTGATAAATATGCCAAATTGGGCTGCTGCACCAAGAAGAAGAGATTTGGGGTTGGCAATAAGTGGTCCAAAGTCAGTCATTGCCCCGACTCCCATAAAAATCAGCGGAGGAAAAATTCCAAGGTGGTCACCTTGGAAAAGGTAGTAGAGAAGTCCCCCCGGTTCGGCAGTATGGATGGTATCTTTTGTGATTTGTAATATCGGTTCGGCCATCAGACCGGCGAAGGGAAGGTTGGTAAGAAGTACACCGAAGGCAATTGGTACCAGGAGAAGTGGCTCGAATTTTTTTACAATTGCCAGGTAGAGAAGAAGACAGGCTACGCCGATCATTGCAATCGAGCCGATTGTAAGACCGGCAAAACCTGTGCTTCTGATAAAATTTATAAATGAATCCAGCATGGTGGGAGCCTCCCTTTATGAAGTCACTACTACCAGAATATCTCCAGCGTTGACTGATGTTCCCTGACTTATTTTGACCTCTTGAACAGTTCCATCACAGGGGGCCATTATTTCATTTTCCATTTTCATGGCTTCGAGAATCAAAAGGGTCTGTCCTTTTGAAACAGTATCACCATCGGTTACAGCAATGGAGATTACAGTCCCGGGCATGGGGGCAATCACTGTTCCGTCAATGTCTCCGGCATCCGGTGTGGGCGGGGCCTGCTTCTGTTGTGCAGGCGGGGCGGACTGTGGCTTTGAAACCACTGGTTTAGGCGTCGCTGGAGCGGCAGCCTTTGTCTGGACGGATGGGGTCTGGGCTTCTTCAGCCAGCTCCTCAATGCCAACCTTATACTCACTGCCGTTTACAACTACTCTGAACATTTTCATAATGGGTATCTCCATGATATTTATAGTCTGCTATTCATTTGTTCCAGCCTTCCCGTCCTGTTCCACGCTGAGGAAGAGTCTTCAACTTTTGCTATGTTTCTGATAACAATATTACTTACCGATGTTTTCAATTGCAGTGCGATGACAGAGCTGATGACAGCAATGAGTTCATTATCGTCTGTTGTGGTTACCTCCGGCGAGGGTGCAGGCACACCTGAATGTACAGGTTCCTGGACAGTTTGCTTTGCAGGTCGGCCTAGTAGTTTTTCCATGATTACCATGGCAAACTGCAATACAATGAGGGATATAAAGGTGATACCCATGCCGAGGATAGTTGCCATCAGACCTGCAAAAAGTTTATCAGAGAGCGAGAGAGTCTGGATTATTTCCGGGTCTGCAAATTTGGCTAAGAGTTCCGTTGTGGTCATGTTGGTCTCCTGGATTTATAGAGGGATATTGCCGTGTTTTTTGGCAGGACGTCTTTCCCTTTTTCCCTGAAGCATATTGAAGGCGTCTATGATTCGTTGACGGGTGGCGCGGGGTTCAATCACATCATCAACAAAGCCTCTTTCTGCTGCCTTGTAGGGGGTCGCAAATTCTGCACTGTATTCATCGAGTATTTTTTGTTTTGTAGCCGCTTTATCTTCAGATTTCGCGATATCTCTTTTGAAGATGATGTTAACAGCCCCCTCCGACCCCATGACAGCCACTTCTGCTGTAGGCCAGGCAAATACCATATCGGCTCCCAGTGATTTTGAGCACATCGCAACATATGCACCGCCATATGCTTTGCGGGTAATAAGAGTTACTTTGGGTACAGTGGCTTCACTGTAGGCGTAGAGAATCTTGGCACCGTGTCGAATGATCCCGCCATATTCCTGGGATGTGCCTGGAAGAAATCCGGGCACATCAACCAGGGTGAGCAGCGGGATATTAAAGGCGTCACATGTTCTGACAAATCTGGAGATTTTGTCGCCGGCATTCATGTCGAGGCAACCGGCCATCACTTTGGGCTGGTTGGCGATTATGCCGACAGAGTTGCCGTTGATTCGTGCCAGACCGGTTACGATATTTGTGGCAAAGAATTTCTGGTACTCCATGAATTCGCCATTATCTACAATTGGGATGATTACATCGAGTATATCATAAGGCTTATTGGCGTTGTCGGGTATCAGACTGTCGAGTTCATCGATCTGTCTGTTGAGGTTGTCTTGAAAAGTTACGGCAGGTGCTTTTTCCATGCTGTTCGATGGCAGAAAACGAATCAGCTGCCTGATGTTTTCAAGGCACTCTATTTCTGTTGATGCAATATAATGTACATTTCCGCTGATGCTGTTGTGGGTCATTGCGCCGCCAAGATCTTCCGCTGATACTATTTCTCCTGTTACTGTTTTTATTACCTGGGGACCGGTAATAAACATTTGTGAGGTTTTATCCACCATGAAGATAAAATCCGTAAGAGCCGGAGAATAAACTGCACCACCTGCGCAGGGGCCCATGATCGCAGATATTTGCGGGATTACGCCTGAGTAGATTGAGTTTCGGTAAAAAATATCTCCGTAGCCGGAGAGAGCGTCAACAGCCTCCTGGATTCTGGCTCCACCAGAATCGTTCAGTCCGACTAGAGGTGCACCTACTTTTGCCGCAGCATCCATAGCCTTGACAACCTTTTTGGCGTGCATCTCACCAAGTGCACCTCCGGTAATAGTAAAATCCTGGGAGAAGGCGTATACAATTCGCCCCTCTACCAATCCGTATCCTGTAACAACAGATTCACCCTCAAAGCCGAGCTTGTCCATACCGAAGTTGGTGCATCTGCAGTTGACAAAGGCATCGGTCTCAATGAATGAGTCTTTATCAAACAGATGCTGAAGTCGCTCCCGTGCTGTTAATTTCCCTTTGGCATGCTGTTTTTCAATTCTATCGGAACCGCCTCCCAGAGCGATTTTTTCTCTTTTTTGTAACAATTTTTCTCTTTTGTCTAAGGACATGTTGTAAACTCCTTGATGGATTTTTGGGCACCTTCAACCGGTGAGCGGGGAGCAGGACACCGAGAACCGAAATTTTTCAAAGCACTCTTCAATGAGTTAATGAGGTTTTTCGTCTCATCCGGGCTGGTTTTGGCATGCTACTAAAATCATTTGTGTTACCTGTGATAACATTGTTATTAAGGCATGTTGCCAAGGTAGGTTCTTAGCTGCTGGAGTACTTTCGTCAGGGTTTTTGAGTGTATGTTAAGGTTTCTATATATTTAATATAATATGATATGTATACATAACCATAAGTTTTTCTTGAGAGATAACATTGTTACTCTGTTTTACTATGGCCTTTTTGTTTGTCAAGGAAAAAATAATTAAAAGAAGGCATGTCCCTATTGCTTTTTTCCCAATTGCCGGAGAGGGGAAAACAAAATTGGTTGTAAATTATGGTTTAAAGGTGCTAGGCTGTCGTTTTCCCATAATTGTAACCGTAGCGCGGAAAATATCTTCCCTGAAGACCAGGTGAATATTCTATGAAAAGAACAGGTTTTGTTTATGATGAAAGGTATTTATTGCATGATACCGGTGAGTATCACCCTGAATCGCCGGAGAGATTGAAAGCGATTTATAAAGGGCTATCGGAATCCGGATTGCTTGACAAGTTAACAATGATTGCCGCGGAGAAAGCAAATCAGCGATGGATTGAGGCAGTGCATAATATTCGCTATATAATGAGGTTTGAGGAAACGTGTATTATGGGCCTCTCTGAATTTGATCATTCTGATAATGCAATTTGCAGAGATACATACGGAGTTGCTTTACTGGCAGTTGGAGGCGTTTTAAAGGCAATTGACGAGGTGATGGCCGGCAACGTGGATAATGCTTTTTGTGCAGTTCGTCCTCCAGGCCATCATGCGGAAGTAGATTCACCCATGGGTTTTTGCTATTTCAATAATGTGGCAATCGGGGCACGTTATCTACAGAAACAATACGGGATTGAGCGCGTTGGAATCATTGATTTTGATGTGCACCATGGTAACGGCACCCAGCATATTTTTGATCAGGATCCCTCTGTCTTCTACTATTCCATTCATGAACACCCATCATTCGCTTACCCGGGTACCGGAAGGGAGTTTGAGACTGGAGTGGCCAACGGAACCGGTTTTACTCTCAATTCTCCAGTTCTACCGGGCAAAGGAGATGATGAATATCGGAAAATGCTTATGCAGGATATGGTTCCAGCCTTCAAGCAGTTCAAACCTGAAGTCATTCTCCTCTCTGCCGGTTTTGATGCTCATGTCAGTGATCTGATGTCTGGAACCAACCTTACTACAGATGGGTATGATTTTGTTACTGAAGTGATTGTCAATCTGGTAAATAAGTTTGCCGATGGTCGGGTTATATCTGTTCTTGAGGGCGGGTATAATCTTGATGTTTTGCCGCTTTTGGTAGAAAACCATATTAAGATAATGGCTGATATACGATAGCAGAAAAGAGAAAAAGATATACACCATTCACACCCCTCAAGGGGAACCGAAAATAGTCCCTTAGCGGGGTTAGAAAAAAGTATTTTGGAGGCACTATGTTTGTTATCGAGAGAATGGCCACAGACCTTATTACCATAGGTCCGGATTTTACGATTGGTGAGGCGAAAAAAATAATGTCGGGAAACTCTATCAGGCATCTGCCGGTAATTGATGGTGAGGGACTGTTGGTCGGCATTGTAACAGATCGGGATATGCGGGACGCGATGCCCTCCACTCTAAAGAAAAAGGAGGATTACGAAAAGACCCTTGCAACAATAATGAACTATCCGATAAAGGATATTATGACCAGGGAGCCGCTTACAATTTATCCCTATTACACCCTTCAGGATACTCTCCTAGTAATACAGAAGAAGAAAGTTGGTGCTTTGCCGGTTGTTGATGAGGAGGGTCATCTGCAAGGAATACTTTCAACAAGAGATCTTCTGACCGCATTTGTCAATGTAATGGGTATCGATGAACCGGGCAGCCTGTTATGTATCCTCGCCGAAGAAAAGCGGGGACAAATGAAAAAAATTATTGATATTATAACGGAAGAAAACATTTCTCTGGGAAGTGTTCTTACGGCAAAATCCTGGAGTGAAAATAAACGTGCAATTTTCCCCTACCTGCATACTAACAATGTTATGAACGTTAAAAAGAAGCTGTTGGATATCGGCTTTGAGTTAATTGATCCGATGAAATGGTATCTGGACCATTCTCCCCAGAAAGCTGACTGATGCCGTCATTGGAAGGTTTTCCTGTTATTAAAAACAAGAAAACCTAAACTACAGAGGACTCAGAGAAGTCAAAAAAATTCTTTCCACTGCGTTCTCTGTGCTACTGGCTTGCCCTTTCCCTGGCCAGTTCCTCAGGTGTCATTGTCCAGAATGGTGTTCCGTCTTTGGTAAGGCGTACTTTAAATTCGAAGTGCTCCCCCTGTTTTACTTTTGAGGCTATGAAAACATCCTGATCGTTAATAAAAGCCCAACTCCCTTTCACTTTTGTTTTTATTCCCCTGCGAATACCTGTCTCTTTGGCGTCTGCAAATGATTTCGGGCAAAGGTGAATCAGTATCTCCTCATCACCTTCCTGTAAAATAAAGGCGGTACCCGGTGCCATGCCGGGAAGCGGAGTTACCTTCTTAAATTTTAAAACTATTCCCTTTAGTTTGTCCATTTCTTTGTAATCATAGTAACTGTTGTACTCTGAATTGAGTTCCCAGCCTTTATGGTCTGCGGCTTTTGAAAACTGTGCCGAGAATGAAAAAACAGTGAAAAGAGATATAAGGGTGATCCAAAAGAGTCTGTTTAGTTTTCTCTCAGTGTGCATAAGGGTCTCCGAACCGGTTATCTGTTTTGCTGAAAAAAGACTTCCAGGAGGTTTTTTCGCCATCCTTCTGTCTGCCGTAGTTGAATAGTATCCTGGCTTTTACTGCTGCTCAATATTTTAATGAGCATTTTCAGTTCAGAATTACTGCCAACCAGGCTGGGTGCAATTCCCAGGAGGTTACACTTCAAGGCGATGAGGCTGTTGAGTTTCTTCAGTGATTGTTTTTGGCTGCTATCTAATCGTATAGACTGGCGGCGGGACGGGTAGGTTTTCGGCGCCTGGCTGATGGTTTGCTGTGCAATTGCTGTTACAGTTTCCCCATATTTTTTGAATGCTCTGGAAGAAAGAGTAGTGCAGTCACGTAGTGTTTCCAGGGTATGGAGTTTTTGTTTTGCTATCTCCAGCAGTGCCGTGTCTTTAATAATATGACCACGGGGGCGATTCAGCTTTTTGGCCATTCCCTCTCGCCATATGGTTAGATTTTTCAAAATGGCAAGGCTCTGCCTGCCAAGATTGTTGTTTCCCCTGATTTTGTTGAAACGGGTATCTATGTCAGGCCCTGAGTAGGTTGCAGGATTGTTAAGCAGATTCAACTCTTCGTGGAGCCATGACTTTATCCTTGGTCCGATTATACGTGTGAGAAGGAGCACTCTCACCGCTCGAAGGTATCGTACATCGTTGAGACCATAAGAGATCTGTTCTGGACTAAGGGGTCTTTGCAGCCAGTTAGTCCGGGTTTCAGTTTTTTCCAGCGTAATGTCGAGAACTTCTTTGACAAGGTTGCCAAGTGATAAGGTAGCAGGCAGGTTGGAAAAACCGGCAGCAAGTCGGGTGTCGAAAATGTTCTGAGGGATGGCTCCCGTTGCCCGGCTTAAAATGATAAGATCCTGGGGAGCATCATGAAGAATCTTAATAATACTTCTATCTGATAGTAACTGGCCTAAAGGGGCGAGATCTTCAATTGACAGGGGATCAATTAAATAACAATCTTCATCGGATAAAGCTATCTGGATCAGCCCTAACTGTGGGTAATAGGTACGTTCCCAGACAAA
>MAXH01000202.1 GCA_001750925.1 Desulfobulbaceae bacterium S3730MH12
ATGAAGAAGCAATACAGATCGCTAACAAAAGATTGCCAGACCAAATTTCATCAAATTTGACATTTGCGCTATGTTGAGACTAATTCCTGTATCTCTTCTAAGGTGTGAATTTGTAGAGGACAGGGCTTACCAAAATGCGCTGGGGTTCTATCTACAGCCTTAGTGTGTCCATTCTCCTATAGAAACCATGCGGATTATATCTCCTGAACGGCAGTACATCCTTTACGCTTGAGTAGCGCAAATCTCTTTTAGGATGCTGACTGCTGTCTCATTTTTGGCTTTTGCTAAGTTGTCCTTTATGCATTGCTCGTATGGACCTACCCATGCCGATAGAGTGGTGTAGCAGCTGACAGATCAGGCGTTACAATTGATAGTTCGGGAGTAAATCGGGCTTGAGTTTACTTGTTTTAGAATCTATAATTAATAATTATAGATTGACTGCTTGTACCGATTGTTTGCCGACCATTACTATGCAAGGACGCTAATCATGTCATCACAACAAGGATCATCCGATCAATCGGCCGAAAAAAACATATCCGACAAGGTAAAAGTACTTTCCGGTGGGATTAAACTAGCAATCGAGGCTGAGGATTTCGAGGGAGCAGAGAAGCTTCGCAATAAACTAATCGAAACAGCCCCAATGGCTATTAACGATGCGATTAAAACTGCTGAGATGATAGAAAAAGGAATGTCGGCGGCTATCGATAAAGATCATCTGGTAATCTGGCCTGAACTCTATGAGCAACTCACTATAGAAGAACGGAACTGTCTTTTTCACAGCATGAAAAAATATATTCTGCCAGAGAAAAAGGTTTTGTTGAAATACGGTTCTCTCAACAATAGACTGTTTTTTATTGAGAAAGGTAGAGTTACTATTGGTCTTCCCCAGCAGGGAAATAAGATCAAAATGTTGGCTCAACTTGGACGGGGCGATATTCTTGGAGAATATACTTTTGCCACAATCGCCCTTTGTTCAGCTACAGCGATAACCAAAACAGAAGTGCAATTGAGATGCCTGGAGGGTCTAAAAGTAGAAAGTTGGGAAGAAAGACACCCAGGTTTGCAAAGTAAAATCCTGGAATATTGTCAAAAATTTGGAAAGATAGACCGTATTTTAGAAAGAAAAGAGCGGGACCATCACACCCACCCACGGCACCCTGTTCACGGGCGGGCAAAAGCGATTCTGCTAGATAAGAGCGGAATAAAAACAAAAGTATCTTTCAACGGGGAGTTAGAAGAGATTTCTCGTTCTGGTGCCTCTTTCTCGATCAAATGCAATCAAAAAACTATTGTTAAACAACTGCTGAGCAGATCCTTTTCTATTGCTTTTACCTTCAGCCACAAAGGAAAAGAGATAAGCTTTGCTACTATAGGAAGGGTTATTCGAGTTTCCTCCCGACTCTACAACGATTACCTTTTGCATGTAGGTTTTCATGCCACTCTTCCTGCAGAACTTGACGTAAAACTGGCACCCTGATTTTATCTTTTAGCAATAGTACTGTTGATTATCACCGATTACTACCTGATGGTTCTCATTTTCTTTTACAGCTACCTACGAATCCACCCGGATGAAAATCATAATTTTTCTCATTTTCAATGGAATACCTTTTCTCATGGAATGTAATCGTACGCGAGAATTAACGGCAAAATTCAGGTAGTGGAGAGTGGGAATCTACAATCCTCGTTGAAAGACTTTAAGCTAGTACTTGTTCGCCACCATGAGTAACTATTGGTTGGTATCTGTCATGTTTGGACGTGGTTTACTAACTTTGTTTTGGACTATTGATTTAGGATGATTGACAGGGTATTATATCGTAAATATTTACACACTAAACCAAACACTTACCGATCATCACATGAAAACCAATACGCCCCTAAGAAGATCTTTTGTTTCATCAGATGATCAAACTGTGATCGTCTGTCCAAATTGCAAATTTGTAAAACCATTATCGGTATCGCAATTTCGTGATCGTAAACATATCCTTCAGATCAAGTGCAAATGTGGACACACCTTCAAGGTGCAATTGGAGTTTCGTCGGTATATTCGGAAAAAAGTCGATTTAGAAGGTGAGTGTGATCTGGATAGTACTAAAGGTGAAAAGTGGAAAGTAACCTTAGTTGATATATCTTTCGGAGGCGTTTGTCTGGAATTAGACATACCACATAATTTCAAGGTAGGGGAAGAAGGTACTGTTAGATTTGTATTAAATGATCAAAAACAAACTGCCCTTAATAGTACAATTATTATAAAATCCGTAACAAGCAAACAAATAAGGTGTCAGTTTACTGGTGAAAACACTTTCCAAAAAGATCTTGGTTTTTACCTACAATCATAAGTCAATTGTCGTTGTTCAGACCCGATCTGACATTCACCATTGACAAGTTTGCAAATGATCTGACAGTTCTCACCTTGAGAGTTGGTCTACCTTAGATTTACAGGAATAAGGTTAACCGACCGTTTGCCTACCGCCGGTTAACCTTACCTCATATAATCTTAAGGTCGCACTGCCCGCACATACCCCTTCTTACTTTTTACCCAACGAAACTCGGGGCCACCGCAAAGCGGGTAGTCATCCCAAAACCCTGCTTTACCCCTCTTACCGTTGCTGACCCAGTATCCTTTTGTGCTTTTTTTGATAGCGCAATCTCCCTTTTTCATCAAAAGTAACTCTGACAAAAAGAGGCACTCGTCACGAGTAGGCAAACGCCAATCATCAAATCCAGTAAGTTGAAGTTTTTTCACATACTCGTCAGCCTCCTCTTGGGTTGAAATCACACCAGTTTTCTTAATCTGCCACATCAATCCAGCAGAGACCTGATAACAAACACCATTGCCCAAATCTTCCAAAACAACATTACCCGAGGTAACTGCATCAGCATCCTGCGTCTCAGGTGTGGCACAGGAGTTTAAGGTAAAAACAGATACAAATCCGGTCAGTAACAGCATAATATAACGACTCATGATTTCCCCCCCCCTGTACATTCTCTAACCCTTTTGTTCTGCCCAAAAAATTTTCCAAAGGTCAAAACACCTTTTTGTGTTGCTAGGTTTTTAGGGAAACTTTTTATTACGTTCATACCAACCTATAATTTAATGTCCACTTTACCCGAGTAACTATTTGTGATTGCGCCAAATTTCCAAAATGGTCAAATCATCGTTGACCTCTGCAGTTCCCCTCCAGGCAGCAATAGCATCCAGAAGCCTCTCTCCCCAGGGAGGTCCTTGTGAATGCTGTATATGATTGGCCAGACGATCAATGCCAAAGAGCTCATGGTTGTCATTCTCCGCTTCTGAAACTCCATCTGAGAAAAGAAACAACGCATCGCCTTGAGAAAGTACAATCTCCTTTACTTCGAACTCTGCTCCCGGGGTGACTCCTAGAGAAATACCTTTTATCGGAGTCAGGTTCTGTATAATGCCACCTGCAATCCAGAGAGGGTATGGATGCCCTGCTCGAGCTATCTGTACTTTGCCGTTTGCCGGCCAAAATCTAACCAGGATAATGGAAGCAAAATACCCCTCCTCAAACGTTAATTCATACATACTGTTATTAACTGCAAAAAGAAGTTGGCTGAGATCATCCTGGAGTAACGCTTCGGAACGAATTCTTGTTGACAAAGCAGCCATGATAAGTGCTGCAGGAACACCTTTGCCTGAAACATCTGCAACATATGTCAGCACACTATCATCTTGCTGGGAGATCACATCATACAAATCTCCCCCCACATATCCGGCGGGTACGGATACAGCCCAAATATGAGAATTATGCGTCAAGTATGGTATCTTTGGCCAGAATAAGGATTGAATTCGGGTCGCAGTTTTTAACTGTTCTTTCAGCTGATTCGATTGTTCCATTACAGTATCATGCAGATCTTTAATTCGAAGCATGGATTGGACCCTGGCAAGCAACGCGCCGTGATCCACTGGTTTTGCCAGGTATTCATCACCCCCGGCCTTTAATCCTGCAATGACATCTTTGGAGTCAGCTTTCGCAGTAACCAGAATGATCGGCATAAAAGGTAGCGTTGAATCCCCCTTTATCCTTCTACACACTTCCAAACCGTCCATCTTTGGCATCAAAATATCGAGCAGGATAAGATCCGGATTTTTCTCTCTAGCCAAATGCAAGCCTGCTTCACCATCTGGCGCAGTTATAACCTCGTAACCGTTAGCGAGCAGCCTTGCTTCCAATATTTCCCTGCTTTCCCGATTATCTTCTACTATCAGGATGAGTGGCACCACTCTCATTTATCCCTCATTGTTGGTTAGCTCAGAAAATTGCGTACTTTCGCCAGGAGCTTACGAGGACTGAATGGTTTTGCAACATACTCATCGCATCCAGCGTCATAGGCTTTTTTATCATCTCCACTCAGTGCGTAGGAAGTCACAACAATGATCGGAATGGAAGCTAAGTTTGCTTTCGCTTTAATCTGCCTGGTAGCCTCATAGCCATCAATACCCGGCAACTGGATGTCCATCAGGATGAGATCCGGTATAAGTTTTTCGGCCAGACGTACCCCTTCGATACCGTTAACAGCTTCAACCACTTCGAAACCGCTGCTGGTCAACAGATCCCTCAAAATTCTCCGATTATCTTCCTGGTCTTCAACAACTAAGATCAATTTACCCATTACGACTCTACCTGCTGTTCTACGCAAATTGGAATTGAAAAACTGAAAATTGCACCGCCCTCAGACCGGGAATCCGCCCAGATAGTGCCACCGTGCATTTCAACTATTTTCTTGGCAATGGAGAGACCCAAACCTGTCCCGCCTCTTTCTCTTGTACTCGACCCATCAACCTGATGGAACTCTTTAAAAATTATTTGCTTATCTTCTACAGACAGCCCCAGACCAGTGTCCAGGACGGAAACGAGAAAAGCGCTGTTTGTTGTACTGACCTCTATTCCAACCTCCCCTTCATCTGTAAACTTAATAGCGTTTCCCAGTAAGTTTAAAAGTACTTGGCCAATTCGCTGTTGATCTGCTTTACCTATAGGAAGGTCCATGTCAATTGTCGCCGACAATTTTATACCTTTTTCTTCGGCCAGCCCCTCAACTGAAATCAGTACCGTATTTACTAATTCCCGAAGCGAGTAATCATCTAAAGAGAGGGTAAGGCGGCCAGCCTCAATTTTCGAAAGATCCAGTACATCATTTATGAGGTTGAGCAGATGACGCCCATTCTTTTCCAGCCGTTCAAGAGGTTTCTTAATTTTCTCTGGTATATCACCATAGATTTCATCCAGTATTAACTCTGTATAGCCAAGAATTGCATTTAGAGGCGTTCGTAATTCATGGCTCATATTAGCCAGAAATTCGGACTTATGTTTGTCGGCAAGCTCAAGTTGAGAACTTTTTTCCTCGATCTGCTTAAAAAGCTGTGCATTATAGATGGTAAGTGCAGATTGAGCTGCAAACGTCTGCAGAAGACCTACGGTTCTGTCAGAGAAGTTTCCGGCGTATTTCCTCATAACGACTAGACCACCAATGAGTCTGTCCTGGCGCATTAATGGAACAGCAAGGAGTGCGCGAAACCCATCCTCTAGGACATAAGGGAGCGGGTACTCCGATTCAATCTCCAAATCAGAAATTTGTACCGGAGCCTTTTGTTGACCCGCCTGCCCAATTGCCGTCTTATCTCCTATACGCAAAACTGAACGTTCTAGTTTCTTGGCAATGGCACTACTGAGACCATAGTAGATCCTCGGAACAAAAACCTGTTCGGATTCTTCAAACTCAAAAACAGTTCCTCCTTTTGTATCCGATAGCTGTACTGCGTGGTGAAGAATGCTTGTCAATACCTTGTTTAAATCCAGTGTTGAGCTTACCACCCTGCTGACCTCTCCAAGAGCCTGCAACTCATCAACAGATTGCGCTAATTCATGGGTTCTCTGGTCAACTTTCTGTTCCAGATTACGGCTGTATTCTTCTATTTTTGATTTTTTTTCACTGACTTCTAAAAACAGAGACTGCAGAGACTCTCTCATTTTGTCAAATTGTTGTGCGAGTATGCCAATTTCACTATGACTGCTCTTATCTATGAAAGTGTCAAGATTACCTGTAGCAATTGAAGATGCAGAATCTTGTAACTTTAATAATGGCGCGGTTATATACTTTTTGGTGATGACAAGAGAGGTTATTGTAATGGCGACTATTATAAAAATTGTCAGACAAATGGTTTGAAGGATACCTTTAATCATCTCCCTCTTTACCGTTTCGCGTGATATCGACAACCGAATTTTACCTACTTTATTGCCCTCATAGAGAATATCGGAAATCGTCGAAAGAAAAAGAGAGGGATTGTTTAATGAAGAGAACTCAAATTGGCTGTACTCTTCCCGTACTCTCTTTGAGATGACCTTTTCGCCCCAAGTCACTTCTGCAAAAACCATCGATTCATCAAGAAATAAAGCTTCAATGAAATCATCAACAATATGATTATCCAGGTTCCACAATGGAGTTGGCAGGCTTATGGTAGAAAGGTGTAATGCCCTCTCCAGTCTCTGTTCTAAATCTTTGTTAATTCGACTATTATCAATCCAGATTGCGATTCCCGCATATACAAATAATATTAGAGTCACCACTCCAATAAAGGCGATGCTGAACCTTCCACTCACACTATGAGGTTTTATTAACTGTTTCACGGCGCCAGTCGTGTCCAAAATTCTCACCCCAAAACCCCAAAGGCCTATAGGTTACAAACACTAAGGAATGATCTCGATAGTCATTGATTCAAATTCAGTTTTTTTAATTCCCAGTAATTCACTCGTTGTCTGATTGATCATGAGGGAAAAATCACCACGGGCAACAGGGATTTGTTGCAGCTCTTCACCTCGCTGATTCCTGTCAACAATTGCCGCCACGGCTTTCCCCAATTCATAGTAGTCAACCGCAAATCCCATGAGCACTCCTGCCTCAATAAAATTTCTGACAGAACCAATACTCACTATTTTTGCAGAGCGTAATTGCCTTCCAATTAAAGCTGCATTTGACACGAGAAAACTGTCTGCAGGCAAGTATACTGCGTCGACCATTTTGGGATTATCAATAAGTTTTTGTAAATTCTCTTTTAATATCTGTGCAGCTGGTGGTGATCGAAAATCTACAACCTCGAACCGGTGAGTCTTTGCCAAGGCCTGAATTTCCTTTCTAATTAACAGTGAGTTTTTTTCACGAGGATTAAAAAAGAGCCCAATCTTTTGGAACCCAAAAAAATCGATTGTTATCTTAAACAGCCTGGATAGGGGTACTGCATCGCTTGCTCCACCGATGTTGCCCCTCTCTGCTGTTGCCTTTTCTATAATCCCAGCTCCCACCGGATCAGTTACGATATTAAAAAGCTGGGGAACTTTGTTGTTTAAGACTAGCTGGGCCCTTCTGGAGATAGTTGTACCAAACGTGTAAACGTAATCGAATTCATCTGATTGAGAGGCAATAGAACTTAAAAAATTACCAAGTTTTGTTACATCCTGATCAGCGTTAAATGTAACAAACTCTGTTGTATATCCGAATGCTTCAAGTCCATCTTTAAAACCTTTCTCCGCCATTGTTTCTCCACGCCATAAGAGAAGAGCTATCTTCAAGTCTTTCCCGGCGGCTGGAGAAGAGAGAGGAATTAAGGCAATGAGAAGAAAAACTAAAACAGAGAGCTTTAGAAGATTTCCATTCACAGTTGTTCCCTCGTAAGAAAAGCTGGTTTCGTATTTTAGAAATCGTTTTCTTGAATAACGTTGCTTACAACCTTATCGTGAAGGTACTTTACTCGTTGATCAGTGTTGGTTGTATCTATTGATCGTTAGGCGACCCAGCACGAATACGGTCAATCGTTCCGTCTGACAACATCTCTTTAAATGCATTTCGCCATTTATTTACAATTGCATCAGAGGTTGTTTTGGAAAACGCTATGCTTACATCGATCTCCCTAAGATCAAGTACCTCGACAAACTCTTCGGGGTTTATACCCGCCAACTCACATACAGTGCGCCAACCGGGTTTCTTGTAGGCCCATAAGTCAATTCTGCCAAGCATAAGCTTTTTGGCATTATTCTGTTCATCGGATACAGAGTACAGGTTTGTAAAACCTTTTTCTTTCAGCAACCGTTCTCTTGTGTCATCTCTTAGCGTCCCAATGCGCTGAACTTTTTTTGCATCCTCTAGAGATTGCAACTCTATTCCCTCCTGTTTTTTAGCAAGCAGAATATCCCGTTTCGTAGCGAGAGGACCAACCCATTTAAATAATTCATTCCGCTCTTTTGTGTGGGTCGTGCCAAACAGCACAACATTTTTTTCTGTCAGTGCCAGCTGGTATGCTCTTGCCCAAGGGAATACTTCTATCATTTCATCAGAGCCTACTCTTTTCTGGATTTCTCTAACGATTTCAACAGAGGGTCCGACTAGTACACCATTTCTCAAATAGTTCAATGGAGGCAGGTTTTCAGTTAGAATGGTAAGTTCTGCAGAGAACAAAGGTTGGGGTGATACCAAAAACAGGAAAAGTAAGAATAGAAATGATCTGTACATAAGAAATCTCCTGTAAAGCTTTCGGCTAACATAGGAATTTACATGCATCCTCAGCCAACACTTCAATGGATCCTTCTATCAACATACTGTATCTTTGCTACAACAAGTGTATCACATCAAGTCACTGAACAATTTCCTATCCTAACTGCCCATCAGAGAGAAAGATGCAATTAGCACCTAATAGCCATAATTTACACGACACCAACTTTTGCCTCTTTCATGTAGGATTGACCTGTAAAGACAGTTCACAACCTGACAAAAATATCTTGTTTGAATATTCTACTACTCAGCATTCCACTTCATTCGTATTTGCTGTATTGTTCCATCGTTTAGCATTTCATTAAAGGCATCTTTCCATTTAACTACTATTGAATCAGACGTTTTTTTTGAAAATGCGATACAAAGGTCTCTTTTCCGGAGATGAAAAACCTCCTCTAACTGGCTATAGTCAACCTCTGCCAAATCACAAACGGTCTTTAATCCGGGTTGTTTATTAACCCAAAGGTCAATACGTCCCAGCATAAGTTTCTTTGCGTTTTTCTGTTCATCTGAAACAGGTTCTAAGTTTTTAAAACCAAGGCTTTTAAGTAGTTGTTCTTTTGAATCATCGCGTATAGTTCCAATACGTTTTACATTTTTTGCATCTTCCAGGCTGTTAATTACAAGTGCAGAATCTTTCAAACCAACGAGAATATCTCGCTTCGTTATAAGTGGGCAAATCCACTTGAATAAATCTATTCGAGCCTTTGTATGTGTTATGCTAAACAGCACAACATTTTCCTCTTTCAAAGCCAAACTATAGGCTCTAGCCCATGGCAAGACTCTGATTTGATCATGAGACCCTACTCTTTTCTGAATTTCTTTTACTATATCAACAGAAAGGCCAACCAGTTCGCCATTCTTTAAATAGTTCAAATTAGGGAGGTTCTCAGTTAAAATGGCAAGCTCTGTTGACAGCAAAGAAGGAGGAAAAAGTAAAATAAATGAGGTTATTAGCACAAAATATTTGTTCATACTGGCCCTCCTTTAACAATTCCTGCAACTATCCAAGATATTCTGCTACGTGAGTAACAAGGTTAATGGCAATAAGGGCTCTGCAAAAATTACTTAATTCATTATATCACAGGCCTGCATTGTTCTCTAGAACAATCAATTCTTGGAGAAGTTACATAAATCGTCTTAGCCATTATGTGAGTGATTTGCTTGTTTATGGAGCAGTCATCAAATGCGTAGGCATGGATATCCTGGCAAAATCCTGCAACCTCCAATCAAGATGTCCACTGGCAACAGCAAACGGCTGAAGATTTTGCCTGGTAAAGATGTTTCCTGTGAGGTTACTGTATCAGTCATGATTGCTGAAGTTGATTTTATTCCTGAGCAAGTTGGAGAATTGGTTGTAATATTCCAAGAGGGCACCTGTCTCGTCCCCTCTTAAGGAAGTAAAATTGAAACACCCACAAAGTAGCTCTCTAGCTATTGAATTACACGATAGAATTGATCTACTGGCAGGTCTCCTGAAGATTCTATGATAGACTCGAACAACTTTGAATAGTTCTCATCGTTATCCATATCGGCATCGATTCTCTCGTAGTCAGCAAGCGAAGGGTAGTGTGTCTGAATCGTTGCCCAACCTCTTTCTCCTGCCAGGTTGTACATGAGATCAACTGAGACTTCAGGATGTTTTTGTTCAAGATAGGCTTTAACCTTTGCAAGTGTCTCGAAAAATACTGGGTAGTCTTCGCCGTATCTGACTTTTCTTTGATGTATAATCATTTTGTCCTCCAGAACTTGTTTTTTAAAGACCAGCGTTTTTTTAAACCCCGGTCTTGGGTGTCTATCCTTGACGTATATCTTAGGAAAAGATGTTTTGCGGTATGGTACATAGCAATGCTGCAAAGTCTCGCAGCATATTTGGAAGGTTGAATCTAAACAATTAAATAGCAACATACTGTTAGGAGCAACAGTATGACACATTGTGGCATATTTCAAGGCTTGTAAATTTGAAAGATGTGTAACAATCTCGTACTACAAAATTTACATTTGTATTAAGTTTCCCTTGGCAAGCCAAGATGCATGTACACAAGTATGAATTAAGATAATTCCTGTTACTCTTGTGGTGCCCCAACCATCAATCCTGTTTCTCTGATATCATTAAATTGAAGCAGTTTTCATGATTTTCCAACACAACAGGAGGTGCACTATGAAAGTTTCGCAAGCAGTCGATTTCCATCTGCAGTATCACCGAGCCAACTCCAAAAAAAAATACTATTAAGACTTGTGAGTTTGTTCTTTCACGCTTCACAGTCCAGTTTGGCAAACGTGATCTTGCCAGCATTTCCCAGGCAGAGGTATTGGCGTTTCTGATATCCTTGACTCAAAACAATAAACAGGTCACCAAAAGAAACCGCTACTCAGTACTTTCATCTTTCTATAATTTCAGCATCAATAACGCATTACCCTCCCTGATCAATCCCTGTAACACAGTTATCAAAAAGATATTCAAACGCCCCCAAACCATTCAATGGCAAATAGTAGATAAAGAAACTATCGAAGAGATTATCTTCCGGACAATGAACAGCCGTAACAGGATTATGCTGGAGTTAATGGCCAGGGGAGGTATGAGAATAGGAGAAGTTCTAAACCTTAGGCCAGCCGACATCCAAGAGAGGACTCTGGCCATCCAGAATCCGAAAAGTGGTCGAGTTGGAGAGACAGTTTATGTTCCACGGAAATTACTGGTAAGGTTAAACGACTACGTTAGAGCCAATGATTTCAGCTTGGACGACCGCATTTTTCCCATATCTTATGTTGCTGCTTGGTCGATGGTAAAAAAAGCTGGAAAGCTCGTAGATTTAGAATTGCGTCCACATGATCTTAGGCGTCATGCTGCAACGTATGCTTCTCGATCAGGTACTCCTATTGAGATTGTGAGCAAAGTAATATTACGGCACGCTGACTTGTCAACCACCCAGAGATATTTGGGCAAGGTAAATGATTCTGAGGCAATCAGATGGATTGAAACACTGTATGGATGATCAAGAATAAATGCAGATAAGGGGGAGAGCGCAAGACCTCTCCCCCATCCTTTTGCAGCCTCATGGTTTCCTTAGGGGCACAGGAAACATCTTTTAGAACCGATTCACTGCAAACAACATACATTCGCTTTGGTAATCATAAATTTGAATTAGATAGCAAGAACCTGAGTGTTTCATTGTGTAGAGGGCTATATACTGTGTCTAATCCAATCAATAAAAACCGGAGGAAGACACATGAAGCCCGAAATAAAATCAATGAACTCAAATGAATGTCTGCTTAGCTTTCCAGTTGTAGGTAAAACTCTGAACCAATATTTCATAGTTTCTTCAGGGCGTTTGTTGGAAGTTCTAAAAACAACTTTCTGGATCGGTATTGCCATCACCGTGAGCCTGTTGGTTGGGCAATTGCATTAATAGAGAGTATTTTGACGGTGTTGACTGAAATGAAAAAGAATGGAGAATATTATAATGAAAACATATTTTAATCCGGGCTGCGCCTTAAGCATTTATAAGCCTGAAATGGAAGATAAGATTGTAGAATATTTGAACAACAACTATAAACAAACGGCTATGCACAAAATATGTTGCCGTCATGATCCACAGATTGAAGAAGGGTCAGTATTAATAAATGTATGTGCGGGTTGTGACAGGCGGTTCAGAAGCCTGTATGAAGGTGTATCGACAATATCATTGTGGGAGATTCTTGATGATCTTGACTCGTTTGAGTACCCCGATTATCAGGGATTAAAAATGGCAGTGCATGATGCTTGCCCAGTGCGTGAAAAACCGCAAGTTCATCAGGCTGTTCGCAATTTACTTAAAAAAATGAATATTGAAGTTCTCGAAACAAAATTCAACGGCACACGCTCTATATGCTGTGGTGATGATTTTTACCCCAAACATCCTCTGGATAAGGTTCATAAAGCGATGAGAAGAAGAGCTGAATCGATGCCTTGTGAAGATGTTTGTGTATACTGCGTTTCCTGCATAAAATCCATGCATATTGGAGGAAAGACCCCAAGGCACTTAGTTGATCTTTTGATGAATGAGGCAACTGATCCACAGACACATGATACTGTAAAATGGCATGAGAAATTGCAGGAATACATTGATTGTCATTGATTGAGAGGAACTGAAAATGACTCCAGCGCAATTCAATACGGATGAGGAACGATGGAAGGCAGTTGGCGAGAACAATTCCAGTGCTGACGGTGCATTCTATTATGCAGTCATAACAACTGGTATCTATTGCCAGCCAAGTTGTAAATCGAAGTTACCCAATCGTGATAATGTAGAATATTTTACAACCTGTGACGCCGCTGAGGCGGCAGGATATCGAGCATGCAAAAGATGTAGACCAACGGCAACATCAAAGGTTCAGGAAATAAAACAAAAGATAATCCATGCATGCAGGATTATAGAAGAAAGTGACACAACTATCAAACTGGACAAATTAGCAGGGCAAGTAAATTTGAGTCCTTATCATTTTCATCGACTATTCAAAAAGATAGTTGGTGTCACCCCTAAACAGTATGCTGGCAGGCATCAATCACGACGTTTTCAGAAGAATCTCAAAACAAGTCCATCAGTCACTGATGCGATCTACTCAGCCGGATATGGTTCCAGTGGTAGTGCCTATGATAAGAAGCGAGATCAATTGGCAATGAAGCCCAAGGTCTATCGTAAAGGAGCAGATGGGGTAACTATAACGTATGAACTTGCTCGGTGTTTTCTTGGATGGGTAATAGTTGCTGCAACTGATCGAGGAGTCTGTGCAATTGAATTTGGAGATAATTCAGACACGCTTCCAAAACAAGTTCAGGCCAGATTCCCGAATGCCCAGCTTGATAAGGCTGATATAGGATTTAAAACATTAATCAAAGAGGTCGTTGACTTCATAGAATCACCGGAAGATACTTTCGAAGTCCCTCTCGATATTCAAGGCACAGCTTTTCAACAACAAGTCTGGGAGGTATTAAGACAAATTAAACCTGGTCAGACAATGAGCTACAGTGATGTGGCTGAACGAATGGGTAAACCGAAGGCGGTTCGTGCAGTAGCTTCTGCATGTGCTTCAAATAAACTTGCTGTGGTCATCCCATGCCACAGGGTTGTATCGAAAACTGGAAAGACGGGCGGTTACCGATGGGGAACTGAACGAAAACAAAAGTTGCTTGAATCGGAACAAGATCGCATTTAGTGATCAATTACAGTTAAGGTAATTACTGGCAGTCTCATGCCTTCAACCTTTAAGCGTTGGTTAACTTTATTCCTGTGAAGGTATGCTGTAGCCCTGCTCGATAATGAGTTTTACCGCTTCTTCTTTGAATTCGTCGCTGTACTTTCGTCTTTTCCTTTTACTCATTGAACACCTCCCCAAGAATTGTAAATTTACTCTTAAGAAAGTGTCCATTATTTTTTTACCACATCACGTTGCTTATATCTTTCATAAGGGGACGTTAGAAGCCTGGTTCCCGGGAGAAACTGCTGGCTTATATAGATGCATTCGGCTACCAAGCTTCAACTACGACTACCATAGAAAAAATTCTAATGGATGCTCTGACACTGTCCACCCATGATGACTATCTCTTTGAAGTGCAAATAAATTCCTGTCGAAAGGTGTGATATCTGACAGTTTCTTTCCAGCGCTTGCAATGTAGAGGCGCAGAAATATAATTGTGATCACACTTGATACAGATCTTTTGACTTTCCATTTAATGGACTAATACATAGTTTATATCGAGTTGCTATTGAAAGGGCGCTATTAAAAGGTGCAGAGGTAATGACCTGTTCGTTTGAGCTCGGTCGAAAGTAGCTGTTATTGGAGGTTTGATACAATTACAGAATGCGATAAGTCCATCCACTCTATGAAGGGAGCGAAAAATGGCTATTCATGTCGTCATCAAAAGAAAGTTCAAAGTGAGAGAACCCGAAAAACTCATCCCATTGCTGCGTAAATTGAATGAACGTGCCAAAGTTCAGGAGGGATATATCTCGACAGACACCTTGCAAAGCACTGAAGGTGCTGAGGACTATTTAGTTGTGAGTAAGTGGGAAACAGAGGAGAACTGGAAGGCTTGGTTTAACAGCAAAGAAAGAAGAGATCTTCAGGGAAACGTCGACCATCTTATCGGAGAACGAACCTTCTACGAAATCTTCAAGCCGGTAACATAGACAATATAGAGGTTCAGACCCTTCTCTTTTTATCTTTAATGCCCTGCAAAACTGACCGTATGCTTTCTTTTAACCATCAAGTTCGTCGGGGCGCATGTGATGGTGGGGTGCATGTAGTGGGGGCGTGTAGGAGTCGGGCTACGCTAAGACTCCATTTTTCGTAAGTGTAGAATGGTGCACTAACCTTTTTAGATTGTAGGGTTAAGTTATATAACTCAGCAACGGTCAGGAGGTATCCAGTTACACATTAGGTAAATCCTCAATATGGATCATTTTCTCTTTCCCACATTCCGGGCAAAGGAGATCGGAGTTTTTACGACGCCATCAATGTTTGGAACGGGGTGAAATCAATATATTCCACTAATTTGTGATATACAGTTGACTTTAATTACTTGATTCTGTAATCATAATAACTATTTCGGAGATTACGGCTGTTACTCCAGTCCCTTATAGCATTGATCTGAAAAGAGTTTTCTTATTTCCAATTCTCCCTGGAGGAAAATACTTATGGACCCTCTACCCTGTAATTTATGGCCCTATTTAGCTGGTGGTTTTGTTGGTTGGTTACTGTCCGGCTGGTTTGCACGTCGGCTAAAACATGGCGAGCCGCCTGTGGAAAAGATTGTTGAGAAAACCGTTAATGTTGAAAAGGTAGTTGATAACCCCGAACATCTTTCTCTGATAAGCAGGTTAGAGTCAGAGAATGCTGAAAAAGGAGACCTGCTGGAAAAAATCACCACCTTTGAGAGCACTGAACCGGAAGTGGTTGAAACGGTTGTTGAGGTTGAAAAGATCATAGAAAAGCCAGTTGAGAAGATTGTAGAGATAGAGGTTGAGAGGCTGGTCGACAACCCTGAACATCTTAAGCGGATTAAGGTTCTTGAAGGTGAGAATCTAAAGATTAGCGGGCTGGAGGCAGAAATAAAGAATTGGAAGCAAGGTCTAGAGACAGAAATCGAGGATTGGAAGCAAGGCCCGGCCATTAGTCTTAAGGCAGCAGCTGCTGCCGGTGTCGAAATTAAAAAAGAAGATGATTTCACTGCCATTGAGGGTATTGATCCTAAAGTTAATGATCTGATTCATGCAGAGGGTGTTCATACCTTCAGGGGGTTGTCTGAGATGAGTCCTTCAGATATCCGGAAAATTCTGGAGAAAGCCGGACCAAATTTCCAGATGGCCCAACCTGGCACCTGGCCTGACCAGGCTCACCTTGCGTCACATAACCGCTGGTCTGCATTGAAAGCATTGCAGGATATTCTGGATGGCGGTGTTTATCCTGCTATTTCTTCCTTAGCAGCCAAGGGGGAAGGCTCCGGGGATGTCGACAATCATGACTATGTCGCCAGGGTCAGTGAATTGGAGAAGCAGCTGGACAAATATCAAAAAGGATCGGAACTCAATGATAAACGGGCAAAGGATGTCGGCTTCAATGTCACGTATAAGGAAGGCAGAAATGATTTCACTGTTATTGAAGGTATTGGTCCCAAGATCAATGACCTGATTCACGATGATGGTATTCATACCTACAGCGAACTTGCCCTTACAGATGTCGCTCATATTCAAAAAATTCTGGACAAAGCAGGGCCTGCCTTTACTCTCGCCAAACCTGATACATGGCCGGCACAATCCAATTTTGCTGCTGGAAATCAATGGGAAGCGTTAAAAGCATGGCAGGATGTACTTGACGGGGGAGAGGTGAAATCATGACTGATACAAACGAAGCATATTCTACACCCCATTGGGCGGGTTTTCAGAGACTGTGGCGAAGTGTAGCTATTATTCTTTTCATATTGCTCTTGCTGATGTGGCTGCTGGGTTATGGCCCGGGCGGTAAAAGTTGTCAAGTTCCGGTTAAAACCGTAGAAAAAATCGTCACTGCACCTGATTGGATTGCGCCTGCCATTACATTAAATACATCACCTGATGCCTCAGTCGTCAGGTTGACTGTGGGGGATGACTATGTCGATGCGGGTGCAGCTGCAGTTGACAATATTGATGGCGAAGTGACTGTGACGACAAGTGGCATGGTGGATACGAATACGCCTGGTGAATATAAAATCACCTATACAGTGACTGATGCAGCTGGTAATACAGCAACAAAAACGAGAACCGTTGTCGTTGAAAACATAGCAAAAGTTGCGGAACCAGCCGTACCGCCGGAAACCCTGGTTACAGAACCGGGCATATTGCCTGAAGCCAGGCTTTATTTTGATCTGGACAGCGATGAGCTTCCGGTTGATATAAACCTGACTTTGTCAGCAGTCATCTCTTATTTGCGTCTCAACAGCAATGCAACGGCGGTTGTCTCGGGCTACCATGATCCCAGTGGAAATTATGCTTATAATCAGGATCTTGCCAAAAGAAGAGCCCAGCGTGTAAGCAAACTATTGCAGGAAATTGGGGTTTCTACCGATCGCATAGTTTTTGTAAAACCGGTTGAGACAACCGGAAGTAATGTACCGGAAGAGGCACGGCGTGTCGATGTTTCAATCAGGAGACAGGAGTGATGAAGAGTTGATTTGTTTGAGATATGGCCGCTCCTGGCAAGCACCTCTCATTGATCGGCATGATCCAATGATTGCTTTCCTGTCACACTCTCAATGTTTATCGCCCAAACCCGGAGTCCGTTAAGCGGAAGATCGGTGAATTCCCATTTTTTGTCGGAATACTGTTCCATGATATGTTTGAGTCCTTTGACTTTATCTTCTCGGGAAGAAAGTTCTTCAGCTTTTCCAAAACCAATCACGCTTTGAAATGTGAATGACCAGTTACAAGGTTTGACTTCATCTGAAATGATTTCTACCCCTGATTCAAACTCGAAGCACACATTATTATTAACTGAAAGTATATCTATCTTTTTGCCATCTTTAGCCGAGTGGAAGTATATGGTCTTGCCATCATACCCAAACGAGACGGGAACGATGTAAGGGACATTATCCTGAGACAACCCCAATCTGCACACCTGGCAATTTTTAATAACCCGTGATATTTGATTTAAGTCTTTTATCTCTTTTTCTTTTCTCCTCATCATGTCCTTCCTCTTATAGTCTGTTTTTTTGAATCGGTTGTTTCCATGAACAATGAATTTGGTTCGGGTAATATACTGTCTAAGCAGGTTATCTACAAGAATAACAGGTTGAAAAAACAATGCCTTTAACGGATATACTTCGTTCTTTTTTCAGAATTTATTTTCAAAAATATTTCAATTGTGATTGAATAAATAAAGAAGCACTTGTGTAAGGGGCTAGGGCGAAGAAAGTATACGGATTATCCCAGATTGATAAAAAATAACGAGGGTTTGCCATGAACAAAACAATGATGATTCTTTTGGTATTTTTTCTGCTTCTTCCCTCAATCACCTGGTCTCAACCTAATCATGTAGCCTACTTAAAAAATGTTACCGGTGAAGTCACCATACTGCGAAATAACAATGAATTAAAAGCCCGGGTTGGTTCTCAGCTAAAGAGCAGCGACGTTGTGAAGACCCATTCAAATTCTTCCGCGGGTATTGTTTTTATTGACAACACCCGCCTTTCCCTGGGAGAAAATACTGAAATCACTGTTAATGAATACAAATTTGTTCCGGTAAATCAAGAATACGCATTTTCCCTTTTTATGAAAAAAGGAAAAGCTCTCTACTCATCCGGCAAATTAACCAAACTGGCACCGGAAAAGGTCAGTTTCCAGACTCCACGAGCGACTATCGGGGTCAGGGGAACCAAATTTCTTGTCCAGGTTGATTGATGGCGCAGTGGAAAATAGACTGTTTATGTCAACTGGAGGGATTATGAAAAACATTTATCTCTGTTTAATGCTGCTGTTCCTGGTTTCCTGTTCTGGGAAAACAACGGTGCTTCTTCTTCCCGAAACTGATGGTAGTGTAGGGAAGGTGGAAGTCAGTGGAAAAGAAGCCAGTCAGGTCATTGAGACCCCAAACTCATATACAGTGGTGGATGCTTTTTCGGCTTCTCCTGCAGCAGTTAAAGAGATGGGCGCCGATGAGATTGGAAAAAGATTTTCGACGGTAATCAGAGCGCAACCCGAAAAGCCGATAGCTTTTCTTCTCTATTTTGAATCCGGTTCAACAGAATTGATAAAAAAATCCAGTGCCATTATTCCGAATGTGCTCTTGGAAATTAAAGAGAGACAACCTTGTGAGATTGGTGTGGTGGGCCATACAGACCGATTGGGATCACGCAGTTATAATATAAAGCTGTCGTTTAAAAGAGCTGCTGCGGTTGAAAAAATTCTTCGCACCTCAGACCTGGAAATTGGTGGAATATATATATCCTCCTACGGCGAGAATGACCCTTTCATAAAAACTCTAGATGGAGTCTCCGAGCCATTGAATAGAAGGGTGGAAGTTGTTATTCGATGATATGGCCAGAAGATGATCATCCCCCAGAAAAACACTGAATACAAAGACCTTAGAAATATCCTCATTGTTGCCCTGTTGGTTGCTGGGCTAGTCAGCGTTTTATTCAACAGCCAGACCACCCTTTACACCCTTATAGATAATAGCATCTATGATTCCTTTTTGAAGTCCGCCGGTCGTGCCAGGACAACCGATCAAGTGGTTGTTGCTGATATCGATGATATCAGTCTGGCGGCAGTTGGCCAATGGCCCTGGCCACGCTACAGGATAGCCAATCTGCTCCAGTCTGTTCTCCAACACTCACCGGCTCTGATCGGTGTTGATATCATTTTCCCTGAACCGGATCGGACTTCCCTTGATACCATCCGCAAAGCGTTCAGTCAGGAATTTGGTCTGGACTTGGGTTTTACAGGGCTGCCGTCTGGATTAACCGATAATGACGGTTTTCTTGGCCAGGTTCTCAGCCAATCCCCAGTTGTCGGTGCAAAGTATTTTTATTTTGACCATAGCAGTGATGACCGGCAATGTACCATGCATCCTCTCAAGCTTACGGGTGATATAAACCTGATTTCCCCCCTGGATGCACCAGGTATTTTATGTAATATAGAACAGTTAGACTCTCAGTTGCAGTCCAGCGGTTTTATAAATAATCAGTTTGACAGAGATGGCGTTCTCCGTAAACTTCCGTTGTTGATGAAGTACCGTGACCGGATATATCCCAATCTTTCTCTGGAGATATTGGCACAATATATCGGGGCAGAAACTGTTGAGATCTCCAGGGACTTATTCGGAACGGTACTCAGACTGAAGGAGTTCACTATCCCCGTAGATCGACAGGGGTACTTCCAATTGCGGTTTGGTGGTCCCGGTAAAAGTCATCATTTTATTTCTGCCGTTGATCTGCTCAACGATGCCATCGTCTCAGAGCAGCTTAATGGGAAAATCTTTTTGATCGGTGCCTCGGCAACTGGGTTGAATGATCTTCACCATACCGTTTTTGACCCTTCTTTTCCCGGTATTGAAACCCATGCTGTTTTTCTTTCTAACGTCCTCAATAGTCAATTTATCAGAATTCCTGATTGGCAACCTGTGTATATTGTCATCACCTGTCTGTTAGCTGGAGTTCTTTCAGGGGCAATGTTCTGTTTCTTTCTTCCAATCCGGGCAGTACTCTTAACCTGTGGTTGGCTGGCGCTATTTACGGGCGGCAGTTTTTTCATATTTGCGGGCAGAGGGATATATTTTTCCCCGACCGGTCCAGTTCTGGTGTCGACAACTATGGTTCTTCTCTGTTCGTTTATTCGATATTTCACAGAGAATAAAAGGGCTGTAAACTGGATCAGGCAATTAGCAAGAGTACAGCAGGTAACCTTAGAGGCGATGGCAACAGTAGCAGAAACCCGTGATCCTGAAACCGGGGGGCATATCCAAAGAACCAAAAGATATGTCAAAGTGTTGGCTGAGTATTTGAGAGATAAAGGAAAAGATGATGGGACATTGACAGATGATTATATCGAAGCACTTTTTCACTCCGCCCCCCTCCATGATGTTGGAAAAGTTGGGATTCCAGATCATATCCTGTTAAAACCGGGTCCACTCGACAAAGAAGAATTTTCTATTATGAAGCGGCATTCGGAGTATGGAGTTAAGATTATTAATTCCGCTTCGGATAAGCTGGAAGATCATAAATTTCTTGATATTGCTGCAGAGATCGCCGCAACTCATCATGAGAAATGGGACGGCAGTGGTTATCCCAATGGAATGAAAGGGAAGGCGATTCCCATTTCCGGTAGACTGATGGCAGTTGCAGACGTTTATGATGCGTTGATCAGCAAGAGGCAATATAAGGAGCCTTTTACCCATGAAAAATCCAAAACAATTATTCTTGAGGGACAGGGAACTCATTTCGATCCGGTAATTATCGAGGCCTTTCTTGCGGTTGAACAGGCTTTTATAAACATTGCACAAGAATTTGAAGATGATGTGTAGCCTCTACCGGTTGCCTCATTCAAAACGACATTATGGCCACCTTGCAAAATTGCTTTTTCGCCTGATCTCTTCGCTAATTATATTTTATATCCTTGGAATATCAACGATATGCTTGCGGTAAAACAATCTGGCTGCCACGATATTCAATGCAAAATATAATTTTTCAAGGTACCCTTATGTCGTACTTGAAAATTGGTTTTCAATTGCAGTAAAATATACGATATATTATTCATTAATCTCGACAAGTGGGATAATTGCCTTGCGATTTATGACAGACTTCCTGGAGTGAAGTACTAAAATATTATTGAACCGGAGACAAAAGTGATGAGGAATGTACTCGTTGTTGACAGTGATCAAGTCATACTCAGAACCCTCACCAGTTTGCTCAAAAACCAGGGTGGGTTTCTCGATGTATTTGCGGCCACAAATACCAGACAGGCCATCGATTTGCTGCAGAAGACTCCAGTTGATTTAGTTATAACCGCTATCCGCCTGCCAAAAGTTGATGGTTTCCGGCTTGTCTCCAAACTCACTAAAGATTACCCATCCATAAAGGTCATTATCATGACCAGGAATGCCCATCCGTTGCTGCGTGCCAGTATCAAGCGCTTTCCCTCAGCTGTGCATCTTGACCAGTCCCATGATATCAGCATGCTTACTAAACGGGTGTTCACCGAACTGCAGATAGATTATGGCGGAGGTGTCCGGGGAATCAACCTCTCTTCCTTCCTTCAGATGATGGAACTGGAAAGCTGCACATGTAGCCTGAATGTGACCTCCAGGGATA
>MAXH01000203.1 GCA_001750925.1 Desulfobulbaceae bacterium S3730MH12
GAGGAGATTGAGGCAAAATACCAGCATAAAATTCAATCTCATGTCCTTTATTTCACGGGTATCTGCCGGGCTTGTCAAGTGTCTTAGACCCTACGGCTTTTTCTTCTTGCCCTTTGAGCTCTTTTTTTTCTTCTTCCCTTCTTTTTTGTTTTTTTTCTTTTTCTTCGCGGAAGATTTCTTACCTTTTTTCTTCTTCTTTTTTTTCTTTGTCTTTTCTTTGGCTGCAGCTTCACCAGGATTGCTGTCTGCTACTGCAGGCTCTGCTGAGAAGGTTTCTTTTAACTCCTGCGGGAAGAGGTTTGTGCCCTTTTTCTTAAAAAGAATGAGTAGATAACGGAGTTGCCCCACGGTAAGAGAGCTTAATTGAGCACTTTTTGCCTGGGTGTGTCCATCGTCGAGCATGAGAAGTGCCCGAGCCCTCCGGCTGACAAGCACAATGTTGAGTTCTGCTATTTTTTCACAGAGTTCTCTGTCATTCTGAGTTAATAATTTCACTTTTGTGGTTGCCATGTTTCCTCCTGATTTTTCCTGAAGAACTATTCCTATAATTTTTTGAACTCGTTTAACATACCCTAAAATTGCTTTTGAAAGCATAAATTCCTACAGAATTATTTTTTGATTAATGCTAGTTTGGAGAGAGAGGGAGAACTATTTTCTTATCAGATATTTTTTTCAAAAGGAAACATCATGGGCGTGACAGTCATACAGCTTTATCGGAAGATTGATGAGGGCCGAGTCTACTGTTTTAATATTGCATCAGATCGGTCTCTTAAAGAAGAAGAGATAAATTGCCTGCGGCTCATTCTGGCAGACGGGCTCCTGCTTGAATCTGTTTCTTTAGAACCGATCCTGACAGGGATGCGTGTGGTTGAAGTTGGGCCCCGCCTTAACTTTGCAACTGCCTGGTCGTCAAATATGGTTTCCATCTGCCGGGCAACGGGGCTGGATGTGATCACCCGTGTGGAGAGATCACGAAGATATCTCGTCCCTGGAGGGTATGATCTTGAAGAGTTTATTAATCAGCATCATGACCGTATGACTGAATGTCACTATACTGAACCATTGACAACATTTGAGACGGGAATTGTGCCGGAACCTGTATACGATGTCGACCTACTCTCAAAAGGTTCGGATGGTTTAAATGAACTCCCGGGGATTTCGATGGATGAGTGGGATCGTGATCTTTATTATGACTATTTTGTTAAAAAGTTGGGTCGTAATCCGACAATTGTTGAGATTATGGATCTCAACAACGCCAACTCAGAGCATTCCCGGCATGGATTTTTCAAAGGCAGCCAGGTTATAGACGGTGTGGAAATGGATAATACCCTCTTTGATCTGGTGACAGCGACTTTGGATGCCAATCCGAAGGGCTCGATTATTGCTTTTAAGGATAACTCCAGCGTAATCACCGGCTATGATATTGAGACTATTATGCCGGAAAATCCAGGACTTTCGTCACCTTTTCACTTGGCTTCGGTTTGTTATCATCCTCTGTTGACTGCTGAAACCCATAATTTCCCAACCGGAGTTGCCCCGTTTCCCGGGGCCGAAACAGGTACAGGAGGAAGGATCAGGGATGTCCAGGGAACGGGACAGGGTGGTCTGGTGATTGCCGGTACTGCCGGCTATTGCGTTGGCAATCTGAATATCCCCGGTTATGAGCTGAGTTGGGAAAATGATTATCCCCGTCCGGATAATCTGGCATCACCACTGGAGATTGAAATTGAAGCCAGTAATGGTGCCTCAGATTATGGAAATAAATTTGGTGAACCGCTTATTCAGGGTTTTACCAGATCTTTTGATATGCGTCTTAAAAATGGTGACAGGTGGGGTTTTTTAAAGCCGATCATGTTTACCGGGGGGGTAGGTCAGATTGACGCCCGTCATACAAAAAAGGCCAGAGAAGAAAAGGGGATGCTCATTGTTCAGGTGGGGGGCCCTGCCTACCGGGTTGGCTTTGGCGGTGGCGCCGCATCCAGTATGTTGCAGGGTGAGAACGAATCAAGCCTTGACTTTAATGCGGTTCAGCGTGGTGATGCAGAGATGGAGCAGAAAATGAACCGCGTTATCCGGGCCTGCAATGAGATGGGAGATAAGACGCTGATTGATGTTATCCATGATCAGGGGGCAGGTGGGCCTGCCAATGTATTGAAGGAACTGGTAGAGAAATCGGGCGGCAGGGTGGAGATCCGGAATATCCGGGTGGGAGACCCCACCATGTCTGTTCTGGAAATTTATGTGGCGGAATATCAGGAAAGAACTGGATTTCTGATCAGGCCGGAGAATATCGAACAGTTCCAGGCCATCTGCGATAGAGAAAAGGTGAATTGTGAGCTCCTGGGTGAGGTGACTGGTGATCTGAGATTTATCCTCCATGATAGCCTGGATGGTTCAACTCCTGTGGATATAGACCTTGATGCTCTGCTTGGAGATATTCCCCAGAAAACCTTTGAAGATAAAAGAAAATCCTCAGGAGGTGGGGAGATAAGTCTTCCCGGTGATCTGACAGTGGCTTCTGCCTTAAAAGATGTGCTTCGGCTTGTGTCTGTCGGCTCCAAAAGATTTTTAACAAATAAGGTTGATAGAGCGGTTACCGGGCTGATTGCTCAGCAGCAATGCTGTGGTCCTCTGCAGCTTACCGTGAGTGATGTTGCTGTGGTGGCCCAGAGCCATTTTGGTCATACCGGAATAGCTACAGCCATAGGAGAACAGTCTATCAAGATGCTGGTGGATCCTGCGGCCGGGGCACGAATGGCGGTGGGTGAGTCACTCACCAATCTGGTTTGGGCAAAGATTGAGGATCCACAGCAGGTGAAATGCTCTGCCAACTGGATGTGGGCACCGAAGCTGCCGGGGGAAGGAGCGGCTATCTACGATGCGGCCCGGGCGATGCGGGATATAATGATTGATGTCGGTATGGCGGTGGATGGCGGCAAGGATAGTCTCTCCATGGCAACCATGGTTGGGGGTGAAACCGTTAAATCTCCCCGTGAGCTTGTTATTTCGGCCTATGCAGCAGTGCCTGATATCAGAAAGGTTATCACTCCTGATATCAAATATCCCGGCTCCAGGCTGCTTTTTATTGATCTTGGTGGTGGTCGCAACCGGCTGGGAGGAAGTAGTCTGGCCCAGGTCTCGGGGCAGGTTGGGGATAAGAGTCCCGATGTTGAAGATACTATACTCCTGAAGAACAGTTTTCTGGCGGTGCAGGAATTGATAGCAGAGGGGTTGATCTCTGCCGGTCATGATCGCAGTGATGGCGGGCTTATCACGACTCTGCTTGAGATGGCTTTTAGCGGGAACTGTGGTCTTGATCTAAACTTGAGTGGCTCCGGCACCGTTTTTGAAGCACTTTTTTCTGAGGAACTCGGCCTTGTTGTTGAGTGCAGCGATGAAAATCAAAAAAAGGTTGAAGAGATTCTCTCTAAAAACAAAGTGGACTGTATAGAACTTGGCAGGACAACCAAAGATAAACAGATTTCAATCAGCTATAACAATGAATCCGTTCTCCACGAGAAGATGGTAGTGCTGAGGAGCTGGTGGGAAGAGACAAGTTATCAGCTTGAGCGACTGCAGGCTGATCTCACTTGTGTTGAGCAGGAAAAGGAAAATATCTATAATAGAAAGGGGCCTTCCTATCATTTAAGTTTTACACCGGAATCAGCTCCTGCTGCACTTTTAGAACGGGTTGATAAACCCAGGGTTGCTATATTGAGGGATGAGGGGTCGAATTCCGATCGGGAGATGAGTTCCGCTTTTTATGCGGCCGGCTTTGAGCCCTGGGATGTCTGCATGAATGATCTACTTACAGGTGCGGTCAGTCTTGAGCAGTTCAGGGGGCTTGCTGCGGTGGGAGGTTTTTCCTACGCGGATGTTCCTGAATCTGCAAAGGGGTGGGCGGCAACCATTCTTTTTAACTCCCGACTCAAGCAGATGTTTGACGATTTTTACAATCGACCGGATACTTTTACCCTGGGTATCTGCAACGGCTGTCAGCTCTTCGGTCTTCTGGGCTGGGTGCCTGGGCCGGGGCTTGAAGTGGAACGGCAGCCTCGATTTGTCACCAACAACTCCGGTCGCTTTGAGTCGCGCTGGACCACGGTGAAGGTGCAGAACAGCCAGGCTATGATGCTAAAAGGAATGGAAGGGCTGGTCTTTGGTATCCATGTCGATCATGGCGAAGGTCGACTCCACTTTCCCGATAAGACGATTCTTGACAAGGTTAAAAAAGAGGGGCTGACTCCACTTGTCTATGTTGATGACAATGGAGAATCAACAGAGAAATATCCGTTTAATCCCAATGGTTCCCTCGAAGGGCTGGCTGGTCTCTGTTCCGCCGACGGCAGACATCTGGCCCTGATGCCTCATCCTGAAAGGGTGTTTCTGCCATGGCAGGCTCATTATCTGCCCGAAGAGATGAAAGACCTGCAGGTATCCCCCTGGATGCAGATGTTCAGGAACGCCTATGACTGGTGTCGTTCTAACAGGGAATAGAATTTACAGCATCCTGTGCTATGAACCAATGAGGATGATCCGCAGATCCATTACGTTTGTATTGGTTGGTCCGGTTTTAAAAAGATCACCCAGTTTGTCAAAAAAATGATATGAATCATTGTTATCCAGATATTTTTGCGGATCAAGGCCTGCTGTTTGTGCCCGCTGCAAAGTTGTTTCATCAGAAAATGCTCCCGCAGCATCTGTGGGTCCGTCTGTTCCATCGGTTCCACCACTTAAAACAACAACATCTTCCATGCCTGACATCTTAAGGGCGGCAGCTAGGACAAACTCCTGGTTCCTGCCGCCTTTTCCTGATCCCTGTATCCGGACTGTTGTTTCACCGCCGGAGAGCAGACAGGCAGGTTGCGGCAACGGATACCCATGGAGTTGAATCTCCCGCGCGATTGCTATATGGCTGGCGGCAACCTCGCGAGTCTCTCCTTCCAGCATGGAAGAAAGCAGCAGAGTGTTGTATCCCAGTTCATCGGCTTTTTCTTTGGCCTTTAACAGCGCCTGGAAATTATTTCCAACTATTATATTTTGTGTTTTTTCAAAGAATGGCTGCCCTGATTTCGGTGTTTCAGGGATAGTGCCCGCTATGCCTGACTCAATATGGGATAAAACTCCGGACGGAATCTGGTCTTCAATTGAATATTTTGCAAATATCGCTTTGCAGCCGGAAAAGGTTCCCGAGTCAGGGACACAGGGACCCGAGGCGATACTGTCAAGGTCATCACCAACAACATCGGAGAGGATCAGTGTGATCAGAGTTGCCGGATAGACGGCTCGTGCCAATCCTCCCCCTTTAATGGCAGAAAGATGCTTTCTCACCGTATTTATTTCATGGATAGTGGCCCCGCTGGCCAGGAGAACCCTGGTGGTTTCCTGCTTGTCTTCAAGTGTGATACCTTCAGCAGGCAACACCATCAATGCCGATCCTCCGCCTGAGATCAGGCAGATTACCAGACTTTTTTCATCAGCCGAAGAACCGAGCTGATAAATAGCCTGTGCACCATCAAGACCGTTTTGATCGGGAACCGGATGGCCCGCTTCCTGGATTTTCACTTTCTTCAGTTTCTCAAGATGATCGTATTTGACAGTGATAATACCTGCTGAAATCCGTTCACCTAAAATATCTTCAATCGCTTTTGCCATGGAGGCACCGGCTTTTCCTGCACCTAGAACAAAAATTTTGTTGAATCGGCCGAGATCGTAGTCCTGCCCATCAACTGTCAATACTTCGCCATTGAGTTGACAAAAACGCTTAATCGCAGGACCAGGCGCAACTGCCCGCAGTCCTGCCTGGAAAATTTCCACTGCTTTTTGGTATCTCTTTGGAATATGATTGTCCATTTACTGTTCCATCGTCTGCAGTTCATAATCAAAGGAAAATGGGTCTAGGTTATAATATAGACGCCATTCTCCTGATACCATCAATGCGATGGCCCTATCATCTTTTCAGGCAGCCAGGTGATGATCTGTGGAAATATGGTACAAAGAAGCAAAACCACCATTATGATCATCACAAAAGGAATAACTCCTTTGATGATATCAGTCATTGTTAAACCAAGCTCCGGAGGAGCTGAACCTTTTAATACAAAAATCGACATGGCCATTGGAGGTGTTTGAAAAGCCATCTGCAAATTAATGCAGATCATCATTCCCGCCCACAACGGGTTGAAACCCAGTTGTGCAAGAATTGGTGAAAAAATTGGCACAATAATAAATACGATTCCAATCCATTCGATAAACAACCCCAGAAGGAAAACAATCAGCATGATCATAGCGAACGATGCCCATTTGCCACCGGGTACTGCAAGGATTAGTTTTGAAACTACTTCACCAGAACCAGCACTCATGAATACACCGACAAAAGCATAGCAGAGTGCAGCGATCATAACCACAAAGGCGCTGACCCGCAGGGTCTCGATGGATGCATGTTTGATTAGTTCAATACTGAATTTCCCATAGGCAACAGCGAGCAGGATTGAGGCCAGGCAGCCGATAGCTGCAGCCTCAGTAGGTGGTGCAATGCCGGAAAAAATAGTACCTAAGACTGCCAGAATCAAAAAAACAGGAGGAACCAGAGATTTAAGAAGGCGCCATATTTTTTTTATTGAAAAAGGTGATATTTGGTCAGCAGGAATAGCAGGTCCTAATTCAGGATTCAGATAGCAACGAATTACAACATATGCAACATAACTGAAGGCAAGTATCAGGCCCGGAAAAACTGCTCCCATAAACATCTGGCCAATCGAAATCCCTGCCTGGGGACCGTAAACAACCAGCATAATGCTGGGGGGGATTAATATTCCAAGAGTTCCGGAAGCGACAATAGTTCCAGCAGCTAAAGGTTTACTATAGCCACGACTCAGCATCGGTTCCAGTGCAATTAGGGTGAGAATCGTAACAGATGCGGCAATAACTCCAAGACATGTGGCCAGAATTGTTCCAAAAACGATAGTAACTATCGCCAAACCTCCGCGCAGGCGTCCTAAAGACTCGTAAAGACTTTCATACAAATCTTTGGTTATCCCGGAGTGCTGCAAGACAACTCCCATGAAAGTAAAAAGAGGAACTGCAAGATATGGATAATTCAAACTCAAGTCATAAAATCGACTGTAAAGGATATGGTAAGTTGTCGTTGGGCCAAAGACCAAAATACCGACAATAAAGGCCACACTACCGATAACAAATGCGATTGGAAATCCGGTTAAAACGAGAGTAAAGACTCCACCCAGCATAAGAAAGGCTACAATTTCAGCACTTAAATCAATCAATTGTCTCACCTCTTATGACAAAGTGGAGATCTCGAATAAATCTCGCTATCCCTTGTAAAATCAAAAGAAACAAACCAATGGCAAAAACAGTCCGATAGGGTGCAGCCGGTGGATACCAGAAACTGTTGAACATAACCTCATTGATTTTCCACGCTTTGACTGCCCAGGTTACGGCCAATTTAAACATGATTATCATCAGCGGGAAAAACAGAATAAGTGCACCAACTACATCAATCAAAGCTTGTTTACGTGGTGATGCTTGTGAATAGAATAGGTCTACTCTTGTGTGAGAATCATGAAGATAGTTGTAGGACGCACCAAGCATATAAATGACGCCGCCAGCCATGCACATGGAATCGTAGGCCCAGATTGTTGGTGCATTAAAAAAGTGCCTGGCAATTGTTTCAAATGAACCGATCAAAACCAGGAGTAAAGCAAACCATTTCCCTATTGCTCCAGATTTTTCACTCAGCCAATCGATGAATTTCAGTAGCTTTATCAAACTGGGCATGCTTTTCTCCTGGTGAATTACAGTTATTTTATTGCGTTGTAAGCTTTACCAAATTCCGTCATCGAGTTATAAATTTCTGCAAAAATTGGTTTTTCAGATTTGGATTTTTCAGCATAAAATTTTTCTGCTTCAGCAGTCAATGCGTCTTCAATTTCCTTTGGTACCTTATAGACTTCGTTACCTGCTGCTTTAAATTTGTCGACAGCCTTAAGTGACTCGTTGACCAGATATTCATGTTGATCCTGGGTGTATTTGGAAACTACAGCTTGAACGATTGCTTTCAGATCAGCCGGAAGTTTAGCCCATGCATCTTTGTTGACAAAAATGACCTGTGGGTCGCTTGGTGCACGTGTCGGTGACAGATAGACATATTTTGCAACTTCGTTGAAATGCATATTCCAGTTTGATGCCAGCGTGGAGTATTCGAACGCATCGATGGTACCCCTTTGCATTGCCTCATAAAGTTCACCACCCGGAATAATTACTGTAGCAGCACCCATTCGTTTAAGGATTTCACCTCCGTCCCCCATGCAGCGGGCTTTCAGGCCTTTGAGGTCAGCCAGTGTTTCAAGTTTGACTTTTGAATGGAAAAAAACTTCCTCAGGTAGAGGAGACAATGCACCAGGGAAAGTCATAACGTTATAGTCTCCCATCATTTTGTTCAGCAAGTCAGCACCACCAGCAAAATCAAACCAGGTTCTCAATGCTTCACCTGGGAGCCCGCCTGGGCGGGAACTGATCAAGCCTGCTGCCGGCCATTTATCCAAGTTGTACATTGGGGTGGAATACCCCATCTGCAGAACACCTGCGTCAATTGCATCCACTTCTTTATATGCTGGTACAATAGAACCACCAACAAAAGGTTTGACAGTTAAACGTCCTCCAGTTGCTTCAGTGATCGCATGACAAAGTTTGTCGTGATAGATCTGGGAAGGGTCGGATGCTGGACCATGTCCTGAAGACTTCCAGATAATTTTGCCATCCTTGGCCGAAAAGCTGTTGGTAGCCGGGATAAGCATGAGTGTTACTGTGGCGAGCGCAATAAATAACATACTGCGGTTTTTGCTAAAACTAGTCATCTTTGAACCTCCATTGATTAATGTATGTGCCCAGTTCTACAACAATTATTTTCCTCGGCACGGTGTATGACAAATCAGGTTTTTACAAACCTGTTAATTCCACTATGCAACAAATAATGAACTGCCGGTATGGTTATGAAAATAGCGATCATTTGCAACAGCCAACTGATCTGTTGCAATCTGGCCTGTACAATGTGAGACGCCGATTACTTTCAAATTGTCATTTTGTAAATAGTCTATGGATTTTGCAAGGCTGTTTTTACTGGCCTCCACCAAGTGTGTGCCGCCCAAGATTGCATATACAGGTCGGTTCGTCAGGTTGGTGGTAAGGTCAATCATATTCTTCATACCTGGGTGGGAGCAACCAAGCAGCACAACTAGTCCCTTCGGAGTGTCGACTGCAAGTAAAATCTCATCATCAAATGCATCCGGCAGAAAAGATCCGTTTCTCAGGACTTTGAAACGTGGGTTGATAACTTCGTCTTTATGAACACGGGGAAAACCGGTCACGATGTAAACACCTGGAACAAGCTCAGTACTTTGCTGATCTACATACTGATACGCAATTTTTTGCTCGGCAAGAAAATCCTCACCAAAATTATTTCCAAGATATTCATGGGAATTATTTTTATAGCCATATTTTTCATCAAAAAAACCCTGTCCCATGAGCAGTTTGAAACTGGTCGTGATTTTCGCAAGAGATCTGAGTCCTCCTGTATGGTCATAGTGACCATGACTCAAAACAACATGTTCGAGAGACGTCAAGTCGATTCTGAGTTGCTTCGCATTTTCAATAAAGGTTCCTGATTGACCGGTGTCAAAAAGTATCATGTGACCATCTTTTTCGATAAAGATTGAAATTCCATGCTCAGCTTTCAATGCATGATGCTCACCGGGACTATTTTCTATCAGAGTGGTGATTTTAACTGACACTGTCTGCTCCTTTTCAAATACTATGATTCTTTACTGATCTGTTTATTGATATCGTGCAATGCATTAATGAGATGTCTGGTCATTGCATTTTCAGCACCGGTTTTATCACGTTTTTTTATTGCTTCAAGTATATCACCATGTTCATCAATTGTTTTTTCAATACGTCCAGGAGTGTAAAGACTTGAGATCCAACCGTTGGGCAATTCTGCAGTCATTGACTTCATCAGTACGTGCAGGGTGATATTTTTTGTTGCACCAGCGAGAATACGATGGAAGCGCCGATCGCACTGGATAACTTCTTCAATATTTTTATCCTTGTTAAAACGAGCAAATTGAGAACAAACCTTTTCCATCTGCTCAATATCATCAACATCAGAGTTTTCTGCTGCGCGGCCTGCAGCCTTTGGTTCAATAATCAGACGTACCTCAAAATTATCCTTGATCGATTGCTCGTTATTTTTCAGCCAGGTGGAAAACGTCTTAAACTGCTCACCACTTGCATCAAGAATAAAAATTCCCTTGCCTTGTTTAACACTGACCTGACCTGTTACTTCAAGCATTCGCAGTGCTTCACGAACGGATGACCGACTGACCTGTAATTTTTTTGTCAATTCATTTTCTGAATAAAATTTATCATCTGGCTTGAAACCTTCTTCGGCAATCATCTCTTTAACTGCGGCTATGACACTTTCGGATAATCGAACTCTTTTGATTGGTTTCATGTGGTTTATAAAAGAATTAATTTGATTTTATACTGATTGGTAGCATCTCAGTAACTATCTACTTAGCATATGTCTGCTTGTCCGACAAGTTAAAACATGACAATATTCATTTTTTGGGCCAGCTTTTTGATGATAATGTCCTGCTGAGCTCACTTTATAGCGTAAATCCCGCATGGTATTGCGGAAAAGTCGAGACTATTCCGCAATACGGTTCAGAATAGTCAACTTATGGTGGTTTTGTCTGGTAAAAAACAGACGGCAGCGGGTCAAAAAAACCACGTTGCTACTATATAAGCCTGAATCCCCCGGCCGGAGGATATATCGGTTTCCCGGTTTTCAATCTCTCCGAATTCATCCCCCGCTCCGCCAATGGGCAGGTTGACTCCTGTTAAAATCTGAGCAGATTCAGCTATATCCCAGATCACCCTGGGCTGCAGCAGGAAGGAACTGTCCTTAAGATTCATGATAATGGAGGTAAAGCAATTAATCAGTGGATGTGCTTCATAGTGAACCATTCCATCTAGATACCATTTGCCGGTGACAAACAACTCGCCTCGCAGCAGACGTGAGACCAGCGCTTTATCCTGTAGAGCCGCAATCGGGTTGTCTGCACCGAGACCATTATAGTACAGCTCGAAAAAACCATACCAGTTTTTATCTTTCCATGTCCATGAATAATCGAGATTGGCTACAGCCGAGAGATATTGTGTTCTCCCACCATCATCTTCGAGAAAGGTCAGGGAGAAATCACTGCGGAAAACCGCATCACCAAGATATCCCGTCATTCCCA
>MAXH01000204.1 GCA_001750925.1 Desulfobulbaceae bacterium S3730MH12
GGAACTATAGGGTTGACTTTGGCCGGATCACCTCCAAGCTCTTTGACTGCATCGCGCATGGCGGCAAGGTCGACAACCGCCGGAACTCCCGTGAAGTCCTGCATTAAAACCCGGGCCGGGTGGTAGGGGATTTCAATGGGTGAATTATAACTCTTCTGCCAGTTTACTATAGCCTGGAGATCTTTTTCCTCGACGATTTTGCCATCATATTTTCGTAACAGGTTTTCAACCAGAATACGTATGGAGTAGGGGAGACGTTCAATTTCCCCCATGCCCTGGTGTGATAATTCACGTATGTCAAAGTAGTTATAGGTTGTGTCTCCAACTTGCAGTTGTTTTATATATGTCTGTTTTTGCATGGAGATCCTCATGTGATTGAATTAAGAAGGATAGGCACAGGGAATGAAACCGTCCTGCTCTTTCATTGTCTCCAGTTTCTTTATGTGGTTATGTTCTTCCTGGATAATAATTTTTAACTGTTCAATAGTCTGGTCATTGTCCAGAAAATCGAGGAGGATCTCGTAGAAGAGAATGGTATCCTGCTCAAGCTCAATTGACTGTGTTATGAGTTCACCCGGTTCATTTGCATTTTCCAGCATCTTTTTATCGAGAGAAAAACTATTATTTTTCACTATATCCTGAAGTAACGAGCGGCCGATGGCTTCCATCTCTTTCTGTTCGGTGCTGAGTACCTGATCTGATTGAATGGATTTGAACCATTCGACATGGTTCTCTTCTTCTTTAGCCAGATCGGCAAGAACTCTTGCTAATTTGGGATCCTTTACTGTTTTGCTGGCATTACGGTAGATTTCAGCACCGTTTTGTTCGATCTGTATGGCAATATTACAAATATCCGTCACAGTAAACATAGTTCATTCCTTCAAATTTGCTCATCGTGAGCATAGGATTTCGGGTTAAACAAAAAAACGACTGAAAGTGGCAATATCCTCTCGCGGGGTACGATAGCTGTTTACTGAAGCTTCTTTATCCTCATAGCCGACAGCCATTCCGCAGACGAGAACGATTTCCCGGTCATAGCCCAGGATCTTTTTGATCAGTTCCGGGTATTGACCCAGTGCGGCCTGGGGGCAGGTTGCCAGCCCCTCTTCGACGGCAGCGAGCATAATCGATTGGATGAACATACCGTAGTCGAGGTAGGATCCGGTCTTCATAACCGGATCAAGGAAGAAGAAGAGAAGAACCGGTGCGCCAAACCCATGATAGTTGGCCACCCACTGTTCATATCTTTTTTCCTTATCTTTCCTGTCGATCTGCAGGGTAGAATAGAGCTGGATGCCACAGGCCACCCTTCTTTTCTTGTATGGATTCTGCCATTTGACCGGGTAATACTGGTAATCCATTCCACCCATATCACCTTCACGGAAAATTTTTTCCATGCCGCTGGTCAGTTCGTCTTTTTTTCTGCCGGTGACAACGGCGACCTGCCAGGGCTGGGCGTTGGTGCCAGAAGGTGCATGACTGGCTGAAGAGAGAATTTTCTCTATCTGTTCTCTACTTACAGATGTATCAAGGAAGGCGCGGGTCGATTTTCTAATTTTGAGAGCATCAGTGACATTCATGGTTATGTTATACCGGTTGAAAGAGAGAGTGCGTGGATAGGACTTTGCCTGGTAATCATTATCTTCTACGTTATATAGTATCAGGTGCTTATAAGTAGCAAGTAATTTTGTAACTTAGAAGGAGATACCATGTCGGATGACAAAACTGTTTTGACCCCTGATGAAATCAAAAATCCTGAAGATGAGACTATAGAAGATTCTGCTAAATCTCTGGTTGTAGCAAAAGATCTGCTGCCAAACGACCTGATGATCATTCCTCTCCATGACCGTCCCATGTTTCCCAAAATGATGGGTCCGATTATCGTTGATGACGCTGTTATGCAACAGGCGGTTTTGAAACACATGAATAGGAATGCTCCACTTTATTTTGGCCTTATTTTATTAAAACCTGCTGAAGACGGACTTGCCCACCCTCCCCAGAGTGCTAATGACTTTTTTAAAGTGGGTGTTGCTGTCAGGGTAATCCAGGTATCTCCCTATAAGCCGGGGGAACCATTACAGGTGATGGCTCAAGCTCTGGACAGGTTCGATGTTATTGCTCTTCTTAAGAAAGATTCTATCTTCATGGGAGAGGTTAAATACTGGCAGGAGCAGGTCGTTGAGAACACAGAAGAACTCAAAGCCTATTCCGTTGCCATCATTGACTGCATCAAAGGGCTTGTCAATCTGAACCCGCTTTTTAAGGAAGGTCTTTCGTTGCTCATAGAGAGAATTAATGTAAGTGATCCCGGCTCTCTTGCAGACTTTGCCGCCTCAATGACAACATCCTCCGGCACTGATATCCAGAAAATTCTGGAAATAAGCGATGTGCGTGAAAGAATTGAAGCTGTGCTGGTACTTCTGAAAAAGGAAGTCGAGATTACCAAACTCAAGGCCAAAATATCCAAGCGCATAGAAGAACAGCTTTCCAAACAGCAGCGGGAATTCTTTTTAAAACAGCAGCTGCAGGAGATTAAAAAAGAGTTGGGACTGGCAAAAGATGATACCCAGGCCGAGATAGAGAAATATGAAAAACGTCTGAAAAAAAGGGTGTTGTCTGATGAGGGGAAAGGGAGGATAAAAGAGGAGATCGAAAAACTCAGGCTGCTCGGTTCTTCTTCACCTGAGTTCAATGTCACCCGTACCTATCTCGATTGGCTAACCGTGCTGCCGTGGGGTGTTTATACCAAAGATAATTATAATATTAAGAAGGCCGCAAAGATTCTCAATGATGACCATTACGGTCTTGATGATGTGAAAGAGCGTATCCTTGAGTTGATATCTGTCGGAATGATTAAGGGTGGTCTTACCGGTACTATCCTCCTTCTCCAGGGTCCCCCCGGTGTGGGGAAAACTTCCATAGGCCAGTCGGTTGCCAGAAGTCTTGGACGCAAGTTTTTCCGTTTTTCCCTGGGAGGAATGCGTGATGAGGCTGAAATAAAAGGCCATCGCCGTACTTATATTGGTGCAATGCCGGGTAAATTTATCCAGGCAATCAAGACCTGTGATTCTTCCAATCCGGTTATTATGCTTGATGAGATTGATAAGATCGGCGCCAGTTTCAGAGGGGATCCCGCCTCCGCTCTGCTTGAGGTGCTTGACCCCGAGCAGAACCGCAATTTTCTTGATCACTATCTTGATGTCAGATATGACCTGTCCAAGATTCTTTTTATCTGTACGGCTAATCAGCTGGAGTCTATTCCAGGACCACTCATGGACAGGATGGAGGTAATTCAGTTGCCGGGGTATATTCTGGCGGAAAAGGTGGAAATTGCCAAACGTCACCTTATTCCTAAGCAGATGAAGGAACATGGTTTGAAACCAAAGCAGGTTACTCTGACAAAAACTCTTCTCGCCTCAATAATTGACGGATATGCCCGGGAGGCCGGGGTAAGAGGTCTCGAGAACTGCATTAAAAAGATTTTGCGGAAGACTGTTAAGAAGATCATTGCGAACCCCAAAAAGAATGTTCGAATTCGAAAAAATGAGCTGCGTGATCTTTTGGGCAGGAGACTTTTTGCAGAGGATAACAGTTTTAGTAAACCTCGTGTAGGTGTTGTTACCGGCTTGGCATATACCAGTATGGGAGGTACTACCCTTCATATAGAATCAATTCCTATCCCAACCGGGCAGCCGGGTTTTAAACAGACGGGGCAATTGGGGCAGGTTATGGTTGAATCATCTGAAATTGCTTACAGCTATGTTCGTTCGCTGATGAAAAATAATGCTGAGGTAAACGAATTTTTCAAGAAAAATCAAATCCATCTGCATGTACCGGCGGGGGCGACTCCTAAAGATGGTCCTTCTGCAGGTATCACCATGGCATGTTCCCTCTATTCCCTGGCAATGAACCAGCCGATCAAGCCACGCATGGCCATGACCGGGGAACTGACCCTCAGCGGTCTGGTTATGCCCATAGGAGGGGTAAAGGAGAAGATGATTGCCTGCCGCCGTTCCAAGGTGAAAGAGGTTATTTTGCCTAAAGATAACAAGGAAGATTTTGAACTGCTTCCTAATCATATTAAAGAGGATATAATCCCTCATTTTGTATCAACTTTTAAAGATGTGCTGAAGGTATGTTTTGTGATAAATACTGGTTAGCCCGGCAGCAGGTCATAGAAATAAGTGAGGATATCAGTTCTGGTCACAATGCCTATCATTTTTCCATCATGGACTACCGGCAGATGGCCAACATCTTGTTCGATCATTGTTCGTGCCGCAGTGGCGGGTGAAGTGGCGGATGAGATTGTGGTTATATCCCGTGCCATAAAAGCCTTTACCGGGCTGTTCCACTGTCTCTCTTTTTTAATTTTTTTCAGATCCCAGAGAACGATGATGCCCTTAATCTCACTCTCTTCTGTTACCATCACTCCTCGAATGTTTTCAGAAGCCATAAGGGCCTGTACCTCATGCATCGGACTGTCGGGACTGACTGTGGCAACAGGAAACGACATAATATCTGATATTTGAACGACCCCTGCCTGTTCCCTGGTCAGGAGATCAATTATTTTCCCCTTGATATCGGCGGGTGACATTTGTTCCTCTTTGACGGTAGCAGATCCTGCCCCTGCATGACCTCCACCACCAAAATGAATCATAATGTGACCGACATCAATATTTTCGACCCCACTGCGACCGATAACGGTGTATCGTGACTCGCTGATGAAGGTAACAAAAATGGCGTCAACATTAATTATCTTTCGGTACATATTGACAACAGCCGCGAGGTTTGCCACATTTTTATCCAGATAGACGGTATTGAAACCGACTGAATTGCCGTTGATCTTTATCTTTTCAGTTTCTTTCATCATCTCAAAAAGGATCTCTTTCTGGGTCTCCTCATAGGGAGGATTGAGAAAGAAACCGGCAACATTGAGATCTGCATTGTTTTCCAGAAGATAGGCTGCGGCTCTGGCATCGTCCGCAGTGGTTGAAGGAAACGTTAGATGGCCTGTATCTTCATATAGTCCTATCAGCAGGACAGTTGAAACCAGTGGGCTGATACTGATACCTCTTTTTATCATCTCCTTGATAAAGAGGGTGACAGTGGCCCCAACATGTTCCCGGCAGGACCAGGTAGCTATGATACTGCCCTCTGCTGTCATATGATGATCCCATAAATCTATTTCCAGATCACTCCTGTCTCTTAGCTTTTCCATCCTGTCAAGGCGGCGCCATTGATTGGTGTCTACTACGATAAGCTTGGTGATTTGCTCAGGATCTATCTCATTAGGCAGGATGATATTAAAAGCGGTTTTATGGGTGGAAAGGAACTGGTCGACGTTTCTGTTTACCGCTTTGGGGACCACGCCGACACAGCCCGGATAAATGATAGTGGCGGCAATGACCGACGCCAGACCATCAAAGTCTGTATTTTTATGGGTTGTTGCTATTTGCATGAAAAGCAGATTTGTTACTCGTTTTTTCGTTTCTGTACACTGGCATCCAGCAGCTGCCTGGTATAGGGATGGTTAGCTTTCAGGGCTCGCAGGTCCTCCACGCTAAGTACCTCAACTATTTCACCGTCGTTCATTACTGCAATTTCACTGCACATATGGCCTACCACAGCAAGGTCATGGGAGACCATCAGATAGGTTAATCCTCTTTCGGTACGCAATCTCGTTAACAAGTTTAGAATTTCGGCCTGGACAGAAACATCCAGAGCGGAGGTCGGTTCATCGAGTAAAAGGATAGTGGGTTCAATAATCAGAGCACGGGCAATGGCGACTCGTTGTCTCTGGCCTCCGGAAAGCTGGTGGGGCCAGCGGAAACGGAATGACTGATCCAGGCCGACGTCATCAAGGATTTTGATAATACGGTCGTTAATAGTATCGAATCCGTGCAGGGAGAGTGCTTCCGACAGCACGCGGTCAACGGTCTGACGCGGATGGAGTGAAGCATAGGGATCCTGGAACACCATTTGTACGGCGCTGTAGAATTCTTTTCCCCGATCCTGGCCTAGGTCCTGGCCAAGCACTGAGATTTTTCCGGACCAGTCAGGGGCAAGGCCGGTGATTGCGCGGAGTATTGTAGATTTTCCGGAGCCGGATTCCCCCACCAGGCCAAAACTTCCTCCAAACGGAACGGCGAATCCGGCATCTTTAACTGCATCCACACGCTCTTCATGCTCACCAAACCAGACATTTACATGTTCCAGCCCTATTCCGGCATTGTTGCCTTGACTCACGCTATTTCCTCCGTTTCTACTATGCCGCTGACACTGGGATCCTTGCTCCAGGCATCATCGCGCTGCAGGACTTCGAGGTGATCTACCGGATGCTCCAGTTGAGGAATAGAGTTGAGCAGCCCGACAGTGTATGGATGTGTAGCCTCATGCAATTGGTCGGCACGGCAGGTTTCTACAATGCGCCCGGAGTACATAATCAGGACACGATCACAGAATGCTGAAACCACGTTCAGATCGTGACTGATAAAAATCAGGCCCATGCCACGTTCCCGCACCAGCTTGTCCATGATTTCCAGAACCTCCTTCTGCACCGTTACATCCAGTGCCGAGGTCGGTTCATCGGCAATCAGGATCTGTGGATCGGGAATAAGCATCATGGCGATCATAATGCGCTGCCCCATTCCTCCAGACATTTCATGAGGATAGGCATTAAATACTCTCTCCGGATCACGGATAAGAACGGTTTCCAGCATTGATAGTGTTTTCTTTTTTGCCTCCGCGCGGCTGGCACGGGCGTGCAGTCGATACCCCTCACAGATCTGATCGCCTATACGCATGACCGGATTGAGGGAAAATTTCGGATCCTGCATGATCATCGAAATCCTGTGTCCTCTCACTCTGCGCATTTCCTTTTCAGAAAGCGTTAACAGATCTTTTCCTTCTAGCGTAATATAGTCGGCCTCTAAAATACCAGGACTCTTGATAAGCCGTAAAATGGCCCTGCCGGTCATGGATTTGCCCGATCCTGATTCCCCTACAATCCCCAGTCGTTCACGACCAAGAGAAAAAGATATCCTGCGCACCGCTTCAAAAACACCATGACGGGTTGGGAATTTTACAGTCAGGTTTTTTACTTCCAGGAGATTGGTCATTTTGAATTTTTCTTTGGATCGAGTACATCGCGAAGACCGTCACCTAACAGGTTAAAGGCAAGGGACACGATAAAAATAGCCAGTCCGGGCATGGTTGCCACCCACCAGTGGTCAAGAATAAACTTGCGTCCGGCGGAGATCATGGCACCCCATTCCGGTGACGGCGGTTGCGCGCCGAGGCCAAGAAAGCCAAGGCCGGCGGCGGTGAGAATAATACCAGCCATATCCAGTGTCACCCGGATAACAAGCGAAGAGATACAGAGGGGCCATATATGGCGGGTAATGATGCGCAAAGCTCCTGCTCCCTGCAATTTTATAGCGTGGATAAAATCGGCATTACGGATGGTGAGGGTTTCAGCCCGGGCAATTCTGGCATAGGGTGGCCAGGAGGTCAGGACAATTGCAAGCACAGCGTTTTCAATGCCGGCACCGAGAGCGGAAACAAATGCCAGGGCAAGTATCAGTTTTGGGAATGCCAGGAAAATATCGGTAATACGCATCAAGGTTACATCAATCCAGCCCCCGAGATAACCAGCCGCCGTACCTACAAACAACCCGACAATGGGCGCCATAAGGGCAACCAGTGAAACAATATACAGGGTAATGCGGGACCCATAGATGAGCCTGCTCAGAATGTCCCTTCCCAGTGAATCAGAGCCTAAAATATAGCCACCTTCGCCGGGTGGAGTAAGGCGTGCGGCAAGATCCTGGGTAAAAGGGGACTGTGGTGCCAGTAGTGGGGCGAACCACGCTATCAGCACCAGTGCCAGAAGTATAGCTATCCCGAACATAGCCATGGGATTAGAGCGTAATTCAAGCCATGACCGGTACCAGGAGGAAAGTCTTGCCTGTTTGCGGGAAGTAGGTGTATCCGTCGTCAGCCATTCATACAGACTTGAAGATTTTTGAGGGAGTTCCGTACTCATACTCATTTTGCCCTCGGATCGAAAAATTTATAAAGCAGGTCTGAAAAGATATTCAGGCAAACAAATACCAGACCAACTACGACGGTTCCACCAAGAACTGCATTCATATCGGCGGAAAGGAGAGCTGTGGTAATATAGGAACCGATACCGGGCCAGGAAAAAATGGTTTCAGTCAACACAGAGCCCTCTAAAAGCGCCGCATAGGAAAGTGCGATAACGGTTACCAGCGGCACCTTCACATTGCCGAAGGCATGACGCCAGATCACGGCATTTGCCGACAATCCTTTGACCTGTGCGGTGACAATATATTCCTGGTCAAGCTGTTCCAGCATAAAAGAACGTGTCATGCGGGAGATATAAGCCAGTGAATAATAGGCAAGCAATGCGGCAGGCAGGACAATATGTGAGATGGCATTCCGGAAAATACCCATGTCTCCCATAAGCAGGCTGTCTACCAAAATCATACCGGTAATATTGGGCACCATATCGACGTAGAAAATATCGAGTCTCCCCGGCCCGCCGATCCAGCCAAGTTTTCCATAAAAAACCAGCAAGCCGATAAGGCCGATCCAGAATACCGGCATGGAATAGCCAATGAGGGCCACGACCCGGGCGATATGGTCAATCCAGCTTCCCCGCTTTACTGCCGCCAATACACCTAACGGGACGCCCAGTAAAACACCAAAGAACGTTCCAACAGTAGCGAGTTCAAATGTGGCTGGAAAAACACGGAGAAGATCCTGCGACACGGGTCGTGCCGTGAGCAGTGACTCACCAAAATTTCCCTGGGCAATATCCAGTAGAAAGATAAAAAATTGAACAAGTAACGGTTTATCCAGCCCGAGTTCCTGATAGGCTGCGTCATAGGTTGCCCGGGAAGCACTTTCACCAACGATGGCAAGAACAGGGTCGATCGGCATGACCCTGCCGATGATAAAGGTGACAAAGAGTAAACCGACCATGGTGATCAGTACGGTAAAGAGAGTGCTGCCAATTCCACGCAGCCACGGAGGAATAGATGCTCTTTTTCGCCTGTTTCCGGATCTGTTTTCTATGGCCATTGCTTTTTAAAAAACCAGAGGAAAGAAGAAAAAAGCAAGGGGCGGGATAGCACAATACTTCCCACCCCTTATCCTTTGATTGAAGTACTACTGAAAAGTTACGTTTATTTGGTAATTGGCCAATAAGATACGGCAGTGATTGCACCACCTGTATTTAAACCTTTCACGTTAGCACGCATGCCGGTCTGTTCAACTTTCTGGA
>MAXH01000205.1 GCA_001750925.1 Desulfobulbaceae bacterium S3730MH12
ATGGAAAAACACATTCGTATCGTCAGCTGGATTTTTATCGCATTGGGTATAGTTTATTTGCTGGCAACAGCCTTTATCGGCGTAATGGGTCTGATGGCAGTGACAAATAAAATCCAGACAGAAGACGTTGCTCTTCTGCCGGCCGGGCTGACCGGAGTGATGATTCTATTTCCTCTTGCCCTGCTCGGTATTCTCCACATATTTACCGGTCGCGGGTTTCGGGCAGGAAAGGGATGGGCCAGAATTGCCTTGTGGATTCTGGCAATTATGAACCTGGGGAATGTCCCTCTGGGAACAGCAATTGGTGTTTACGCTATCTGGGTGCTGGTCAAGACTCGTGAGGATGTGAGGGCAGCCACTTAGAATCAATATTGCTTTTGCCAATGTCAATCCTGACGGCAGGATTGTGAGCAAAGGGCAGATTTCAACTTAATGAGGTGTGAAAATGGTTAAAAAATTGTTTGTGGTGGCAGTTGGCATGATGCTGATGGGTATGGTGGGTTGCAGTCAGGACGAACGGGAAGCTGCAACGGATAAAGCAAAAGAATCTATGGACAAGGCGGTGGAAGTGACAAAAGAGGCAGCCGGTGATGTCGTCGATGCTAGTAAAGAGGCTGCACATAAGGCAGAGGAAGCAACTAAAGACATGGCACATGATGCTGCAGAGGCAACAGAGAAAGCAGCTGGAGATGCCAAAAAGGCAATGGAGTAACAGCAGTTAATTATTCTGTTCCGGGAGGGTTGTGCCATCACAGGATACTATTCTTCCCGATTGCAGCTTCTATATGTCTTATTATGATTTTATCAAAGCCAGGCAGCATGCCAAGACCATGATCCACCGCTTCGGTTTCTATTCCTCTTTTTATAAACCGGGTCTGCCATGAGGATTCACCATCTCCAGCAATATCCCTTCTGTAGTGCATTCCTGCAACAAGAAAGAAGGGGATGATATGCACCTTCTTATAGCCGGCTGCAACAATCTCATCCACCAGGTATTTTGACTCCGGGTATTTTTCAACAGCTCCGACAAAGATGTGGGGGCCAAATCGGCGCCTGAGAAATGTTTCCAGGCAGTAATAAGCGGTCCAGGTTGGGTGGTAAGTACCATGACCCAGAACCAGAGTTGCTTTTTCGGGGGCTGTGGATATGAATGGCTGCAATACCCGGCAGATTTCCATATAATCATCTGGTGAACTGATAAGGGGGGAGCCGGGGCTACAGCTTAGTTTCACTTTTTCCATGACCGTCTTGAGGGAGCTGAACTCTGTTCCGGGAAAGAGGTGGAGTGACTGCACCACTGCACTTGTGTAACCCTGCTCTGCCAGTCGGTAGAAGAGCTCTTCTGGGAGTTGAGCCTCTTTCCGGCCCTCCCATTGGAGTTGTTTTGTTATAATGCGTGAAGAAAACGACCAGAAAATTTCATGATCCGGGAAATGTTCTTTGACTTTTTTGTCGATATGTCGGTATGTTGTGATTGCATCGGAGGTGGTGCCGAAAGCGACCATGATAATTGGAGTTTTCATTCCAGCCTTGGTGGCGTCGTAAAAACTTCATATACGAGGCGTGTAAATTTTAAGGTTTTTACGAGATTGTCAGCCTTGATAAACTCGTAAAATTCATAAATTGAGATTCTATCATACCCTTAATTGCAGGCGAGAAACACTGAAAAAGTTGATATATTGTATAACATTAATGAGTTGCATTTAGTCTTGATGCCGGTGAGAAGAGGTCATAAGACTGATTTGTTGCTTGTCAATAACTTAATTTTGATACGGTGTTGACAATTATGACGGAGTAGTATAGTAATTCAGAATTACATTAAATACTGTTTTCTTCAATTACCAGGAGATCTTTGCATCTCTGTAATATAAGTACTGCAGGTTTTGTTCAAAGTTTGAGAAGAGAAAAATTTAATAAGGGGGGAGAGACTATGGTGAAAAAGATTTCTGTGATTGCACTTGCAGGCATGTTGGCTCTACCGGCTTTGTCACTGGCGGGGGGAGGCAGTCCGAATGTAGCTGACATGGAGCAGAAGATTGAGGCATTGAGCAGGCAGCTCGACGAATTACGGGCAGCCATGGCAGCCCAGTCGGAGATGAATAAAGCACTTGCTGAAAATGTTGAAGCCCTGGACAAAAATGTTGGCATTCTTGACGAGGATTTCGAAGATCTCGATGAGCGGGCAGAAGAGTGGGATCTGGCGGCACGGTTTAAATTCTATGGTGATTATCGCGCCAGGGCCGACTATTACAGTGCCGATACGGTCTTTGGTCGAACCCTTGATAATGAAAGTGTCATCACCAACCGCTTTCGTCTTAATATGAGAGTGAAAGCCACGGAGAACGTTGAATTTAAGGGACGGCTGGCAATGTATAAGACCTGGGGGAACCAGTCTGCATTTACGGATGACAGCCATGCCATGTGGCCAGTTTTTGATGGTAACGTTACCCGTACCCCGATCGGTTCCAGCGCACTCTATGTGGATCGTGCCTTTGTCAACTGGAACAATATTGGCGGTGCTCCCATCTGGTTCTCGATTGGCCGCAGGCCTACAACAGACGGTCCTCCAGGGCAGATGAGACTGGGGTCGGATGAGAGACTAGCAACACCGATGGCCTTTATGGACTGGCCTTTTGACGGCTTGTCTCTTGGTTACGGTTGGAACTGGGGTGCGGAAAGTCTCGGTACAGGAAAACTGAGATTCTGTTATGGCCGTGGATTTGAGGCCGGTCTTTTGGACGATAGTACCAACAACATCAAAGATATGGATTTTGGTGGTTTCAGCTGGGATATCATGAAGAAAGGCGATCGTTTTGCCTATGTCCAGAGTTTTCTTGCAATGGACGTCTTCAATTATCCTAATTTTCAGGATCCTATAATCAACCAGGCTTTTGGTGATATGAGTGGTATGGGTGATAGAAAGAATCTTGGTGATATTCTGCATACTTCGGGAGTTTATCAGGATAAAATTGCCGGTTTTAACTATTTTGTCTCCGGCGGCTGGTCACGAACCATGCCTGACAATGACGGACTGTTCAACGATCCTTTCAGTGGTCATACCAATACAAATGATGAAGATGGCTATTCCTTTTATGCAGGTTTGCGATATGACCTGGAGGAAGCCGGCTGGAAATTTGGGGCTGAATTCAACTATGGCTCGCAATACTGGTTGGCAATGTCTCCGGGACACGATGAAATTTATCAGTCCAAGCTTGCAACTCGTGGTCAGGAATATGAGATATATACAATCTGGGATCTGCCCACTGGCGAGAAAGTATCTAAATATGCTAAAACTTTTATGCGTCTAGGCTACC
>MAXH01000206.1 GCA_001750925.1 Desulfobulbaceae bacterium S3730MH12
CCATGCAATGTACTCCTGTGATGCTCAGACTTTTACCTGCAGCAGGTGACATTGACCCCGATTTTCTTCACAACAGTGAACTTGTGCAGCTAAAAAAGTATAGACTGCCTAAGAGGCGCTCTGAATACCTGACCGGCAGACTCTGTGCCAAACTGGCAGCATCCAGTTACCTGCAATCCTCCCTGAACACCCCGGTTGCAATGGAGCAGATAGAAATTTTTAATGCCGGACACGGGCATCCATATATTACCTTTCACCCAGGCCCACCCCCTACTTTACCGGATATCTCAATCTCTCACAGCAAGGGATACGCTGTAGCAATGGCAGCTGAACATCGTTGTGGAATCGATATCCAGAAACATGAAAAGAGTCTGATAAAAGTTAAGGAAAAATACTGTGCCGTTCGAGAGTACACTATCCTCTCAGATAGTATTAAAAATGGGACCGAGGTCTCGCGGCTTGCCCTCCTCTGGTCGGCAAAAGAGGCGATCCAAAAAACCTTCAGCACAGAAAATGGCCTGCCGACCTTTTCCAATATCCGTTTGCAGTCAGGTGAAGAAAAGGATTGCGGCAACGTGGTATTTTCCTTCTCACTCCCACCGGGACAAGGTCGACGAAAGTCCGAAGTCACTGCGGTGGCTGCGGGAACTTTTGCAGACTATGCCATAGCAGTATCTATGCTGGAGGAAACCTCCGATGCCTGAACTTCCTGAAGTTGAGGTTATATGCCGGGGTATTCGACCATACCTGACAAACCGTACAATCATAAAAATCTACCATAACGGGAAAGAACTGCGTCAAAAAGTGCCCATAACGGCGATGAACAGAGAACTCATCGACAACCGAATTGTGGCTGTTGAACGAAGAGCCAAGTACCTGCTTATCCACTTTGATACTTCCGCTCTGCTGATCATTCATTTCGGCATGACGGGAAACCTGGGAATATTCGCCCCCGGCACACCCATTGCAAAACATGACCATGTCCGCCTGTTGCTTGACAATGAGACAGAGTTACGCTTCAACGATACACGAAGGTTCGGATCGATAAATATTATTTATCCGGAGGAGCAGATCACACTCGAACAGGACTTTTTTAAAAATACAGGGCCGGAACCATTCGCAGATGATTTTAATGGAAAATATCTGCGACTCCTTGCCAGGGGGAAAAGCCAGCCGGTCAAAGCATTTATCATGACAAACCGGACAGTGGCGGGAATTGGTAATATCTATGCCAATGAAAGTCTCTTTGCGGCACATATCCGCCCCTCCCGGAGGATCAAAAGCATCTCTTTAAAAAGCTGGGATCGGCTGGCCTCGGAAATCCGCAAGGTGCTGAAGCATGCTATTTCCTGTGGCGGTTCAACCATCAGCGATTTTGTCAACGCCAGTCAGGAAAGAGGCTATTTCCAGATGAATTTTAAGGTCTACGGCCGTGCTGGGGAGGATTGCCTGACATGTTCCGCCACCATTAAGAAACAGGTGATCGGAGGCAGGGCCAGCTATTACTGCCCTAAATGCCAAAAATAAGTGCTCACATCAAGGTATTGGCATACTGCAGGGATTCAAGATACATATCTGGAACCAACGCCTGATCGACATTAATCTGCTCCAGAGCTCTAGTAAAAGTGGGTATCTGTCCTCTTTCATAGGCAACTACGGCTTTTAAAAAATATATGTAGTCCCCGGTCTGCGAGGACAGGGCTTGCTTTATCTCCTTGGCAATAGGGAGTTTCTCCATGATGACCTCCATTTTTGTCTCAAGCATTGAATCAATAAGGGAAAATAACCCCAGGAGAAACATCTCCATGGAGACATTCTTAAAACGGCTCTGAAGTGCCAACAGCTCACAAAACTTGGCACGTACCAGTGATAACCGTACAAGTTCGCTGGGCTTATCTATGGCAAGCTCCGATACAATCACAAGAATCAGGAACCGTCTCAACTGAACCTCACCCAGATAGGCTATGCCATGTTTTACCGTCTTCACCTCCTGCAACCGGTAGAAATACGCTGAATTAATAAAGCGCAGGAGTTTGTAGCTGATTGCTACATCCAGTGAGATTATCTTATGGAGTCTTTCAATGGAGGTCTTTTTTCTAGTCACCTCCGCCAAAAGGTTATAGAGAGTGATTTTGGCCAGCGCAAGTTCCTTTATCAAGATTTTTTCAGGCTGACTGAAAAAATAACCTTGAAAATAGGTAAAACCAAGCTTGACAGCCTGATCAAATTCATAATGTGATTCAACTTTTTCCGCCAGCAGTTTAACTTTGTGCTTTGATAACTTGCGTAAAGTTTTACGAATCATATCGACAGGCGTTAACCTGAAATCAATCTTAATGATATCAGCAATTTCTATTAATGGTTCCAACTTTTCATCATAAACAAAATCATCAAGAGCAATCTTATAACCGGCTTTTGAAAATTTTCGACAGACAGCAATAATCTCTTTTGTGGGCCTTACATCTTCTAAAACTTCTATGACAAGTCGTCCCTTGGGGAAAGAGGCAGGAATATTTTTCAGGAGTAGATCTTCTGTGAAGTTAACAAAGCATGGTTTTGAGTTTGAAACTATCTCAACTCCTTTAGTCAGGAATGTACTGGTTAACAAACCAGTGGTAGCCCGCTCACCTGAAACATTAGCCAGTGGGAAACCCTCAGGCCCCCTGTAGAGAAGTTCATAAGCAAACAAACGTTTTTTTGTGTTGAAAATTGGTTGTCTAGCGATGTAAAAATCCATTGACGTGTTTTTCTTTGAGAGGCAGCGAACTCAGATAGATGGGATTGTTTATCAGTTAGTATAATTGGAAATATTCCTGTAAAAACTGTAGCATCTGTGAGAAATAATGGCAAATTTTTTCTCCCAACTCCTTGCAGTATCACCTCTCAACTGTTTATATTTGTCATTCCCGCGAAAAATTCGAGTTTTTGCGACGCCATCATATGTTGACATTTACCAGAGACTTTCGTCATGCAATCACAATCAGCTATCCTGCTGCCCGATACCATCCTTTATATCTACTATATCGAGGGTATTCTCCCTGCTCATACCCCTGTTGCCGCAGAAGATTTTATCGGCAACTGGGTTGAAGATGATTTTTCCTTTCTTTTTTTCCGAAAACCAGCCCGGAAGACTGTTGAAACAATACTCTCCGATTATCCGACCCTGAAACTGCTGGACGAATATGAGATGAGCTATGAGCAGTGGCAGGGAGGTACAGTTGAGCCTGTTCGTGTTGGCCGCTTTCTTCTCAACCCGCCATGGATAAAAGCCTCACCTGCGGAAAATGAACTTGCGATAACTCTTGATTCAGGGGTTGTATTTGGAAACGGAGCACACCAGACAACTCAGGCCTGCCTGGAGGCTATAGAAATTGCCTGTGCAGGAAAAAAAGTACATACCATGCTGGACCTCGGATCAGGTACAGGTATCCTTGCCCTGGCAGCTGCAAAACTGGGATGCAAAAAGATACTGGCCGTCGATTATAATTTTCTTGCCTGCCGGACCGCAAAAACCAATGTTCACTTA
>MAXH01000207.1 GCA_001750925.1 Desulfobulbaceae bacterium S3730MH12
CCAAACTTTAAATTACCGAAGACTTTATCAAAAAGAGTCGTCCAGCTGTTTCTGCCGACCACCTCTTTTTGCAGCAGAAGCTGTTCTTCTTTTTCAGAGAGCTGGTGAGGAAGATATCTTCTCATGGAAGAGAGATAGTGACGATATCTTAATAGAAGATCACTTTGCAGGAGTTGTTCAGCATTTGTTTCCGCTACCCGGTTCCATTCGAGTTCGAAGAAAATAGTTTCAGTACCGCAGGTTGATACCAGTTCATGAATTTTCTGATCGAGTCCACCTGCCTCTGCGTCATTTACCTGGGTCGTGAAATTAAGGAAGGAGAAAGTTGCCAGCCTGGACAGGGTGCAATCGATTTTTTCCAGTCGTAAAACTAGGGTGAACAGGGACTCTGCGTCGAGGGATGCCACTTTGCTGTAATACTCTGCACGCATTCTTTTGGCTTCATCTGCGCACCAGGCCATATCGGAAAGGAGATTTTGATCATCTACTCCTGAATAGATATCAGCGAGGTTCCAGATGATGTTCTGGGTGCCAAGGGTCTCGTTTATTGCATTGGTATCTGACATTTGGAAATTACCTTTAACGTAATCCGGAAATAAATGGGCCCACCGCTCTTGCTCCTTTTTCATCAACCAACTGGATGGTCTGGGAGCCGATAACAGCTATATCTGCTTTGCCGATTAGCGCATTAACATCATCTCTGTTTCGGATACCGAAACCGACAGCAAGAGGCAGGTTGGTGGCTGCTCTACATCTGGTCAGATAGGCGTCAAACTTCTCTCCAAATTCAGATTTGGCACCGGTAACACCGCGCCGGGCTACACAGTAAATAAATCCATCACCAAAATCATTGAGTTCAGCCATCCGGGTATCTGTTGAGGTTGGGGCATAGATGAGTATCGGTGCAATGCCTGTTTCTTTTGCATAGCTGAAAAAATCAGGACTCATCTCCGGAGGCAGATCCGGCACGATTAATCCTTGAATGGCACCAGCCTTTGCGGCACTAAAAAAGTCTTCTTCACCATACTTAAAGATGATGTTGTAGTAGGTCATAAAAAGAAAAGGAATGTCATGGGCAGCTGCCATTTCAGCGCCAAATTCCAGACATTCTTTTACCGTTGTACCTTTTGCAAGACTGTCCTGGTTTGCTTTCAGTATAACGGGACCGTCTGCCATCGGTTCAGAGAAGGGGATCTGCATCTCAATACAGTCCACACCGTTTTCAACCATCTGTGCTATCACCTGCCTGTTGGTTTCAAAGGATGGGTAGCCGAGGACAATATGGGTCATCAGCAGGATGTTTTTATTTTGCAGTCGCGCTCGCAGGTTTTCTTCTAAAATCATTGTTTTTTCACCATCTATTTATCGTATTCTTTGCCGGTCGTGATAATGAATTCTTTCCATGACGGGTCGTTAAAGGCGTGAGCGATAGTGAAAATATCCTTATCACCCCTGCCGGACTGGTTGATAATGACAGCATCGTCAGGTGACAGATGCGGGGCCTCTTTAAATGCCTGGACAAAACCATGGGCTGATTCAAGGGCGGGGATGATGCCTTCCATCTTCATAGTGAGGTCCAGTGCTTCCATCACCTCCACATCAGTGGCCGATTCAAACCGCACCCGTTTCTTCTCGGCCAGATCAGAAAGTATCGGGCTGACACCAACATAGTCGAGTCCGGCGGCAACAGAGTGGGTCTCAAGCATCTGTCCATCACTGTTCTGCAAAAACATCGTCTTGTAGCCCTGAGCAACACCGGGACTTGCATCATTGCCGCATAACCGGGAGGCATGCTGGCCGCTATCGATCCCTTTACCGCCTGCTTCAACTCCAACCAGTTCCACGGCGCTGTTGTCCATAAATCCCTGGAAAATACCCATGGCGTTGGAGCCGCCGCCGACACAGGCATAGACCTTTGCCGGCGGTTTTCCATGTTGTTCTTTAATCTGCCTGACTGCCTCACTACCGATTATTGATTGAAACCATGAGACCATTTCAGGGTAGGGCGCGGGACCACAGGCGGTGCCAAAAACATAATGAGTTGTATCAACATTGCTGACCCAGTCTCTGAAGGCTTCGTTGATAGCATCTTTCAGGGTGCGGGAGCCATCCAGTACAGGGACGACTGTAGCGCCCATTTTTTCCATCCAGAAAACGTTTGGACGCTGGCGCCGGACATCGACTTCTCCCATATAGATAGTACAGTCGAAACCAAACTTGGCAGCCATGGTAGCTGTAGCCATGCCGTGCTGCCCGGCCCCGGTTTCTGCGATAACCCGTTTTTTGCCCATTCTTTTTACAAGCAGTCCCTGGCCCATAACGTTATTAGCCTTATGGGCTCCGGTATGGTTCAGGTCTTCACGTTTGATGTAAATTTTTGCTCCGCCAAAATGTCTGGTCAGGTTTTCAGCATAGGTGAGGGGCGTTGGTCTGCAAGAGTAGGTGGACATGAGGTGAAGATATTCCTGCCAGAAATCAGGATCATTTTTTGCCTTTTTATATTCGTCTCTCAACTGCTCAAATGTCTGATGAAGGATCTCCGGGATAAATGATCCTCCCCAGTTACCAAAAAAATCGCTATTTTCCATTTTTTTTCATTCTCCATTAATATTGTCGGAGGTCAGAGCTGGCTGCGACATGCCCGGGCGAAGTCTTCTGGATAATGGCCGTTAATAAACCGGAGTTGTGCTTCACTGAAGGCTCCGGGTGATTCGGGCAATCGTGGCAAAAATGCATAGAGCAGAGGTTGATGCAGCTTGCTCCTCTGCCCGGGTCGTTTGGAATATTCTATAGATGTGACCATTTTAGCTCCAAGCCCGGCAAGCACTTTCTGGGCAGTAAGAATACCTCTGTCCAGGGATTGTCGCACACTGTTATTTGCTTCAAAAATATTTCCGGCAAGGTTGCCGTTTTCATCAGGAAGAGCCATCAGCTGCAATTCCCATTGAGATGTCTGCGCCTTGGGAACAAAGAGCATTGCATTAGTATCACTCCATACCACAAGGCCTGATTCCAGGTCCTCCCGGGAATCCATGCGTTTGTTGGTTGTGATGGCCTCTCTATAATCACTGAAAAACTCACTGTCATGCAATATTCTGTACTCTTCAATCAGATCGCTGATAAGATCCCCACAACCATAG
>MAXH01000208.1 GCA_001750925.1 Desulfobulbaceae bacterium S3730MH12
AAAAGGGCAGACTACAGGTCCAGTCACATTTTGTACCGGACTTGTGGACCAGGCCGGCAGAGCGATCTTTTACAATGACCAGTTGCGTGACGCTGCAATCAAACATCTGGCTATGAAGGCAAAATGGCAGATCAGCAAAATGGGCGCCCATTGTGATCGGGCAATCATGTTTTTTGATGAACCCGGACTCGCCGGGGTCGGTTCTTCAGCGTTTATTACAATCACCGATGATGATATCATCTCCTGTTTATCTGAAGTGTTTGAAGCAGTTCGTTCAGAAAACGGTCTTAACGGTGTTCATGTATGCGCCAATACTGAGTGGTCCGTTATCTTTGAATCAGGTGTGGATATAGTCAGTTACGATGCCTATGCCTACTTTGATAAGCTCATCCTCTACGGGGAACATTTGAAAGCGTTTTTTCGAAAAGGCGGGATACTGGCAACTGGAATCATTCCGACAACACCCGAATTTATCGATTCTGAAACGGTTGAATCTCTTACAGAGAAATGGCAGAGCCAGACGAAGCAACTTGTTGCTCTGGGTATTCCCGAAGAAAGTGTCCTTGAACAGACATTAATCACCCCAAGTTGCGGAACCGGAACAGTTTCTGCCAATCAAGCTCGACGAGTACTCGAGTTGACAAAGGCGGTTTCTGATAAAATCAGGGGGTAGCAGGTGTATTGGCTGGAGGTTCTTCCGGGAATGAGTTCGCTATAAGCTGTTTCTTTTTTTCTAGTGTGAGTTGTTTGATCTGGTATTCACGGCTGGCAGCTGCAGAACGAGATTGTACAGCTTCGCGATAAACCAGTTCTACCGGTTGTCGGGGACGGGTATATCGTGCCCCCTGCTTTGGGGAGTTATGTTCCTGTAGTCTCCTGCTGAGGTTTGTTGTGATACCTGTGTAAAGCGTGAAGTCTTTGCATTGCACGATATAAACATACCAGTGAGGCCGGGAGTTTGTGGTCTGGCTCATTGCAAAATAGCGTTGTAAGTGGTAATGAGTTTGTTTTTCATAAATTGAAACCCTAACTGATATATTAAATCGTCTCCATGAGTACTATAAGCGGAAGTGAAAAATTTGAGAAGCAGGTTCTGACGGATCACTTAAGAGAGTTGCGCAGCTGCCTGATAATCTCTTTTGTGGCTGTCTTTATCGGGTTTTGCCTCTCCTATATGGTTATTCGTCCCATCGGAACATGGTTTTTCAAACCTCTTACCGAAGTGTTGCCGGATGGAACTTCTCTTATTTTCACTTCATATCAAGAGGGGTTTTTTTTTATCTAAAGTTGGCCCTGGTCTGTGGTCTTCTTCTGGCTTGCCCTGTAATCTTTGCACAGATATGGCGCTTTGTTGCACCGGGACTGTTTAAACATGAGAAGCGGATTCTGGTTCCTTTTTCTTTCCTTTCGACGTTTTGCTTTATAGGCGGGGCGGCTTTTGGTTATTTCGTTGTTTTTCCACCCGCGTTCCGTTTTCTGGTTGGTTATAATAACGAATTTTTGACTTCTCTGCCCGCTATAAGTGAATATTTTTCTCTGGCGACCCGGCTCCTTCTGGCTTTTGGTGTGATTTTTGAAATGCCCATATTTATGGTGTTCCTGGCAAAGGTGGGAGTTGTCAATGTTGGATTTTTAAACCGTAATAGAAAATATGCCATTCTCGTTAACTTTGTTATAGCTGCCATACTGACTCCTACCCCGGATATCGTCAATCAGATGATGATGGGTGTACCCTTGATGATACTCTATGAAATTAGTGTCGTTGCCGTATGGCTCTTTGGCAGAAAAGGATTTGGCGGGTTTGATGTAACCCCGGAGGAAAGTGGAAAGGTGTAGGAGAGAAGCACTCCTGACTGGATTTCTTATCGTTGTTGAGGTATAAAGAAAGGGAAATAAAATATGAATTATCCGACGCTTTTTCCTTCAGAGGTAGCGCCTGACTTTCATATAAAAGAAGAGTATAAACTGGAAAGACTTTATCAAACATATAGCCCTGAGAGGGGCTGTTTAAAAATAGAATATGGAGGTGATCCATGGGTATGAACACAGATTTTGAAAAATTGATCGCTATTGGCAGGCCGCCGAATATCACCAGACTCTTTCCCCATTCTCGTGCATTGATTGTCAGTGGAAAGGTGGTTGACCTGGCAATGGTCGCTAAAGGCAAAGCGATGACTATCGCCGCCAACGGCAGGAACTCTTTTGTTATTCGAGGTGCTCTGCAGGCTGCCCAGCGTGCCGATGCAGTACTGCTTATAGAAATTGCAAAGTCGGAGTCAACCTACTGCCCCATTAATTTTTTCAATATTGCCCTCTATGTGGACAGTGTCTGCAATGAACTCGGAATAACAATTCCGGTGGCCATCCATGCGGATCATTACGGCATCAAGAGCGAAGAAGATATTTCCTATGCGAAAATGGAAATTCCTTCCATGTTTGGAGCCGGTATAACTTCTATAGCTGTGGATGCATCTCATATGGAGGATGACAAAAACCTTTTGGCCAATATTGAATTGAATGAATTTATTCCCAGCTGGGCTGGATTAGAGACTGAGGTTGGGGAGATTAAAGGGAATCAGGGGCTTTCTACTGTCGATGATGCCTCTTTTTTAATAAAGGGTCTCAATGCCCATGGAATATTTGCTGACTGGATTGCCTTAAATAACGGATCATCTCATGGTTTGGAGGCAAGCGGCCAGGGTATCCAGGTAGAATTGACCGCCGAAATTCATAAGGCCCTTGAACCATACTGTGTCTCCGGGGCACAGCATGGCACATCAGGCAATAATTCAGATAAGCTGCGGGCAATTACCGGGACTACCAATACGACCAAAGCAAACGTTGCTACTGCCCTGCAGATGGTTTCCTGGGGGCTTGAAGTGAATGACTATGGCAATGCGCTGCAGGATGCGAATGGTGATTTCATCAAGGCAGAAGGGCAGGGAATGTCTGGAGAAATGTGGGAACGTATGACTGCATATGCGGATGAACACAGTATCAAAGGGGGCAATTATAAAAAACTGAATCTTCCCTTTGAGATCCATCTACGTGCCCAGGATGAAAAGATTCGTGATCGCATGGTTAAAGGGGTTGAAGAATTTGTTTATAATATGCTGGTGAATGTCTTCAATGCAGAAGGAACGGCAACTCTTGCAAAAGAGGCTATTTTGAAAGCTGACTCATACGACCTTGGCCCAAAGGGCAGGAAGATTGAGGATGTTGCCGACTGGACCAGGGAAAAGATCATTGCAAGAGCCAAAACCCTTGATGTAGACAAGGGGCCGGATGGTGACTTTGACGATTGATGGCGTCGTAAAAACTCTTCATCTACTTCGTTGCTGCAAATTTTCTATCATTACAACGTACCCTAGTACGCTGAAATAATAGAAAA
>MAXH01000209.1 GCA_001750925.1 Desulfobulbaceae bacterium S3730MH12
ACAGCTAAAGGATTCCTATGCAGCGCCTATATTTTATACCCCAGATCCGCCATTATATTCTACAGGTTATTCTCTATACTGTTTGCGTTTTTCTGCTGCCCTCAACCGCAATGTCTGAACTCGTCGATAAAGTTGTCGCAGTCGTGAATAATGATATTATTACACTCTCTGAGGTTGAAGAGGAAGCAGCAGGATTATATATGGCAATTGCCCAAAACAACTCAGGAGAATCCCTGCTACAGGCACTGGCTAAAGCTCGCGCAACTACCCTTGATGGACTCATCGTCCGTCAACTCATCGCCCAGAAGGCAGAGGAATTCCATGTTTCAGTCAGCGAAAAAGAAATTGAAGACGGTTATGAGAAGGTTCGTTCCCGTTCCGGATTGAGTAAACCCGCTTTCAATGAAAAACTGGAACAATCCGGTTTGACAGAAAAAAGTTACAAGAGAAACATTGCTGCTCAAATACTCCAGGGTAAAATCGTTAGTTTTGTTGTGCGATCAAAACTCATCATTACTGAACCAATGATTCTCGATTATTACGACGAGCACTATACCTACAGGGTGGAAGAAGGAAATTATTACCTCCTCCAGATCGGATTTTCCTGGGCAAACAACACAGACCTCACAAAACCGGCGGAACAAAAAGAACGTACCCGCAAACGTGCTGAACGTGTTCATAATCTTGCTCTCAATGGTCAAGATTTCAGGATGCTGGCAAAAAAGTTCTCCGACTTGCCCTCGGCTAGCGATGGCGGCGACATAGGAACCTTCACGCTGGAGGAAATGGCTCCCGCCATGCGTTCCGCAGTAGCTTCTCTAGCTCCCGGCAGTATCAGTGAGATTATAACAACTGACGCCGGCTATCAATTCTTTAAGCTCTTGTCGGGAGACGATGATGCAATCGTTATCACCGCTTCCTACGAAGAGGTAAAAGAGGAAATCAAACAAGAGCTTTATGAGAAAAAACTCAAAGATGCCTACTCGGATTGGGTAGTAGAATTAAAAGAAAAAGCATATATACAAAAATTGTAGACAGGAACCCGGAAAATGTCCCTTGAATCCCCCGACACAGAATACACAACAGTAGGTAGCCTACTCCACCAAACCCGTATCGATCTGGGTTTAGATTTGGAGGATATCTCTGATAAGACAAAAATCACCATTACAAGCCTCAAGGCAATAGAAAATGACGATTTTAAATCATTGCCTGCAGAAGCCTTTGCTCGCGGTTTTTACACTCTATACGCGAAAACACTCAACTTAGACCCCATTGAGGTATTGCACAATTATTCACAGGAAAAAGCTCTACACCCGGGAACAAAAGGACAACCGACGCCTCCTCACACGCTAGGTTTACAGGTAAAACATCTGGCCAGACGTCCCACGACCATGCCCATTTCCTATACAGGGTTAATCATTTTATTCCTCCTTCTGATCGGAGCCTTTTTATCCTGGTATTTTTCCTGGAACCCGGCCTCCTATCTCAGCGAAAAGTTAAGAAATTTCAAAAAGCCTCCAGAAGCCGAGAAGGTGATCGAAAACACAACCCAATCAGGCGATAACGCGCCACTCTTTGAAATAACGGAAATTAAGTCAAATACCCGGATCAGTGAAAAATCCGATCCAGAACAGCAGACCGTAGAATCCCTTCCCGCTCAATAATGGCCAGAATCTCCAGAGAAACGGAGGCCATAGTTCTAGATTGTTTTGAACACGGCGAATCGGATGTCATTCTCACCTTTTTAAGCCGGGATAGTGGCAGACTTTCGGCTATAGCCAAAGGAGCAAAACGGTCAAAAAAACGTTTCGTCAATAAACTTGAGTTATTCAGCTTCCTCCATATCACTTATCAAACATCACCTAACCAAAGCCTAAACTTCCTTTCAGAGGCTGAGGTTCATACCAGTTTTATCAATATTCGCCAGAGTTTTGAACTATACACCATAGCATCAATTATCAGAGAATTCCTCCTCATAGCAATCCGCGAAGAAGAGGCTGATGATCAGTTGTTCCGCCTTTGTCTATGGGCCCTCCACAACATTGACCTCCACCAGCAACCCACGGCAGTTCTCACACTTTTTCTGACCAGATTTTATGGTACGATAGGCTATCGGCCCGATTTCACAGCCTGCAACGGCTGCAACACCAGGGTTATAGCCAATCGCAACTACAGCTTCGACACAACCACCGGCGGTCTTATTTGTCCCAGCTGCTCCGGCACAGGAAACAGACTCATCCGTTTGTCCCAGGGAACGATAAAGATATTGCAGTCAGCACAGGCTCAACCACTGGAAAGACTACACCGCCTGAGAGTCTCCGGCAATATCCTGCAGGAAGCCCTTTCGCTCCTTCATGATTACGGCAGACAACTGTTCCAGCGGGAAATTATTTCCTGGAAACTCCTGCAAAAGCAGCACCCACCTAACCCCAACAGATCGAAACTTTTTAAAATGCCTTGATAAGTACCATAGAAATTACAGATAGCGCACTTCACCACTGTACTCAGTCTTCTCAAAGCCATCATCCAGACGCAGGACAAGACCTCCATTTTCATCCATTCTCAGAACAGTGCCTTTATACTGGGGTGAATTCATCACATCAAACCCATACACAACCCTTTTCCCTACCGTATCTGATAGCCGCCGCCATTGATCAAGCAACAAATGATTTCCATCTTGGCCGGAAAACCCCTCATCACGCAAAGCACACGATTCTTCATAATAGAGCAGACCGAAATTCCAGGCCAATCGAGCAAGAAACAACGAGGTAAACTGTGTAAGGTTTACAGCAGTACCAAGCACTTCTCCTAGAGAAACAGCTGTATGGGACAACTCCCCGGGGAAATGACCGTTATTGATGTTAACTCCGAACCCGACAAGATTGTATTCTTCTCCATACAAAGATTCCGTGTAGGTTTCAACCAGAAAACCGGCCAGCTTTTTCCCCTCCACCAGCACATCATTAACCCAACGCAGTACTGCCGTATTCCCCCCCATTTCATGGACGGCCTCGCAACATGCAACACCAACGGCCAGGGGAACAAAGCATCTTGACTGGGGAAGAAGAGTGTTGGCATGAATCATACAACCCCAGACACCACCTGCCGGGGCATGCCACTCCCTGCTGAATCGTCCTTTTGAGTGACTCATGGTATCGGCAAGTATAACAGTACCACTGTCAACCGAATTTCCCGATGCACCCAATAATTCTATCCTGGTTCGAGCATATATCATTGCCCGATCCAAAAAATCATGACTCTCAATTTTTGAGCCGACAAAAGCACCATAGCGAACTATCGCTTCACTGTCATAAAGATCATTCGGGCAGGTCAACTGCTGTCGTAAATAGGAAAGGACATCCTGAGGCGAGGGACTGTTCAAGGCCACGGTTGCTTGAATGAAAATGTTTGAAAAGTAAGAAAACTCAATAATGATAAACTCGTAAAAACCTCAGTTTCGATGGATAAGTAAAAAGCTTCATATTGGAGGCGTGCAATTTTTCTATTATTTCGGCGTACATACGGTACGTCGTAATGATAGAAAAATTGTAACAACGAACAAGATGAAGACTTTTTACGACGCCA
>MAXH01000210.1 GCA_001750925.1 Desulfobulbaceae bacterium S3730MH12
ATCAAAAATGAGTTAAGGGAAAAATGGTTTTTTACATAATAAAACGGATCTTGCTGATGATACCCACCCTGTTTGGTGTGATGCTTGTTACTTTTGTCATCACTCAGTTTGTTCCCGGTGGTCCTGTGGAAAAAATGATCGCCGAAATTGAAGGGTACAGTAAAGATGGCGGGGAAGTCAGCAGTGGCGGTTCCAGGCTCTATCGTGGAAATTCCGGACTTGAAGGTGAAAAGATAGAGGAGTTGAAGAAACTGTACGGTTTTGACAAATCTCCGACAGAGAGATTCATCACCATGATGAAACATTATCTGGTGTTTGATTTTGGCAATTCCTATTACTATCACAAAAGTGTTGTTGAACTTGTCATTTCCCGGATGCCTGTTTCCATGTCTCTTGGGCTATGGAGTTTTCTTATTGTTTACGGCGTTTGTATTCCCCTCGGTATAAAAAAAGCAGTGAGCGATGGCTCTCGCTTTGATGTTATTAGTTCTACATTAATTTTAGTTGGTTATGCAATTCCAGGCTTTGTTCTCGGGGTTATTTTGGTTGTGTTGTTTGGTGGAGGAAGTTTCTGGTCAATTTTTCCTCTTCGCGGTCTGGTTTCAGACAACTGGGCAGAATTAAGCTTTATAGGAAAGATCCTTGATTACCTGTGGCATATGGCTTTACCCATTACTGCAAGTGCCGTAGGCAGTCTGGCGGTAATGACAATGCTGACCAAGAATTCCTTTCTCGAGGAGATTCGTAAACAATATGTAGTCACTGCAAGAGCAAAAGGATTGTCCGAATCCCGGGTGCTCTATAGACATATTTTCAGAAATGCCATTATTCCAATAATCACAGGTTTCCCAGGGTATTTTATTGCGTCGTTTTTTACAGGTAGTCTGCTGATTGAGACGATATTTTCTCTGGAGGGCATGGGACTGCTGGCCTATGAATCTGTTTTAAACCGTGATTACCCGGTTGTTCTCGGGACACTCTATTTCTTCACATTGATCGGTCTTGTTGCGCGCCTGTTATCTGACCTGAGCTATGTAATTGTCGACCCCCGAATCAGCTTTGAAGCTGTTGAGAGGTAGAAAGCATGATGTCTGGAATGGAGCAGTCCGGAACTGCAGTTTCCCGCAGGAAAAGGAACTGGCAGCGGTTTAAAAGGAGTAGGCGGGGTTATTACAGCCTGCTCATCTTTCTTACCCTCTTTGTGATAAGTTTGTTTGCAGAACTGATAAGTAATGATGTTCCCCTCGTGGTCAGGTTTGAAGGGAACTATTATTTTCCGGTCATTAAATCATACCCTGAAACCACCTTTGGAGGCGACTTCGAGACGGAGACAGACTACAAAGACCCTCTCTTTCGCGAGTTGATAGAGGGGAAGGGGAATTATGTGCTTTTCCCTCTTATTCCACATGATTACAATTCCATTAACTTTGAGATAGATGATCCGGTACCTTCTCCACCCACAACAGATAATCTCTTAGGCACGGATGACAGAGGAAGAGATGTGCTGGCAAGGGTTATTTACGGATTCAGGTTGAGTGTGCTGTTCGGGCTGGCGCTGACGGCTATGGGCACAGTAATCGGCATTATTGCCGGGGGAATCCAGGGTTTTTTGGGTGGGCGCGTTGACCTGACCTTTCAGCGGTTTATTGAAATATGGGGAGCAATGCCTGAGTTGTATCTGTTGATCATTTTTGCCTCAATTTTCCAACCCAGCGTGCTGCTCCTTTTTGTATTGCTCTCTCTCTTCAGCTGGATGGGGTTGTCCGATTATGTGCGGGCAGAGTTTCTGAGAGGACGGAATATGGAATATGTGAAAGCTGCCAAAGCTCTCGGGGTTGGAAGTATAACGATAATGTGGCGCCACCTGTTGCCAAACAGTATGACACCTGTAATTACCTTTCTGCCTTTTCGTATCTCAGCGGCTATTCTTGCACTAACCAGCCTTGATTTTCTCGGTTTGGGCGTGCCGCCTTCTACCCCCAGTCTTGGGGAACTTCTTGCCCAGGGAAAAGCAAATATAGATGCCTGGTGGCTTTCCCTGTCATCATTTTCAGTACTCGTGATTACCCTGATCCTGCTCATTTTTATCGGAGAGGCTTTAAGAGACGCATATGATCCAAGGAAAAAATGATTCGGCTGTGAAGAGGATTGTTTTATAAATTGACTTATAATAGGAGTGACTATACTTTATGCGGCACTGGTTCTTAATTATTGACTTGAGTAGTTTGGTATTGTCCTGAGAGGGTAATCCGGCAATTTTTCCCTGAGATCGATGAAAAGTAATCCAATTGCAAATCTGGGTAATACCGGACTATATGTATTGACCGATCTCGGGAGGATGACATTATTTCTCCTTAAAGCATTTCGGGGCATTTTTCGAAAACCGTTCAGGTTTAAGGAATTAGTCCGACAGGTCAATTTTATCGGTGTCGGTTCTCTCTCAGTGATTTTCTTTACCGCCGCATCTACCGGCTTGGTTCTCGGCCTTCAGGGATATTACTCTCTTAATAAATTCGGTGCGGAGGGGATGCTCGGTTCAGCTGTTTCACTCACTCTGATAATGGAACTTGGACCGGTTTTAACTGCTCTTATGGTTGCCGGGCGAGCCGGTTCTGCAATGTGTGCAGAACTTGGCATCATGCGTATCTCTGAACAGATTGACGCTTTGGATTGTATGGCTGTTGATCCTTTCCGTTATTTGATAACGCCAAAATTTATTGCAGCGCTCATTTCAGTGCCGCTCCTGACTGTCATCTTTGATGTTGTAGGTATCGCCGGCGGCTATGTTGCAGGAGTCAGCCTGATGGATGTGAGTCCCGGCAGCTATATCGAGGGGATGAGATCAAGTGTGACCAACCATGATATTCGACTTGGGATTATAAAGTCGTTTGTCTTTGCTTTACTTGTTGTCTGGATTTGCACAGGAAGAGGGTACTTTGTAAGAGAGATACGGGGGGCAGGTTTTGGCGCTGAAAGTGTCAGCCGTGTAACGACACAGGCAGTTGTACTTTCTTCAATTTCGGTTCTCGTCTTTGATTATCTTCTCACGGCGGTGCTTCTCTGATGACTTCTGCCATTGAATTTATAGATGTGTCGAAAACCTTTGCCAAAAAAGATGGAACTGTACAAACTGTTCTTGATAGTGTCAGCTTCTCCATTCCCGCAGGCAAGACAACAGTGATTGCCGGTGGCAGCGGCTCAGGAAAAAGTGTTACCCTGAAGATTGTTCTTGGTCTTATGAGAGCCAACTCAGGCCGGGTATTGGTACAGGGAAATGATGTTACAGGGGCAAAGGGAAAAGAACTTGAAGCTTTGCGCACCCAGTTTGGCGTTCTTTTTCAAGGGTCAGCTCTTTTTGACTCCCTTACGGTTTTTGAGAATGTGGCATTGCCACTGAGAGAAAGGACAAAAAAAACCGAGGAAGAAATCGGCAATCAGGTGCATGCATCTTTGTCGCAGTTTGAACTGGATGGTCATGAGGATAAGTATCCGGCTCAACTGAGTGGTGGAATGAAGAAACGGGTGGGGCTGGCAAGAGCAATGCAGCTTAAACCGGCAATCATGCTGTTTGATGAGCCGACTACAGGTCTTGACCCCGTGATGGCGCAGGAGATATATCAACTTTTTGCAAAAACACAGTCTGAATTTGGTTTTACCTCCGTTATCGTAAGTCATGATATACCGAAAATATTCAATCTTGCTGACAGGGTGATTATTTTAAACAGGGGGAGCATGGATGTGTTCAGCAGTCCGGAAGAGATCCAATGGTCTGAAAAACCCCATATCAGGGAATTTGTGAAAATGACAATGGGAGATATATATCAAAGTCACCTGGTGGAGATATAAAAATGAAAGAACATATTCTTGAAATGGCAGTTGGGCTTTTTATGGTAGTTGGTTTTTGTGCCTTTGGATATCTAGCGCTTCAGCTTGGAGAAGTGTCTTTTTTGACAAGCAGCTCCACATATATTATCAATGCTGAATTTGATAATGTTGCAGGTGTAAAAAAAGGTGCCTCAGTACAGGTGGCCGGTGTGGTTGTGGGTAGTGTTGCTGCAGTTACACTTGGAGAAGATGAGGTCGCTGTCCTTGCCTTGAAGGTGGATAAGGATTTGAAAGTGCCGATAGATTCGATGGCCTCTGTGAAGTCCCAGGGGATAATAGGTGATAAGTTCATCCAGTTGAGTTTTGGAGGGGATGAAGAGAATTTTAAACCCGGTGAGGTGTTGAGGGATACCGAATCTTCTATGGATATCGAATCTCTGATCAGTAAATTTGCTTTTGGCAGTGCGGAGTAAGGCGGGGTTGAATGGTAGTTATTGTTTCTGTAAAAGGTGAAAACCTTCGCCTTTAGGCGAATATAGCCTTTTGCTCGGACAAGCTCCTGGCGGTTGGTTTTTGAACATCCAACATCGAACGTCCAACGTTGAACATCGAATAAATAAAACCTCAGACTGTGAATGACTGGGCCGAAAAAGAGAATTCTCCATTTTCTCCTTCTATTCGTCGTTCGATGCTCGATACGGATGTTCATGTAACCTTGGAACCGGTAAAAGTCGGTATTGCTGGATTTTCATGCTTCGTTGTGAAATTCATTTCATGGGTGTTAGTTAACGAATTATTAAAGTTCCAATCTATTTAGGGTTAGTGAGAGTAAAAATGAAAAAAATTGTACTTCTTTTTATCGGATTTTCGATGATCTGCTTCTCTCAGGCAGTTGTTGCCGGAAACAGTCCGACAGATGACCTTAGACCTGCATTGGAAGGGGTGATGGCTATTCTTGCTGACCAGAATATGAAAGGTGAAGAACATCTTGTGGAACGGCGTCAAAAAATTATGGATTCGATAGAGACTGGTTTTAATTTTAGAGAAATGTCAAAGCGGGTTCTTGGAAAGACATGGCGAACTATCACTGAGCAGCAGAGAGATTACTTTACCCAGCTTATGACCAAGCTTCTTGAAAATGTATATATCGGCAAGTTGGAAGGATACTCAGGGCAGACCACTGAATTTAAAGCAGAAAAGATAAAAGGTAACAGAGCCCAGGTCACAACCATTGTGGAGAATAGAGGGGTGGATCTGCCTGTCCATTATATAATGAAAGAATCAGATGGTCACTGGATGGTCTATGATATTAATATTGAAGGTGTCAGCCTTGTGAGAAATTATCAGGAGCAGTTTAAATCGATTTTAAGAAAGGAAAAATATGAAGGGCTGGTAAAAGTACTGGAAGATAAGAACAGATCGTTTTTAAAGGCAAAGAGTTAACCTCCCATCATGGCAGAATATAGTACCGAGTTGCATGAACTTCTCTTTCCACGTTTCAACAGGACTGATGTAGAACTTCTGCTGCCTTTAATGAAAGAGGCCAGCTTGAGAGAGGGAGATGTTCTGTTTTCTCTTGACGAAAGTGGTGATAAACTCTTTTTTGTGGTTGAAGGGCAGCTTGCTGTACAAAAAAGAACCGGGTTTGGCGAAAGAACCCAGGTCGTTGCACTTCTTGATCCCGGTGCCCCGGCTGGAGAAAGAGCATTGCTCCGTGATAATAGACACAGGGCCACCTTGCTGGCTGTAAAAGATTCAATAGTACTCTCTTTTTCGTACCAGGGTTTTGAGGAGCTCAAAAAAAAATATCCGCTGCTTGTCGTGAGTTTGCTTGAATGGCTGC
>MAXH01000211.1 GCA_001750925.1 Desulfobulbaceae bacterium S3730MH12
ATATTAGATAAATTCCTACTGCTCAGAACTATCCATTGGGCTGGCACAGTCTCTATAAAAAATTATATTCCTGCAAACGAATGACCGCAACGAGTATTCAGCAGTCGTTCGCTGCATCCATCCAAACCTGCTCAGACCGATGATTCAGCAATCGTCTGGTGGTTCTATTGCCACCGTTCAGATAAACCTCGATCTTTATGGCCCCTATCAGGAGCTAACACCTCACCTCGCATCTACGGAACTGGACAGCGGAGCAACGAGGCGTGACGTCTTTTTGACGTTTCCAGATGCGATTGATATAAACTTCTATTCGTTGCCCCAAGGATACATGCGTGGAATAAGCAGAGTAAAAAATGATGCCAAACCAATAGCTATCAGTGAACCATACAAAAACATCTCCCAGGTAGCTGGCTTCATGACACCCAATGCAATAATAAGAAAAAGCATCGGCAAATCGAGATAATGCGTAAATGAAGGAAGTAACTTGCTTCTTTCTCTTTCCAACTCTGGAGTGATCTCGCCGGTAGCCAGCGCTTCATTCGTCATGCGCCGTAACTTCATGAAATAAAGCCTGGTGATTGTATTACCCTCGAAGCGGAAGGGCTAAGCGCACGCATACACATCCCGGAAGATGGTGAACAGATGCACTTCGAACGTTCGGTGGCATCATCACATACCTCTCCACCTGAAGAAAAGGTTTTTGACAGCAGACCTCCTGGTTTTCATAAGTGGCTTACCGCAAAATTTACGATGACGTAATGCTATTGAATGGAGAATACGCGGTGGACCACGGTTACCCGAAGGTCTTTCCTGAATACAGATTTCTAGAATAGCGTATTTAAGTGCTCCTCATAACGTTGAAAATCAGCTTTTATATTGGGATTTTTCAAGACATCATAGCAGGCAAATGCAGGGAGGTGTTCCATACCGACAAACTGCTGTGCTTTGTGAAAGTAAAAGAATACTTCGTCAACTGTTTTCCCTTCGAATATCTGATTTTCGTCTTCAAAAGCTTCCAGAGGAGCGTTCCATGTGGTCGAGAGCATATATTTTCTTCCCTGCATCAACCCTCCTGAACCATACTTCCTACCTGGATCAGAGCGCGTCCTGCCATCATCATCAAACATGATTCCATACCCGGCCATATAGACTTCATCAATATACCTCTTGAATCCCCCGGGAATAGAAAACCAATACACAGGGGTTTGAAAAATAATAAAATCGGCCCACATGAATTTTTCGACCTCCTCTTTCGGATCATAAGCATCATCCACGTGCGTGGTTTTCACTGAATACCCTTTTTGAGCGAGTACCTTTTCTGCTAATTCAATCAGGCTCTTGTTCAATTCCCCTTTGGAAATTTCCCAATACTGATGGCCGTTTATTATAAAAACGTTCTTTTCCACAATTGTCCCCCTTGTGCCCTTCATGAAATAATAAGCAGCCTAACGACCAGACCCACTCGTTGGCATTTTAATCAGCGAACTCCAGTAGTTCTTGTATTGTCTCCACACCTGCTAATGCACATTTTTCATCTGACTTTCCATCTGGTGCGCCGGCAACACCAACCGCACCAACCATTGAACCGGAAGCCTGGATAATGACTCCGCCTCCTAAAACCAAAATGCCCGGCAGCTGTTTTATGCCCGATGCTTCACTATTTGAATTGACTGCCTCGGATAATGCAGTTGTAGCTGAGCGAAAATTAATTGATGTTTTTGCTTTTAGTATTGCTGCATCAGGGGATGAAATACCCGCCAGCTTGTCCCTTATTACAACTTGTACATTACCGCCACTATCAACCACCGCCACTGAAACCTGCAGCCCTGATTTGCGGCAACTATCAAGCGCCGCTTTAGAAACCATTAAAGCAGCCTCTGGCGTTAATGTTTTTGAAGTAAAAAGAACTTCAAACTCTTCAGCCTGTGCTGCAAAAGAAGACATTAGAATAAATGATATAAATATGTTCTTGATACCCATGATCTCTCCTCCGTTATGGTCGCCCAACATCTAAGCATTATCTGCTGTGCGCAACATGACTCCATATATGGTCATTCATCATGCTACTACATTCAGTGGATCAATATTATCTCCAGTTTTGATATTGCCTCAATGTGTAGTCTATCACCTTCGAGCAAATCTCCCCTGGTGGCTCTGATGCCATTGGCAGTGGCATCTCCTTCAATAATCAGCGCGACAAATTGTTGATCACAATCCAATGAGCCGCCTGCAGGAATCTCTCCTGCTTTGCATGTCATCTTGTTATCAAAGCAGTCAGCACAGTCACCGCCCAGGAGTGTGGTCAACTTCCCCTCTTCAAGAGTGATATTTCGATAATCGGGGGGCAGCCCCTCTTTTGGTGGTAGAAACCAGATTTGCACAAATTCGGCCTTGCTGTCACCAGGATTCATTTCCGAATGCCGCATACCGGTTCCCGCGCGTTGCACCTGCACGCCCGGCGCGTGGATTACAGTACCATCACCGAGAGTACCGGCATGCGCTATGCTCCCGCTCAATACAACGGTAACAATATCCATGTTGTCGTGCGGATGAAGAGGCGCCCCGTCATGGGGTTTGAAGTGGCCGCTTGAAAGATAGATGAAATCCCCCAATCCATGACTGATATCCTTTCTGTTCGCTGCGCCAGGCATGATTTTCGAGCTGACCACCATCTGTTTTTCAACGATACCGGCAAAACCACCCAGCGGAACATCGTCTCTATGGACGACACGAAGTTCATGTTTTTTCATCGCTCGACTCTCTCCCCCCCCCCTGGTGTTGCATGAAAGATCAGCGCGCACCTGCTCAATTGTTTGAGTTTGCCGCAGCAAAGCTGGCCATGACATTCCCATAAAACGGAAGGTGCTGCCTGAAGAGTTCTGCGAGTTCACCACCGGTTGGGTTTCGCCAGTCAT
>MAXH01000212.1 GCA_001750925.1 Desulfobulbaceae bacterium S3730MH12
CTACGCCTCAGGTTCGTAGGTTTTTAAAGGCATGGGGAAACTCGGGCTTAGAAAATGGTGGGGAGCCCGAAGACTCCCCGGACGAATATTTCTAATCCGTCGCTCCCATCTGGCTATCCCTTAGTAGGTTGCTCCTCAGCAGAGCCCGCTTCCGTTTCACCAGACCTCTTTACCTGCATGTGCAGGAATATTGTTTGTACTTTAACGTGATTGATTTTTCCGTGGTGTTGGTGAATATAGTTCCAGAAAGAGTTGCTCATCAAGCTGTGTTAATTCGCGCTGCGCTGCAACAGTAAGTAATTCGGCAGCCATCACATTGAGCAATCTCAGATTGCCGGCACTATGCTCCACGAGGGCTGACATGAGTGGTTTTGTCATCAACTGTGGTGCTCCTGCCTGCTCCAGGCAATATTCCATATAATTCCTCAGTTCTTTTTTGTCGTAAGGTGAAAGCATTCTTCTGAATCTGATACGACTACCGAGGGCAAGAAGTCCATTGCTGCGAAACCGTTCTGGAAGAGTGAGGTCACCGCAAAGAATCACGGTCAACAAGCATTCAGAATCAAATTGAGCACTACCCAGTAGACGCAATTCGTTGAGATTGCAGGTCATCATTTCCTGAGCCTCATCAATCAGAAGTATCGGCCTGAACAGAGTAGATTTGATATGTTGTCGCCAGCGCTCCCGAAGAGCTTTAAACCCGCCATATCTATTAGAAGGAGTGAGGTTGACCCCAAACAGCTCCCCCATCTCGCGGTAAAAATCAGCAATACTCGATTGCGGCCTCTCCATAACACCAACAACCACGTTTTCCAACCGTTCCAGGTTATGGGCAAGATATTGAAGGTTTTTTGATTTACCAAGTCCTGGTTCCCCACCCATGAGCGCAAATCCTCCATCCATAACCAGATTCTCAATTTGAAAAAGGAATGTGTCTATTCCAGGAGCCGGCCATAAAGACTGTACAGGAATATTGGGAAGAAACGGGTTCCATTTCAAGCCAAACAGAGCGAGGAGACGTTTATTATTCATTGTCTACCTCCATGGGAATATAAGCCGGAGGAACACCGGTGGCAGCATAATCCCCTAATAATTTGCGCAATAATGGTGGGTATGGATCTATATTGCTGTCAGGTCCCGGTAAGTTTTCTACCAGAGGAGCCAATGTTCTTCTTAATCCCTCTCCGTTTCTGACCTTGTCTTGAGGAAAAATCTTTGCCAGTAAAGTGGAATCTCTTTTATCCACCAACCATGCATGGCTGAGGTTCCAGCTTTGATATCGTATGTACAATCGGTCGAAATGGCGAAAACGGGATGGAACTTCAAAGCGCACTCCTTTGATTTGCAAAGTACCGTCACTTTTTCGCTGGACACGACTTTCCTGAATGGTAAAAGCGAAGGTCATCTTCTCACTGTCAGGAGCAGGCCGTGAAGAATCAGATCCTTCCAGCATTTTATCCACGGGTGAACAGTTGATCTCCTGGTGGCGTTTACGATTGTACTCCATCTCCGACCAGGCCTGTGTGGTATAATTCAACGTTTCAAGTGTCAGTGGCTCAACTCGGGACAGCATGGACATTAACCGTCCTTCCAGTTGACCCCAGAATGACTCCTGTTTTCCATTCTGATAGGGACTATACGGTAATGTCCGATCATGTTTTATGCTTAAACCCAGTAAACCATTTATAGTTTCGTGGGCAACCATCGCTGCACCATTATCTGTCATTAAGCTGCGGGGTAATCCCCGTTTCATAAAGGCCTGTAGCAGACCATGCTGCAATACCTCTGCTGTTTCTTGATAATACCACTGGATATGACAACACAATCGGGAGCAGTCATCAAGTATGCACAATGCAATTGGAGTATGCCATTCCCCGTAAGTATCAGCCACCCGCAGTTTGCCTTTATGAAAATCCAGATGCCAGAGACCATGCACATGGGCAGCTTCGTAGCTTCTCACTTCCATCTGCTCAAGATGTTCCTCAGCTTTTTGCTGTCCTTTGGTTTTGTTACGGGGGGATTTCTTCTTGTACCACCCTCTCTCTTTCATGCGCCTGCGGACACTGGCATATGAAGGGGGATTGCCCAGTTCCGGCATTTCTTCAATTAAAGCCAGCAGATTATCAGTATGGAGTTGATAACTCCAATGGGGGAAATTGCAATACTGTTTGCCGAGTTCGTTCAGTATCTGTTGGGAGAGAGCTGTTTTTTTGCCAAGATCTGAACGTGGTTTGCGATCCAGGTCTCCAACGGGATCGTTTCCATTCAAGGCTTTATAATACCAGCGCTCAATGGTGGAGGCACCAAAGGTAACAAATGTATCTTTGCATGGGTGGTGATACCGTCTGTCGGCAAGTATTTTAAGCTGCTTACCAAGTTCTCCGGGTCCAGGGGGACTGGCGAGCAATCCTCCTATGATGGAAAAGCGAAGTTGTGCCCAGGAATGTAACCGGGATCCGCTATTCTTGTTCATTGTATGGCTCCTGTCTGAATTATGAGCTCTTCCTGGTGAAGATCTGCTCGTTTTTTGACAGAAGCCAGTTTATAAGCTTGGGAAAAAAGAAAAAGTCCCCATCTTTTGCGGGGAATTATTACCCCATCGTTTTCACAGTAGGAGAACCGGTTGTAAGCAACCTGAGACAATCGATAATTGCGCCTTCGACAGAGGGAATATGTTTCAAATAATACTCAACCAGAGATCCCGGCAGAGCCTGGTTTAAAACAGTGGGATTGACGATTCCGCGAATTTTCTTCCACGTCCTGCTGCGTGGAAATATTTCACGAAAATATGCCAGCCATCGGGTGATGGTTTTTCTGCTCGATCCAAGCAAATTGGACAGCATGTTTTTACTGTACTCTTGAGGTTTATTTTGGCCCAGTGTGGTGATAATCAGGATGACAACCCTGAAATATACCCGGCGATCCATGAATAGAGTTGAGTTCGGTAAAGTTCGGCGGCGACAATTTTCTCTGCTGCAGCAGAAACTTAGCCGTATGTATAAACTTTCCGGGAGATCAGGACCTCCCCGCGGTTGACGCTTGTAGTTGGAATAATGCAGTGAACTTCCACAATAAGGACAACCGACTTTTTGCTGTTTATCAGCCAGATCGATGTCTATACGGTGGAGAAGATGAAATATCTTGGTTGATTGAAGTAATTCTGGTAACATTTTCCCGCCTTGCTGTTTTAGGCAGGAGTCCTCTTGGGGTATTTGCACGATACGTGAGGGGGCTCCTTACCTTTCCATCACTTATCTTGCACATTTCAGCTCTTTATTCCA
>MAXH01000213.1 GCA_001750925.1 Desulfobulbaceae bacterium S3730MH12
GCTGCAGATCTGAAATTCAAAATCAGTTGGATCGGCTTCTGGTTCAATATCCCCGGAGTCACATCCGATCCGACTCTGGTCACAAACAGCTTTATCGATTCGGGTTTTGATGTGATTATATCCGGTATTGACACTACTGAAGCCCTGGTGGTAGCCGGGCAGAAGCGAAAAGAAGGCAAAAATGTGTGGGCTATCCCATATGATTATGTCGGAGCCTGCGCTGCAGCACCTGAGGCCTGCCTTGGAGTGCCATACTTCAACTGGATACCAGGCTATACACAGATGATAGGTAGTGGTATGACTGGCAAATGGAAGCAGGAATTCCTCTGGTTAGGCCCGGACTGGAAATCGATAAACAATCAGGAAACATCAACTATCGGTTTTAAAGCAGGTGATGCACTGGATGAAAATGCCAAAAAGAGATTAGCCGATTTTCAGGCATCACTGGCGGATGGAAGCCTTAAACTTTTCAAGGGACCGCTTAATTTCCAGGACGGAACAGTCTTTCTCAAGGACAAAGTGACTGCAACAGATGATCAAATCTGGAATCTACCTCAATTGCTTGAGGGGATGGATGGAGCTTCCAAGTAATTATGGCGTTGTAAAAAGTCTCGAACACTTTAATGATCGAACTCGCAGACATCAGCAAGAACTTTGGCAAGGTTCAAGCCCTCCATAAGGTCAGCCTGAAGGTACAATCCGGTTCCATTCATGGAATAATCGGGGAAAATGGTGCGGGTAAGTCCACCTTGATGAAGATTTTAACCGGCTTCATCAGCAAAAGTGGCGGAGATTTTTTTTTCCATTCCGAGAGTATTGATCTGCATAGCCCAAAAGATGCCAGAGAAATCGGTATCGGCATGCTTTACCAGGAGCCGCTGGATTTTCCCCAGCTGTCGGTGCTCGATAATTTCATGGCCGGGGGCACAGATTTTTCACCGGTAAAGCAGAGAACCATCCTATCTAAGCTATGCAATAGTTTTGGTTTTAATCTCGATCCTGAGAACAAGGTAGAAGAGCTTACCATTGGAGAACGTCAACAGCTTGAGTTAATGCGGTTGATTCGGGACGGAGCAAAAATACTCATCCTCGATGAACCCACCAGTGGTATTTCCGTGAAACAACAGGAGCTGCTGTTCGACGCATTGCGAAGTCTTAAGGATGATGGAGCAGCGATTCTCCTTGTCTCCCATAAGCTTGAAGAGATAAAACTGCTCTGTGATGAGGTGACAGTTCTGCGTCATGGTAAAATTGCCGGTTATCAGAAACGTCCGTTTGCCCATGATAAGATGCTCCAGGCCATGTTCGACACTCTTCCTGCAAGTCAGCCTCCGGCAGTAAAGCATATCGCCGGTGAACCGCTGCTGGATTTTCGCAAAGTCTCCTCAAAAACAGGTAGATCAGGACTACATTCAGTCTCAACAACGATCAGGTCTGGAGAAGTTGTGGGGCTGGCCGGTGTTGACGGAAGCGGGCAATCGGTACTCCTCAGAACAGCATTTGGTTTACTGCAACCTGAGTCAGGCAGTATCTCCCGTTTCCAGGAATTGGAAACCTGTGCCTTTATCCCGGCTGATCGACTGGCAGAAGGTCTTATCCCCGGCCTGACCATCAGAGAGCACCATATCCTGTCAAAAAAAACCGGGCCGATTATCACCTCGAAAAGCGGGCTTGAGAAAACCCGAGATGCCATAAAAACCTACAGCATCAGGGGAACCCCGAAAACTGAAGTTGAAAATCTGTCGGGTGGCAATCTGCAGCGATTACTGCTCTCTCTCATCTCTGCCGATATACAGCTGATTCTTATGGAAAATCCAACCCGGGGCCTGGATGTCCAGTCGGCGGCCTGGACATGGAAACATCTGCATGCCCGGTTAAAAGCTGAAGGGGCTATTATCTTTGCCTCTCCTGACCTTGAAGAGATTATGGAGCAGTCAACCCGCATTCTGGTCTTTTACAACGGTTCCATCACGCTTGACACACCGACGAAGGCAACAAACTACCAACAGCTTTCAAGAGCTGTTACCGGAGAGAGAGGATAGCCAGAAGCAATGAACATTATTATGCAAATACGGCGTATCGTTCTGATATCTGTACTGGCGCTCGGTGCAGTCAGCCTGCTCCTTATACTTCTCGGCATATCTCCCCTGACAATTGGTATAACCCTGGCAAAGGGCTCAATTTTCTCATGGTTGAAGTTCAATCATGTCCTTTCAGTATGGATCCCGCTCCTGCTCTGCTCCTGCGGTCTGCTCTTCACCTTCCGCGCAGGACTCTGGAATATTGGCGTGGAAGGACAGGTTATCTGTGGTGCGATAGGTGCCACTCTCGTTCTCCGGCTCGACAATACAGGGTTGCCACCCGCCGCACTCCTCTCTCTAGCACTTTTCTCAAGTTTTCTGGCAGGAGGTCTATGGGGAGCTTTGGCAGGACTTTTAAAAACCAAGGGTGGAGTCAATGAAATTTTCGGAGGCCTGGGCCTTAATTTTGTTGCACAGGGAGCTGTTCTCTGGCTTATTCTCGGACCCTGGAAACGGGCTGGAATGGCTTCAATGAGTGGCACCGACCTCTTTCCCAGGGAACTCTGGATGTGGATTCCACCAGGCTGGCGAGTTGCACCTGCTGCAATGGTTCTAGTGATTATCATTTTTCTTCTAACAAGTCTGATCCTGAATGCAAGCCAGTTCGGTCTGAAGATCAAAGCCGCCGGTTTTAACCCGCAGGCATCGCGGCTTTTCGGTATTCGTCCTGGCCTGGTCGGTTTTACGGCCATGAGTATTGGAGGTGGACTTGCCGGGCTTGCCGGAGGAGTTCAGGTCAGTTGCGTTTATCATCGGCTCATTCCATCTATATCCAGTGGTTACGGATATCTGGCATTGCTGGTTGTGATGCTTGCCGGCTATAAAGTAACACCGGTGCCAATAATCTGCCTTTTATTCGCCTGCCTGGCTGCAGGCTCGATCCAACTCCCCATCACACTGCAGATAGACTCCTCCCTTTCCGGAGTTATCCAGGGAGCCCTCGTTCTAAGTGGTCTGCTTGTATATGGGTTGCAGCAAGGTAAAAGCAGAGGCCACTGATGGAAGTATCAATTCCTTCACTTGTAGCTGCCATATTGGTAATGGCTGCTCCTCTGGTACTCGCAGCTCTGGGGGAAACCCTGACTGAAAAGGCAGGCGTTGTAAATCTCTCCCTTGACGGAACAATCCTGCTTGGCGCAATGAGTGGTTTCGTCATTGCCAGTGAAAGTCAGTCAGTACTTCTCGGGTTCATCGCAGCCGCATGCACCGGTGCATCCGTTGGAGCCGTCCTTGCAATAATCGGCGTCCGGCTGGGCCAGTCCCAGGTTGCAGTCGGTTTTGCTTTAACCTTTCTCTGCCGGGATCTCGCCTATTTTCTTGGCAATCCCTATGCCAGACAACAGGGACCGCAGCTTGAAACCCTGCAGATCCCGATTCTGTCCAAAATCCCTTTTCTAGGTGAAGCGTTCTTTTCTCACTCCGCGATAGTTTATGTAAGCCTGCTCGCCATCCCCGGATGCTACTACTTCCTTTATCACACCAGACAGGGACTCATACTTCGCAGTGTGGGAGAAAATCCCGATGGCTGCTGGGCCAGGGGCATTAATCCACTCAGGGTACAGATACTCTATACTGTTATCGGAGGCGGCTTGGTAGGTCTTGCCGGAGCTGCCTTCTCTCTGGCTGTAAAACCTGGCTGGGGCCATCCTCAAGGATGTGAAGGTATTGGCTGGATTGCCCTTGCACTCGTTATTTTCGGTGGTTGGAACCCGATCAGAGTCGCAGCAGGCGCCTATTTTTTCGGCATGCTACAGCTTCTCGGTATCTACTTCCAGGACTATTTCACTACTATCCCGCCCCAGATCTTTCAAGTTGCGCCCTTCCCCCTGATGATTTTTGCGCTGATCCTTATAAATCTGGGCCATAAGAGCAGAAACCAAAAACTTACCGGTTGGATTAAACTCTTCAGCGGCAGACCACCAAACTGGCTGGGCAAAACCTATAAACAAACATAGTACATCCCAAGAGGATTAAAAGAGATGGCCCCTTCTTCAGAACCTCCAGAAGTGAACAAAAAAGATAACGTACAAGAGAAAGGTGGCAGTCTTGGAACATTTGCAGGAGTTTTCACCCCAAGCATCCTCACCATTCTGGGGATCATTCTCTTTCTCAGACTTGGTTATGTAACCGGCAGCGGAGGGGTTCGAAGAGCTTTTATTATTATTGCTGTAGCCAATGTTATTACCATTCTCACCAGCCAGTCACTGGCCGCTATTGCCACCAACCTCAAGGTAAAGGGAGGCGGAGACTACTATCTTATCTCCAGGACCCTGGGGGTTGAGTTCGGTGGTGCCATCGGCCTCGTTCTCTACATGGCACAGTCGGTATCAGTAGCCTTTTACTGTATAGGTTTTGCCGAAGCACTGACCGCAATAATCGGCCCTGATTTTTTCCTTTCATCAAGACTTATTGCCCTTTCAGCAGTCAGTGCTATCTTCATTCTGGCATGGCTGGGGTCTGACTGGGCCACCCGTTTTCAATATCTGGTTATGGTATTGCTGGTATGTGCCCTTTTTTCTTTCTTTAGCGGTGGTATTCCACAGTGGCAGGGTGAGATGTTTCTTGCCAACTGGGCTCCAGCGGGAGAACCGGTACCTTTCTGGATCGTTTTCGGCATTTTCTTCCCTGCCGTGACGGGTTTCACCCAGGGGGTCAGCATGTCAGGTGACCTCAAAGATCCCGGCAAGAGTCTGCCTCTGGGAACGTTTCTGGCTGTAGGGCTATCTATCGTCATCTATTTTTTGGTGGTAATCGTCTTCGCAGGAGTTGTGCCCAATGAAACCCTTGCCGCCGACTACCAGGCGATCAAACACGTTTCCCGTTACGACTTTTTAATTGATGCCGGAGTCATTGCGGCCACCCTCTCCTCGGCTATGGCATCTTTTCTTGGCGGCCCACGCATCCTTCAATCCATGGCATCCGATAAAATTTTCCCGCTTCTCAATCCCTTTGCCAAGGGCGATGGTTCCGCTAATAACCCGCGCCGGGCCATCCTTCTCACAGGAACCATAGCATTCATCGTCATAATGTTCGGTCATTTAAATATTGTTGCAAGAATCGTTTCGATGTTCTTTCTTATCTCCTACGGCCTGCTCAACTATGCCACCTGGTATGAGGCCCATTCGGAAAGTCCCTCGTTCCGCCCCCGCTTCAAATGGTTCAATAAATACTTAAGCCTGCTGGGATGTGTATTCTGTGTTGCAATCATTTTCGCCCTCGATCTGGAGTATGGACTTGTTGCTGCAGCAATTCTTGCTGCCATCTATCAGTATGTAAAAGGCAAGGCGGTTCCATCCAGGTGGGCTGACAGCAGCCGTTCCCATGGTATGCAGATAATTCGAAAGCAGTTGCTTACTGTACAGGAAGAGCCGGAACATGACCGTGACTGGAGACCCCATATCCTTATTTTCACCAGAGACGATGAACGAAGATCAGCAATTTTGCAGTTTGGTGACTGGATTGGAGGACAGAGCGGACTTATCAGCGCCATAGAGATCGTTGAAGGAAAGGAGCCGCATGTTTCCAAAGAAAAAGAAGAAGCTTTTAGAAAGTTATCCGGCTGTATACATGAAGCCAAACTCAATATTTTCCCCTTGATCGTTTCCGATCCTGACTTCTCCACTGCTCTACCCGTTCTACTGCAGGGATACGGAGTCGGTCCATTGAAAGGGAATATGATCCTCAGCAACTGGTACGGGGAAACAATGACCTCGTTTCCAGGACTTATTGCGATGAAGTTCGGCCATAACCTCCGCATTGCATTTCGCAAAGGTTATAACCTTGTTGTCTTCCATATTAACCCTTTACGCTCCGGTCATATCGATGATCCGGAAAAAAAAGATCGGATCATCGATGTCTGGTGGTCCAATGATGCAAGCAGCCGGCTTATGCTGCTGCTTGCCTACCTTATGACCCGAACTGAACTCTGGGCTAACGCTTCCATCAGATTGTTAACTGTAGAAGAGAACACCGACCATTCAAAGAGTATCGAGCAGCTTGAACAGCAGCTCGATGATGTCCGAATTTCCGCTGAACCTTTACTGGTTTCCGACACATCGCCCGAGACCGTGGTAGCCGAGTCATCCTCCTCCACAATAGTATTTCTACCTTTCAGAATACAACGGTCAATGCTTACCGATAGCAAAGGATACAGTCTTGAAAGGGTTCTGACCCATCTTCCTCCAACGGCAATGGTTATGGCCGCAAAAGATATCGATCTCGATGCAGAACCTGAAGAGGGAGGCGCGGGTGAACTTGCCCAGGCTCTGGATAACCTTCATGATGTAGAAAAACGAGCAGCAAAAGTGGAAAAACAGCATAAAAAATATCAACAACAGGTGACAACTCTTGAGGAGAAATTGGACAAAAAATCAGCTTCTCTCGATGAAACAGCCCGGAAAGGACTTAACGAACAATTGACCGAGGCAAAAGAAACTGCCGAAAAATCCTTTCGCAAGGCAGCTAAAGAACAGGCAAAACTTGATGATGCGCTGACCCTGGTTAAGCAGTTGGGTGAAGATGATGTTTAGTATCTAACACCCATAAAATGAATTTCACGACGAAGCATGAAAGCCAAAAGAAAATCTTTTCTCTGTGCCCTCTGTGGTGAAAGAATGTGACTTTTAGGTTGCGGGCAGTGCCGGCGTTAATAGCCTATATTACTCTCAAACTCTCTTAGACGTTTATGGATTGAGCGAAGCTCTGTAATTGTTGTCCAGTTGGCTATAAAGATTGAAAATGATTCGCGAACCTTGCTGAAAGCATTGGATACCTGTACCAGCACACCCAAGGTAATCAAACCGGTAAAAAGTCCCGGCCCCATGATCAGATAAGGCACAATAATCATCAATTGTTCAAAGAAATTCACCCAGATATCAAAATAACCGTAGTGCAGGAATAACCTGTTATAGTTGAACTTCAGGCCAATAAACAGTTCCACAAGGGTTTCAGTCTTACCATAGTTGATTTTATCATCCTCGGCATAAACAAGTTCTTTGCGGAAGGCAGCTTCAACTTTCTGGTTATTATATTCAAGTCCCGGCAGTTTGATGCCCACAAACCATGAAATAATCAATCCGCCGAGAGAAACTATAAGCGCCACCCATACCAGGCTTCCCGGAATATCCTTGATAAAGTCAATATCAACCCCACTGCTCAGCCCCCAGAGGATGGGGAGAAAGGCAAGCAGGGTCATGATCGCCCTGATAACCTGCAGGCCAAGACTTTCAAAGATTCTGGCAAAACGATAAATATCTTCCTGGATACGCTGACTGGCACCTTCAACCTCCTCATCCACCTTCTGCCATTTGTCAACGTAAGAGAATGTCATGGCCTCCCGCCATTTAAAGGCATAAATTCGCGTAAAATATGAAGTTATGGTTGCAATAAGCACATAGGGAAAAGCAATCCTGGCAAATTTCTCCATCTCCAGCCATAGTTCACTCACCTCATGCTCAGTTGCCTTTTGCAAAATATTATAAAAGCCACCGTACCACTCATTGATCTTCACCGTCAGTTCTACCTGAATAAACAAGGCAAACAGTAATATAACAGCACCACCGTAAGCCCAGAAAAACCATTCCCTGCTTTTAAAAAATGCCTTAAACATACTTTGATTAGCCCTCTTTTCCGTCTCTGACTCTTTTTACGACACCATCACTTTTTCACTGTTCGCCTTCTTTCCACAGCTCAAAAAGTTCTCTGATACCTTTTCTTGCAAGTTTAGTCATTGCCAGAAAGGCTTCATCACTAAACGGTTTACCTTCTGCTGTAGACTGAATTTCGATCCACCCGCCGTCCGCCGACATAACAAAATTTGCATCCGTTTCTGCGGAAGAATCCTCCATATAATCAAGATCAAGCAAGACTACACCGTCTTTTATCCCTGCAGAAATTGCGGCAACAGGCTTGATCTCCACCATCTTTTCAAGTTTTCCATCAGTCACAAGTTTTCTCAAAGCATCTCTTACAGCAAGTGCAGCTCCGGTGATACTTGCCGTCCGGGTTCCACCATCCGCATTCAGAACATCGCAGTCCACCCGCAGTGTCCTCTCTCCGATTTCCCGCAGGTCAACCATCATTCGCAAACTTCTGCCAATTAGCCGCTGGATCTCCATAGTCCTTCCGGATCTGCCATTGGTCTCCCGTCGATATCTACTGTCTGTGGCGCAGGGCAGCATACCATACTCGGCTGTAATCCATCCCTGTCCACTGTCCTTTAAAAATGGAGGGACCTTTTCTTCCACTGAAACGCCACAAATAACATGGGTGTTTCCCATGCGAATAAGTATCGATGCATCCGCCTGAAACTGTATTCCTCTTTCAATCAAAACAGGCCTGAGACTTTCCGAAGCTCTATTGTTGGTTCTCATACTTCTCCTTTTTTCCAATTACCCTTGAAATGAATTTCACAACGATGACACCGGTTCACTGTTATAAAAGTAATGTACCCGGGAAGCGACAAGACTTTCTTATAAACAATCCACAGCGAAGCATGAGCGAGGACGCCTGGCGGAAAACATCCGAAACACGTGCTATTCTCACAACTCACAACAAAAAACGGCAGAGTAACTTAAATATGCCAAACAACGCAATAATTTTCTCAAAATATAGCTCAAACATCCGACCATTGCACAATGGAATACATTCATTCATGGCTTAGGCCCACCAACAACATTGCCTAAACTTATGAACCGGACTCCAGCCAAAAACTAATAATGTTCTACAAAACTCAGTTTTTACCATATTTAATTCAAAAAAACCTTTGCCTGAAAAGATTATATATGGTATTGAAAATAGCCATGAATTCAGCATTCATTGCACCACTGACAACCATCAAACAAGGAGATTATTTCATGAAGAAGCTTGTTATTGCCCTTTTGCTCCTCACTCTTTCCCTGCCATGTGCAGCTCTCGCAGCAGAAAAGAAAAAGAACCCACTTGCTGCCTGGCAGCCCACTTTTGATCCAAGCGGAGCCGAGTACACCTATATGCTGTCTAATGTTTCCCATCCCGTTATAGAGGGCGTGGGAGTTGGTTACCGTATTCGTGACAAGGTATGGGAACAATCCGGTGGACGATTATATGTTGATTTTCGTCCTCTGTCACAACTAGGCGGCGAAAAGGACGTAATCAGTAAACTCAAATTAGGTGCAATACAGGGGATGATGAGCTCCTCCGTAGCCGGAGCAAACATCTCCGATCGACTGGGGATTGTTAACCTCCCCTATATTGTTGATACTTTCGATAAACTCGACGCCTTCAGGAACACTCCTGAAACTTGGGAGCCCTTCGCCAATGGAGCCCAAAAGCAGGGTCTCCTGGTTGCCGATATTACCGGCTACGGGCCCTACGGCTGGGCCACCACAACTCCTGTTAAAACTATAGGGGACGCCAAGGGAACAAATTTCCGCATAGCCGAGGCGCCGGTTAACACAGATACCTATAAAGCATGGGGATTGAAATTTACAGTCATGCCCTGGCCTGATGTTCCACAAGCCCTTCAAACAGGTGTCATCACCGGGCTTGATCACACCGCCATTGTCTGCAACATCACCAAGAAATTTACCATCGCTAAATCCTTTACTGAGTTAAATTATGCCCAGGGATTGTTTGTACACCTGATAAATAAGCGCTGGCTGAAAAAACTTCCGAAAGACCTTCAGGAAATCCTTCTCACGGTAATTGCAGAAGAAAGTGCAAAAACACGAGAGTTGACCCGTGAGCAGCATAATGTTCAGGTAGCCAAAGCCAAAGAGGCTGGAGTTCAGTTTATTAAGCTCTCCGACAAAGATATTCAACAGTTGAAACTGGAGGCTGAGCCGGTATTAAAGAAATGGGGTGACAAGATTGGCCCAGACTATCTGGCTACTGTAAGGCAAAAGCTTGGAAGCTGATTGTGGGTAATCTGATTAATTCAAGGTCGAAGAGTAATTCCTCTTCGACCTTTTTTCGTAAAACTCCTGCACTCCATGTTAAAAAACGTTTATAAAAAAGTTGATAGGGTCTTCCTCTTTATAGAAGAATGGTCTCTTTTTATTGCTGTATGCCTTGCTCTGCTGACGGCTATGGCCAATGTGATTCTCCGGAAAACCACCAATGACTTCAATCTCTACTGGTCGGACGAAGTTGTTCGCAAGGTAATCTATTTCTCCACCTACATAGGATGTGTTGCCGCCATTCGAGGACATCAGTTAATCCGTATTACCGCACTTCCTCAAGTAATTCCGGCTCTAAAAAAACCACTCGCTCTCTTTTCACATCTTGCTGTTCTGGTGTTTGCAGGATTAATGATCTTTCTCGGTTCAAAGATGACCCTGATGATGTACGAAGATGAATATGCAAAAACAGCCACCCTGCAGATACCAGAGTACTATTTTTATGCTGTACTGCCGATCATGGGCTGTATGATGTTCGTACGTACCCTCATCGCCATGCGTGAAAGCTGGATAGGCAAACGTGATATGACCACAGAGAATTAGAAAATGGAACACAGCTACCTCATCATTTTTGCAATTCTTGTTGGCTGCCTGGCATCCACCGTACCGGTCTTCCTAGCTCTCTTTTTCACCGGTACTATTGGTCTCGTTTATGGAGTCGGTATCGATCCACAGATTGTCATCGAAGTGCTCTATCGCAGTATGGATAAGTTTGCACTGGTCGTAGTCCTGTTTTTTATCCTCTGCGGCAATATTATGACCAAGGGTTCTATTGTCGAAAAACTGATAAAAGTAGCCAATGTTCTGGTTGGTTTTCTCCCCGGAGGACTCGCCATGGCCGGTGTCCTGGCCTGCGGTTTTTTTGGGGCTATTTCAGGTTCTACTGTAGCTACCGTTGTTGCCATCGGCGGCTTTATGATCCCGGCTCTTATCGAAAACAACTATGATGAAAAGTTCACTGTAGGTCTTATGACCACAGCCCCCATTCTTGGTGTCATCATTCCGCCGTCAATTGCCATGATCCTCTACTCCATGGTCAGTAACGACCAGTTGGAAGCCCTCTTTCTGACCGGCTTCATCCCCGGGCTAATGATAATTCTGGCAATGAGTTTTTATACCTATATTGTATGCAGAAAGGCAGGCATGAAGAGGCGGAAGCAGCCCTCTATTGGAGAGGCAATTTCGGTACTAAAGGAGGGCAGTTGGGCGCTTTTTCTGCCGGTCTTGATCTTCGGTGGCATCTATTCCGGCCTCTTCACCGCCAATGAAGCAGCAGTTGTTGCATGTTTTTATGCCTTTTTTGTAGAGACCTGTATCCACAGGGATATGAAACTTGCAGAAATTAAACTTGTAGTTGTCTCCTCCGCCATTACCTCGGCAACTCTATTGATAATTGTTGCCGGAGCCTCCGTTTTTGGCGAATACCTTACATTTGAACAGATACCAGGCAAGATTGCCTCCATAGTCGTTGCCAATATATCCTCCCCCTGGGTCTTTCTACTGTCGGTCAACGTACTGCTGCTCTTTATCGGTATGTTTATGGATATTATCTCGGCAACCCTCATTCTTACTCCGATATTTTTACCTCTGCTCGACAGATTCGGTATCAATACCATGCATTTCGGCCTCCTTATGACCATCAACCTGGGCATCGGTTACTGCACTCCGCCACTGGGTGTCAGTCTCTATATCTCCGGGACGATAGCAAATAAAAACCTGGTCTATGTCTCCCGGGCGGTAATGCCTTTTATCCTGATCCAGATTGGTATTCTGCTCCTGCTCACCTTCTTTCCTGATATTGTCCTGCTGTTACCTCGTCTGATTTACGGCACCATCTAGAGTTTCAAGTCTTTATCAGTTTGCCATCAATCTGTTTAACTATTCTATCTTCTAAATTAACTCTTGAAATCAACAACAAGTTAGGGGAAAATGCTCCTATATAAGTGAGTATGATAAGCATGCATACTGGTCATCATTAATTACAACAATTAAATATCACAATGACCCGCAAAAATCCGGAACTCGAACTTGCTGATGAATTTCTCAACTCTACAAACTGCAATATTTTTCTGACCGGTAAAGCCGGAACCGGCAAGACAACTTTCCTCAAAAACCTGAAGAAAACATGTCCAAAGCGCATGATTGTAGCCGCACCGACAGGAGTTGCTGCAATAAATGCGGGAGGGATTACCCTCCACTCTTTTTTTCAGATGCCTTTTGGCCCATTTGTTCCAGGCAGTGAAGCATACAGTCAAATCAACCAGCGCCGTTTCAACAAAGAAAAAATTAATATCATGAAGAGTCTTGATCTTTTGATCATAGATGAAATAAGCATGGTTAGAGCGGATGTACTTGACGGAGTAGATGCGGTACTGCGACGCTACCGGCGAAGTAATCTGCCCTTTGGAGGAGTACAACTGCTGATGATCGGTGATCTGCATCAACTTGCGCCGGTAGTGAAAGATACGGAATGGAACATCCTGCAGCAATATTATGATTCTGCCTACTTCTTCAGCAGCAACAGTCTCAGCAAAACCGAACTGTTGCCCATCGAACTTAAACATATCTACCGTCAGGCTGACAGCCGATTTATCGATCTTCTCAATTCCGTTCGGGATAATATCCTTGAAAAACCTGATCTGGATGAACTGAATAAACACTGTAATCCGAATTTCACAGCAGGCGACAAAGAGGGGTACATTACCCTCTGCACCCATAACCGCAAGGCTGATGCTATTAATATTTCCAAACTTGGAGTCATCAAAAGCAGGTCACACCGATTTAATGCGGAAATAGAGGGCGATTTCCCCGAACATACATATCCAACCCCGGCCACCCTTGAACTGAAAGTCGGTGCCCAGGCGATGTTCGTGCGCAACGATCCGTCTCCTGATAAACAATATTTTAACGGTAAAATAGGTGAAATTACCCGGATCAAGAACAATGAAATCTGGATTACATGTCCTGATGATCATAACCAGATCATTGTCGAACCGGCCGCCTGGGAAAATATCGAATACAAACTCGACCAGGAAAGTGGAGAGATAAAAGAGAATAAAATAGGCAAATTTGAGCAGTTTCCCCTCAAACTTGCCTGGGCCATTACCATTCATAAAAGCCAGGGCCTTACCTTTGACAAGGCGATCATCGACGCACAAGCGGCTTTTGCCCATGGCCAGATATATGTCGCTCTCAGTAGATGCAGAACTCTTGAAGGCATGGTGCTCATCTCACCCATTTCAGTTCGCAGCATGAAAACAGATCCCGCCGTTCTGCGCTTTACCAGGGAAGCGCTACTTAATCAACCAGACCAGGAAATACTGGAAGCTGCTAAAATCCGGTACCAGCAACAATTACTGCTGGAGTGTTTTGATTTTCAGCGACTGCGCTATCTCTTTGGAAGGTTGATCGGTGCAGTATCAACCGATACAAAGCTTGTTCATATTACCGGAATTGTGGATATAAATGAACTGCAGCAAAATATTCTGAGACAAATTTGTACCATTGGTGAGAATTTTAAACGTCAGTTGCAGGCTCTTTTCCAAGAGGGAATCCTGCCCTCTGAAGATCGAGCTGTCGTTGAGCGAATAAGCAAGGCATCAATCTATTTTCAAGAAAAACTGGAATCGACCTTTTCAAATCCAGTTGAAAAAATGCAAATTGAAACGGACAATAAAGAAATTCGAAAGAAAATCCGTAAGATACTCAAGCAGTTGATTGAGGAAGGCGCAGTTAAAATGGCTGCTGTTGCATGCTGTCAAACCAGATTTTCTCCGCCCGAATATCTACGCCGTATCTCATCCGCTGAAATTGAGTCTGTGAAAAAGAAAGAAAAAAGCATCCTCATCATCTATTCCGAGTCAGACATTGCTCACCCTCAGCTCTTTAAAACTCTACGAGAGTGGCGAATGCAGAAGGCAACCGACGAGAATATTGCACCATTCCAGGTTCTGCACCAGAAAACACTTATCCAGATAATAGTTAACCTGCCGGACAATATTAGTGCTCTAAAGAAAATCAAAGGAATCGGGAAAAAATTATCAGAAAGATATGGTGAGGAATTAATTGCGATGGTTTCCGCCTATCGCCTGGAGCATAAGATTAAAGAGGTGATCCTGCCCGCACCCAGTGAAGAGCAGCAGAAAGCCGCTGCTGATAAACAGCCCAATGTCAAAAATACAAAAGAGATCACTCTTGAACTCTTTAATAAAGGATCCACAATAGCAGAGATTGCCAGGGAACGATCCCTTGTCAACTCTACCATCGAAGGTCATTTAGGTTTTTTTATCTCAAAGGGGAAGCTGAAAATAGCAAATGTAGTGAAGGATGGAAAGAGAGAAATAATCGAGCGGACAATTAATGATATGGAGGAAGGATCTCTAAAAGAAATAAAACACGCTCTTGGCAGCGACTATTCCTACGGGGAAATACAGCTGGTTCAGGCTCACTTGAGGTTTCTGAAAAAGCAGCCTTAACAGGTGATTCCTTTCTGCCCTTTAAATGCTTTATCTGCAGGCTGATACTCTGCTCTGTTCTCGCGGTACGATATAACACGGTCAATCAGCTGATTGCATCTTCGTTCAAGCTTCTTCCGGCCCAAATATGCAATATGTCTCGACAGGGGAATCAATTCATGACTCTCATAACGCCCCTTCAGATCAATGATAACAGGCTGAAATGACCCATCGTGCTGTGATCGCAGGACAATATTTTTGAGGTTCAGATCAAAAACAAATATATCCTTTGAGATCAAAAAATTACAAAATTTTCCTATAACATTTTGAATGTATTCGAGGTCACACTCATCCTGACAGACGATAACATCCCAGAGGGTCTTTGAAATTTCCTCGTCATCATCTCGAATACAGTCGCATACGAGTCCTGTTCCCCTGTTAGTAGTAACAAAGCCGTAACAATGGCTGACACAGAACAGATCAACATGTTCACGCATCAGCATCTGGTAGCCTCTCAATTCCTTGATATTTGCCTGCTGTTCTTCTTTTTTCCTGCCAACTGGAATTTTTATAACAAGATCAGGGTTTGCCGGGTGCAGGTAACAGACTCTCACTTTACCGCTATTTATCAGACCATTGCTATCAAGAGAGATCATATGCTTCAATCAGTCTCATCTTCTCCATAGTAACCACCGGAATAGCCGTAAGAAGAAAAGACTTTCTTTTGAATGTAGCTGTTCTTCATACCGTTAAAAACCACACCGAGAATTTTCTCGGGCCCTATCAAATCTACCATGGTTTTGATATGGGATTTATCCGATTTTCCGTACCCGACAACAAGAACCACGCCTTCAACTTCTTTTGCCAACACATTGGTTTCAGAAGCAACCTGGTAGGGAGGGGTGTCAAAGATGATGAAACGATCTTTATACCGGCTGGAAAGTTCAGTAACGAGCCTGGACATACGGGAAGACGATAACAGTTCCGCAGGATTGACCGGTGAATCCCCACTGGACAGCAGAGAAAGCTTTTCAATAGAAGTTTTATGGATCAATTCAGAAATATCACAATCTTCTCTTAGATAGTCTGACAACCCTCTCCGGCAAATCGATGCCAGGCCGAACAACCGTGCCAGTGATGGACGCCTAAGATCACAATCAACCAAAAGCGCGTGTTGATCCAGGCCCCGGGCAATGGTCACCGCAAGATTTGCCGAGACAAAACTCTTGCCTTCCTGGGGTGCACTGGATGTTACCAGGATTGATTGTGGCCGCTGTCTTCCGTCTTGTGGGTAAAGAATGCGGGATCGTAGAATACGAAAAGATTCTGCAGCTTCAGAGGAGGAATGTGTCACCTTAAGCAAACGTTCATCCCAGGCTTCGGAAGAAGAGAGCGTTTGGTGCTTGATAGTTTTTTTACGAACCGGTTCTGCTGCCGGTTGCCCGGAAATGCTATCCTCTTTTTTGCCGACCTGCTGCGAGGTGCTATCCTCTTTTTTACCCCCCAGTGTCAGCTCTCTGTCTGCTTTTTTAGCACCAAGTTCAACTCCTGATTTCTCAAGAACATCTGATATTTTTCCCATAGTAACTGCTATCCCTTATTCAGTAGATTCTTTACAAACTGCAAGATACCGTCAATTAAACCAAAACGAAATGCGAGCCAGACTCCAACCCCCTCAAGACAGAGTATTACCAGCAATAGCCAGAAAAGTCCTCTTTGCCAGAATCGTTTTTTCTTGGGTAGACTGTAGAATCCTTCATCACCAGGGAGCTGCTGCTGTTCAACACATTCACGAATAATATTCCGGTCAATTTTCAGAACATTTCGAGAATACCCGGTCAATAAGGCGTGATCACAGAGAATATTGATAACCCGGGGATTACCTTTGGCCGCCAGATGAATATCATTAACTGCCTTTTCTGTAAAAAGTGCTCCCTGCTGAGCCCCGGCAGCATTCAGTCTGAAAAGAATATACTGCAGAGTGTCTTTCCGGGAAAGCGGTTCCAGATGAAAACGCAGGGCAATGCGCTGCCGCAGCGGCAGGAAGCGGTCTTCCGCGAGCCGCTCCAACAGCTCAGGCTGACCTACCAGAAAAATAGACAAACTGCCGGGATGCTCCGCTCCGAGATTTGCCAGCAACCGGATCTCTTCGAGCAATTCAATGGGAAGAATATGAGCCTCATCGATGATCAGCAGCACTTTTTCTTGAGCTTTTCGGCATTTTTTTAAAAACTCGGAAAAAAGCAGTAAAAATTTAGCCTTGTTGTCATCAAACTCCATACCTATTTTTGCGGCAAAATAGTAATAGAATTCGGCCACATTCAAATTAGGATTTGAGATAATGCAGAGGTTCTCGGTAATTTCCAGATTTGCTGCAAGACAATTAATAAGGGTTGTTTTCCCGGTACCTACTCCTCCAGTGAGCAGAAGAAACCCTTTATCGGAAATAACCCCATATTTTAAAACAGCTAAACCCTCTTTATGGGTCTCTCCCAGAAAGAGGGCATCTAGCTTGGGAACAAGTTCAAACGGTTTCCTGCTGAAACCATAATATTGCAGATACATGTCGGTTTGCTTATATCCTCAGAGGTGATAGGTATAGGTGATTAATAACAATCCTATCATATCTTATCCTGTTCATCCACCCCGAACAATATTTTTTCAGGAAAATTTACGATCTATTCAATTTAGAGAGGTATGCTTAAAAAACAAAAACCCCTTACTGGTTTCCACCAGTAAGGGGTTTTTGTTCAAACTGGAAATTTAAGGGATGCGAGTTGATGAAGCCAGAATCACTCCTTCAACTCGCAGTTTCCAATTTATTTGATCAGATTACTTATTTGACTTTCTCCGGCGTGCAACACCAACCAGACCAACCAGACCAGTTCCGAAGAGGAGCATTGTGGCGGGTTCAGGTACAGGAGCAATATCCGCATTAAATGAAGTGGCCCTACCTGAAACGGCAGTAAGCGTTCCAGTTAACACAACCTCATAACCCTCTCCTGGCGCAATCGCACCAGAATA
>MAXH01000214.1 GCA_001750925.1 Desulfobulbaceae bacterium S3730MH12
CTGCTCTTTCTTGGAATGGATCAAAACGCGGCGCGTTCTCTCTTTGGAGCACCCAACCACAAAAAAGAGGGCTTCACTCTTGATGTACGAACCAACCCGCTCAACTCTGAACATGTTGCTGTTCTCGTCTCGAGTTCAAGCAAAGTGGAAACAGATGCGATTGCCGGGCGAATTACTCATTATGGCAAGTACTCTTTTCTCCATTTCCTGCATGGCCACAATCTGGAAAAAATGATCAGTTCAACTCAGTCCGGTATCCATGTTGTGCTGGAAGAGTTGCCCGATGGCGGAAAAACCTCATCAATAACATCATTTAACCAGGTTATTGATGAGTTGAGTAACTCGAGGGTTATCTATATAGGTGAAACACATACTTCATTGAGTGACCATCTTTTGCAGCTTCGCATTATCCAGGCATTATATGCGAAAGATCCTGATCTTGCCATCGGCATGGAGATGTTTCCGTCAACCGTACAATCTGCCCTTGACCGATATGTGCTGGGTGAGGAAAACCTCGACGAACGAACCTTCCTCAAGGAATCTGAATACTTCAAAGTGTGGCGCTATGATTATCGTTTTTTCAGGGATATTATCAATTTTGCCAGAACCAACAAGATCCCCGTTCGCGGCCTCAACCTGGATAAAGAGATTGTCTCCACAGTGTTCCGTACCGGCAACACCGACAGTTTGGAAGAAACCACCCTCAAGTCCCTGCCCGCAGAGCGTGATCTTGACTTACCCGGCTATAGAGAAAGGCTCTCAATGATGCACACTATCCATATGGAGGGCAGCCATGGTAGTGGCAAGATAAGCGGCTTTATACAGGCACAGGGATTGTGGGACGAGACCATGGCTGACAATATTGTTACCTACCTGAAAGAAAACCCGAACCGAAGGATGATTGTACTGGCAGGTGCACAGCATAGTCGTAAAGACTCCGGTATCCCTCCCAGGGTAAAGAGGAAGTTAGATATTGAACAGTCATCTGTTTTGAATATCTACAACTCCTATAGTCCATCAAATCTGGCACAGGTTGCTGATTACTATTTTCTCGCCGGTGCGTCAGACTTACCGGAAACTCCTAAAATTGGCATCGTCCTCACTACAGTCGAGGATGACAATCAGGCATATTTAAAAATCAGCCAGATAAGTCCCCATGGTAAAGCCGGTGAAGCGGGTCTCCTTGAGGGCGATATCCTGAAAACAATAAACGGTTTCCAGGTCAAAGAGATGGCTGATCTGCGGATAGCCATGATGGATGCTAAAGAAGGGGAAACGATTGTAATCAAAGTCCTGCGCAATGACGGCAATACTCAGATGGAAAAGGCGTTTCAGGTAGAACTCAGCTCTTCTCCACCTCCAATGATGCATCCCTGATGATTTTTGGTTTCGAAAGTGTCGGTCAATCAATGAAAAATCACACCCGTATCGAGAAAGATATCGGTGCTGGGCTGGGCCCTGAAAATGTTGTCGATATCTGATGCTGGAATATTCGCAGCCAGCGCTTCAGAATGTTGCTCAGGCTGATCTAATATTTGCATTGGGTCGGAAGATATTTCTGCAGCAATGCTTTCTGTTCATCTGTCCTTTCTGGCAGTTTATATGAAGCCAGTCTCTTTTCTATGACTTCATCAACAATTTTAAAACTCAAATTTTCCGAACCGGAGCTGGACTGGTCGATGCCTTTTTTGTCAAAGACTGGGGTCACTCGCTGCTCCTTTCTGTATATCCCTACATCACCGATTGTCAGGAAACTTTTGGTGACAACCGCCTTGCTTAATTTATCCGTGAGATTGGGATCAAGGGAAAGATCAAGTCCCTGGAGGGTGCGGTTGCAATTGATCATCATCTCTTCGTCAAATATCATTTTCCGGAAACTGCCCCCGGCAAATGCGGCCATATGGCCGGGATAACACCATATTTCATCAACCTCAGTCATGAAATACGGGGCAAAAGAAGTCAGAGAGCTTTCATAACCACCCTGGTAATCATTCTTGGTGCCGTCAGCCATGCATCCGCACAAACAACAGTTTAAATTATGGTGGAGGCAGACCTCATAAAACATGATCTGTACATGCAGGTATTCCGGACTTGCATATACCGGCTGCATTGTCTTCATATCAGTCATGGTGGAGAAACAGCTGAAAGCAACCGGTGTACCAGGCTTAAGAAGCTGAACATAAACGACCCCGGCCAAGCAGATGGCAAGATCGTGGACAACAATTCCCATCAGGCTTTCAGGACCGGTCATATAAGAGAGTGTACAAGGGAAAAGGGTAATGTCCTGTTCCTCTTCCACAAGAACCTGCAGGTTAAGCAGGCTTTCCTCGTCGTAGGCCAGAGGTGCCATGGGGCAGATGCCCTGTCCCATCACCGGGTCTTCACTTTCTCCTTTGATTGCTTTAATCAGTCGTATCGCTTTTTGGGCACTGGCGTAAACATTGCCGTCCTTGGTATTTGATTTTGTGGCACGCAGCCCAAGGTTCGGATATTTATCTGAGTACTTCAAAAGCATCGCGATCTGAGCAAGATATTGATCTTCACAGTCATTGCCTGCAGGATCGGCAACCCCAGGATTTGCTGCTTCGTAAATATCACTGGTCTCCCCCAGTTGATACATTTTGATGACATCTTCAACCGTACCCTGGTGCATCTGTCCCGTCTCTTCATCTAGAACCATGGGAGCATTAGAAAAAGGTGTGACTCCAGCCAGTCGCTTTGTATTGCTGACTTCGTATTTGTACTCGGGCATCAACTTCAACGCTTCTCCCAGAAGTTCGCTGGAGATAAAAACTCGGTTGTCCTCTATTTTTGCCCCATGACCTTGAAAAAGATTCAGGGCGCTCTCCGTCTCAAATTCTACCCCCACGGTCGACAGTACATCTTGGGCTGATTGAAACAGGGTTTCGATTTCTTGCTTATTCAGTACGTTTGGCATCTTTAAGCCTCCTTATAATCCTTAAATTTCTACAATTTCTGACTGTTTATTGCCGTCACTATCAATCGCAATCAGACAGACTTAAATTTTCATCTTATGTACGTCCAAACCGAACATACCGGGTGCATAATAGAAATGGCTGTTGTATTCTGTTCCTGGGTCATAGCTGTTCCCCTTTTTGAAAATATTTAATGGCTTAATTACCTTTAAAAAGAATCTAGCTATGGCTCACTCTCTTGTACATATTTAAGTTTCATGCTTCGTTGTGAAATTCATTTCATGGGTGTTAGATTCACAGTAATCTCATTTCCAAAATTATAAAAATTGAGTATGAAGCACATACCATAAAAATGGCTATGGAATAACAATAACTTTTCAAAAAGTAACCCTTTTCAAAAGGAGAATCGATGCATAGAATACTCTGTCTGTTTGGACTTGTTTTATTAATGTTAACTCTATCCGGAGAATCTGGAATGGCAAAATCAAAATTGAAAGATGGTCTCTACGTAGTATTTGATACATCCAAGGGTGATATCACCTGCTCCCTTGAATTTAAGAAAACCCCCCTCACTGTTGCTAACTTTGTCGGACTTGCAGAAGGAACCAAAGATCTTGGTGGCGGAGCAAAAGGTCAAAAGTTTTACGATGGTTTGAAATTTCACAGAGTCATTCCCGACTTTATGGTTCAGGGTGGTTGTCCGCTCGGTACAGGTACCGGTGGTCCCGGTTATACCTTCCCGGATGAATTTGACCCGGAACTCAAACATTCCAGATCTGGTGTCCTCTCCATGGCAAATTCCGGACCGGGTACAAATGGCAGCCAGTTCTTTATAACTCATGTCCCCACCCCATGGCTGGACGGTAAACATACCGTATTCGGACATGTCGTTTCCGGCCAGGAGGTAGTTGATAAAATTGAAGGTGATGACCTCCTCAACTCTGTTGAAATTATAAGAGTAGGCAAAGAAGCAAAGGCTTTTGCAAGTGATCAGAAGGCATTTGATGCACTTCTCGCAGGTTTCGAGGATAGGAATCGCGAAAAAGAGCTTGAAGCAATGGAGGATGCAATCCGCTTAATTGACGAGCGATGGCCTGATGCGATTACTACTCCATCAGGACTAAAATATGTGGTGGAAAAAGAAGGTGAGGGAGAGGCAACTCCCAAGGCCGGTCAGGTGGTAACTGTCCATTACACAGGCAAATTAATAGACGGCAAAAAATTTGACAGCTCCTACGATCGCAAGCAGCCTATTGATTTTCCAGTTGGTAAAGGACAGGTTATCAAAGGTTGGGATGAAGCTCTTCTGGGCATGAAAAAAGGCGAAAAGCGTGTGCTTATTATTCCCTCAGACCTTGGGTATGGGCCGGCAGGACGTGGTCCTATCCCACCGAATGCAACCATGATTTTCGACGTTGAGCTGCTGAATTTTCAATAAAACACATCGTCAACAGCAATAACAAAAGGTGCATTATCTCACCACAGAGTTCACAGAGAGCACAGAGAAAAAACATTTCTTTTTCTCTCCTCTGTGTTCTCTGTGAGCTCTGTGGTTTAAGCTCTTGAAGTTTACGCTTATTTCTTATTTTTTATAGCAGAAGTTCAGGATTAAGGTACTAATACTTCAAACCAACTCTATCACGAACCAGATCAAGGGTCACGACTGCCTTCTCTCTTGCTTTTTCAGCTCCCTTTGCAAGAATAGCACGCAACATTTCAGGATCAGCTAAAAACTCCGCCTTTTTCCGACGGGCATCCCCAAACTTATCATTAAGAAGATCGAGAAGCTCCAGCTTCAGATAACCGTATGCAGCTCCACCATTAACATAAAGATCACGGATCTCCTCCATCCTCGAAGGGAGTGCAAACAGTTCCATAATCGTAAAAAGATTGCAATTATCAGGATCTTTAGGGTCTTCAACAGGAGTTGCATCGGTCTTAATCGCCATAACCGTCTTCTTCAACTGTTTACCCTCAAGGAAAATCGGAATAGTGTTACCATAGGATTTTGACATTTTCTGTCCATCCAGTCCGGGTACAGTTGCTGTCTGCTTACTAATGGCCGGTTCCGGTACAGCAAAAGTCCGGCCATACTCATTATTGAATTTCTGGGCCAAATCCCGTGCAACTTCCAGATGCTGTTTCTGATCTTTGCCTACCGGTACCTGCTCAGCCTGATAGAGAAGTATATCCGCAGCCATCAGCACAGGATAGGAAAAAAGACCATGGCTTGCGGTAATACCCTTGGCGACCTTATCCTTATAGGAATGGCAGCGCTCAATGAGCCCCATCGGAGCAAGGGTAGAGAGGATCCAGGTCAGTTCACACACTTCGGGAACATCTGACTGAACCCAGAATATACACTTATCCGGATCAAGGCCCAACGCGAGGAAATCCGCTGCGGCTTCAAGGGTACCCTGTGCGAGACGATCTCGCTCACGAACTGAAGTTAATGCATGTAAATCAACGATAAAGACATAGAGTTCCGAATCTTCCATCCGGGAGATCATGGTCTGCATCATGCCAAAATAGTTGCCAATATGAAGCTGGCCCGAAGGCTGTATTCCCGATAAAATTTTCATAACATTATATCAAATAATATATTAACAGTAATGGGATTTTAAAAGTCCCCTGCTTCGTCATTCCCGCACAGGTGGGAATCTAGAGGTTTTCTACTATGAAACTGGATTCCCGCCTGCGCGGGAATGACCTGATAGCTAAGATTTTGGTTCTTGCAATGCCACCAATAGTGATGAAGTTGTAAAACAAAAGGGAGCAGGAAAATGAATTCCTGCTCCCTTCGATATTACAATGCTTCAGTGATTGTCAAGATCTTACTTCACCTCTTCAAAATCGGCATCAACCACATCATCATCGTCATCTTTCTTTTGCTGGGCTCCCCCGTCTCCGGCAGCTCCACCGCCATCTCCTGGTGCGCCACCATCAGGATTATCTTTGGCAGCCTGGGCGTACATTAACTCTGCAAGCTTGTGAGAAGCTGCAGTCAGTGCCTCGATTGCAGTTTTTATTGCATCGGTATCATCGCCTTCCATTACCGATTTCACATTCTCAATCTCTTTCTCAACCGCCTGCTTTGTCTCATCATCAACCTTATCTTCAAGATCTTTCAGACTCTTCTCGCTGGCATGAACAAGTGCATCAGCAGAGTTACGGGTTTCTACAAGTTCTTTACGTTTTTTATCATCTTCGGCATGCAGCTCAGCATCTTTGGTCATTTTCTCGATCTCGTCATCGGTCAAACCTGAAGATGCTGTGATCTGAATTGACTGCTCCTTGCCGGTTCCCATATCTTTAGCAGATACGTTGAGAATACCGTTTGCATCCAGATCGAAAGTCACCTCAATTTGAGGTACACCCCGTGGTGCCGGTGGAATATTAGTCAGCTCAAACCGGCCGATAGTCTTATTATCCTCGGCCATTTCACGCTCACCCTGCAGCACATGAATGGAGACCGCAGGCTGGCTATCGGCAGCAGTTGAAAAGATCTGGCTTTTCTTGGTCGGTACCGTAGTATTCTTCTCAATCAGCTTGGTTGTCACCCCGCCAAGGGTTTCAATGCCAAGGGAGAGAGGAGTAACATCGAGCAACAGGACATCTTTTACATCACCCTGTAGCACACCACCCTGAATAGCAGCACCAATGGCAACCACCTCATCGGGATTTACACCTTTATGGGGATCCTTACCAAATATTTCCTTTACCATCTCCTGCACTCTCGGCATGCGGCTCATACCACCGACAAGAATAACCTCATCAATATCGGAAGCGTTCAGCCCGGCATCCTTGATGGCAGTTTTGCATGGTCCCACAGTACGTTCTATCAGATCCTCCACCAGGCTCTCAAGCTTAGCCCGACTCAATTTGATATTAAGATGTTTAGGTCCTGAGGCATCTGCAGTAATAAACGGAAGGTTGATATCAGTTTCTTTAGTGGTTGAGAGTTCCATCTTGGCTTTCTCCGCCTCTTCTTTCAACCGCTGCAGAGCCATCTTGTCAGCTTTGAGATCAATGCCCTGTTCCCGCTTAAATTCATCGGCCAGCCAGTTAACGATCCTCATATCAAAGTCTTCACCACCGAGGAAAGTGTCACCACTGGTGGATTTCACCTCGAAGACACCATCACCAATTTCAAGAATTGATATATCAAAGGTACCGCCGCCAAGATCAAATACCGCAATCTTCTCTTCCCCTTTTTTATCAAGGCCGTAGGCAAGGGCAGCAGCAGTAGGCTCGTTAATAATTCTCTGTACATTAAGTCCGGCGATTTTTCCTGCATCTTTGGTCGCCTGACGCTGGGAATCGTTGAAATATGCAGGGACAGTCACCACTGCATCGGTCACTTCCTCACCAAGATATTCTTCCGCAGTCTGCTTCATCTTGCCAAGGATCATGGCAGAAATTTCCGCCGGTCGATAGATTTGACCCTCAACCTCAACGGAAACGCTGCCGTTGGTTCCTTCAACTATTGAAAACGGACTGACCTCGATCGATTTTTTTACCTCCGGGTCAGTAAATTTACGTCCTATAAGACGTTTAATTGCATAGAGTGTACGCACAGGATTGGTCACAGCCTGACGCTTTGCAACCTGCCCCACGAGGCGCTCATCATTGTCCGCAAACGCTACAACTGAAGGGGTTGTCCTGTTGCCTTCAACATTGGTAATTACCTTTGGATCGCCTCCTTCCATGACTGCAACGCATGAGTTGGTGGTACCCAGGTCAATTCCGATAATCTTACCCATCTTCTTTTCTCCTTAAAATTCCGGCGGATTCTTCATCCGTCTATGACTCCTCAAAGTTTGTTAATTGCTCTATCCATGATAGCGGCAACCTCTTCTAAAGTTGTCATCTTCCTTTAATTGTCAAGGGATTCCATATTCTTTTTAAGCGATCATTTTCCCCTGCACAGGTCTAAGCATTTCCTGAAGACACTATCACTTTTGCAGCACGCAGCAGCCTGTCTTTATAGTAGTATCCTTTCTCAAATTCATTTAATACATGGTTTGCCGGAACAGTATCACTGGCTTCCATGGTCAGCGCTTCATGATGTTTTGGATCGAACGGTTCACCAATACTTTCAATGGATTTCACTTCGAACTTTTCAAGGGTGGCAACAAGGTTTTTTAAAGTCAGCTTTACACCTTCAACAAATGATTCCAGGTTTTTTCCGGCACTCTCCCCTCCAGCTTCCCCCTGATCAATGGCCCTTTTAAGATTATCAACAACAGGGAGCATCTCCCTTAAAATTTGTTCCCCGGCATATTTCAAGCTGGCTGAACGTTCCCGCGCCATACGTTTTTTAAAATTCTCGTTTTCAGCTGCCGCACGTAACATCTTATCACGGAGATCAGCTACCTCTTCGAGGGCCTGGACGAGTGCTTTTTCCGGATCCCATACCTCCTCCACTGAAGGAGCATCATTTTCACCTTTCCCCTGTTCACTCTCTGAGGACACATTACCATCTTCTACAATTTCAACTTCCTCACGCAACTCATCACTTTTATTCTCTTTGCTCACCGATTCCTCCATTCTCTACAATTTTTCTCTGCCGGCACTATTCCTATTCTGAATCTGAGCCAACAATAAGTAGCCGGTTTTTTCCTGTCAAGAGAGGGAAAATCAAAATCAGAAAATTTCCCCGGGAGTAAAATACAATGCGTAAAATACTCTTATTACCAGGATATTATATTATCAGACCGGGAGCATCAGCTGTTCCCGGTAGATAAAAAGATGGTATGGGCAGAAAGTGAGGGGATCTCAGCTATTGAGATAGGATTCAATAGCAGTTGCTACAGTGAAAAAGATTTTTTCAAACTCTTCTTCATCAGTCTCAAGCAGGGTAATACGGAAACCATTGATCATTGTAGCAAAAGAGGTGAGTGGAACAACACATACTCCTGTTGATCCCAGGAGATAATAGACAAAACGCTTATCAAATGCTGTGTCCTCGGGAGCGACCAGTTCTTCAATCATTCCCTTTACTTCTTTATTTTCGATAGGCAGAGTCTGGGTACTGTTGAGAATACCCTCTTCAAAACAGACACTCATATAAAAGGCCCCATTTGTTCTGTTAACCAGAACACCCTTCACATTTTTCAGACATTCATAGGCAATGTTCGAGAACTTCTCATACCTCTTTACCCTCTTCAGCAGATAATCAGGATATTCAGGATGAGTTACAACCATAGGGTAAACTGTTTGCGGCAGCGTAGTTGAACAGACCTCTACCATCTTAGAATTGAGAATCGAATCTATATATTTTGAAAACATAGGATCTTTATCCCTGTTATATATCTCAATCCAGCCGCACCGGGCACCGGGCCAGGGCATTTCTTTGGAAATGCCGCGCATGGCAATTGCAGGTACATCACCGATCACCTCTGCCAGGGTCGCAGTTTTAGTCCCGTTGTAGTAAATATGCTGATACACCTCGTCACAAATAAGGAAAAGATCATATCTGCGAGCGATCTCCACTATCTCCTCTAAAATCTCCTTTGGGTAGACAGCACCTGTCGGATTATCAGGATTTATAATCAGAATTCCCGCAACAGCCGGATTATATTTAACACATTTTTCTATGTCATCAAGGTCCGGATACCAATGGTTATTGGGATCGAGGATATAAGTCAGGGGGCTGTGACCGGCATGAGCCGCTTCAGCAGAAGAATGAGTAGAATAACTTGGAGTAGGGACAAGAACTCTTGCTGTGCGTTTTAAAAATCCAAAAATTTTGGAGATGGCATCGCCAAGTCCATTAAAAAAGATAATGTCTTCTGCATCAATTTGCACTTTGCCGAATTTATTTGTCTGGTCAGCTATGAATTCTCGGGTGGCAAGAACTCCCTTAGTCGAAGAATAACCGTAGGTATGATCCTGACGCACGGCATCGACTACAATATTCTTCATCCAACCCGGGACTTTCTCACCCTTTGCAATGGGATCACCTATATTTTCCCAATTTGTTTTCAACCCGAGTTTTTGCAATTTTTCACCGACATTGACTATATTTCTAATTTCATATGTCAATTCTCCAGCCCCGATATGAACAATATTTGTCCTCATGAAATCGTACTCCTTCCGCGTGTATCAACGCTCTATTTACAGACAAGACACCATATTATATAAAGATTTGTCACTTACCACAGCTGCTAAAACATGTCAACAGAAGGGAAAATCAAGAAATTTGCAGTAAAAAGCGGAAGAAATCAACCCACAAATCCATACGATACTTGTCGCAATTTTCTAACCGGACATTACTGATTGTTTTCATCATATTTATTTAACTTGTTCAACAAGGTCTTCCGTGTGATCCCCAATCGCCGGGCTGCTTCACTTTTATTGCCGGAGGTCCCTTTAATTGTCTTGATAATAAGCTTTTTCTCGGCTTCAAAAAGTGATACAGGCATCTGTTCATCCACTATATCGTTGTTTTCAGACTGATTTTGTATGGGTAGAGGCAGGCTCCTCTCTGTCAGAGAGGTTCCACGCATAAGAATAACACCCCGTTCAATGGCATTTTCAAGCTCCCTCACATTTCCAGGCCAGGGGTAACGGAGGAGCAGATCCATGCATTCAGGAGTTATTTTTTCAAGATTTCTCCGGTTTTTCTTAGCAAACTTCCCGGCAAAATGTTCCACCAGTTGTCGAATATCCTCTCCTCGCTGCCGGAGTGGAGGTACCACAATCATCACAACATTCAACCGATAGTACAAATCATCTCGAAAGTTGTTTTTTTTGACCTCCTCCTCGAGATCCAGATTGGTGGCGGCGATTATTCGTACATCAACACGGATTGTCTCATCCCCACCGACCCGCTGCAACTCCTGTTCCTGTAAAACTCTCAACAGTTTCACCTGCATCGCTTGAGAAGTTTCCCCGATCTCGTCGAGAAAAAGTGTTCCACCATCTGCCTGGACAAACTTTCCTTCCCTCCTCGTCTCAGCTCCGGTAAAAGCCCCCTTCTCGTGCCCAAACAGCTCTGATTCAAGCAGTCCTTCGGCAAGAGCCGCACAGTTCACCTTAACAAAGGGATTATTCTTCCGTTCACTGTTGACATGCAGGGCTTCAGCAACCAGCTCCTTTCCTGTACCTGATTCGCCATAGATAAGAACTGTAGCCTCTGTTGGCGCTACATAGGAGATCATCTCCAAAAGTTCTACCATCGAGGGAGAGGAACCAATGATACGGGTCGTCAGTCTGGTTTTTCCTTTTACCAGCTGATGTTTTTTGGAGACAACCTGATGGTGATCAACTGCCCGCTCCAGTGCAAGTCGCAACCGGTCAAAATCAAGGGGTTTTGTAAGATAATCGTGGGCACCCTGCTGGATTGTCTCCACGGCACTTTCCACTGTAGAATAAGCGGTCATGAGAATAACCGGCAGTGTCGGCGCAATGGCCTGAATGCGTATAAAGGCCTCCCTTCCATCCATTTTGGCCATACGAATATCCATCAGGACAGCATCATATGCGTGGTTCTTTACTGCCGTAACTGCGGTTGTGCCATCATCTGCCTCAACAACACGATATCCCCACTCCCCCAGCATTGAGCAAAGCATATATCTGTGAACCTGATCATCATCCACAACCAGCACAGTCGCCAAGTTCTTTTTACCAGTCATTTAAATCTAATTTCCAAATACATAACTAACATAGTTAATGTTATAGTTTAATTTTTTTCATCAACCAGCCTATATTCTCACCCAGGGTTTTCATAGTAGCAAGACCCTCTTCGTCTCCTGCCACCTCACCTTTTCCACCACCGATTCCAATATTCCAGTAAGAAGAACCTACCACAATCATTTCACCTATCAGAAAGAAATGATTAAGCGAATCAAACGCATGAACAGCACCTGCTCTACGCCTAGCAACAACCCCGGCACCCAGTTTTCGTTTAAACATATTTCCATTTGCTCTTCCCACCATTCCAGATCGATCTATCAGAGCTTTCATCTCCGATGAAATATCAGCAAAATAGGTTGGTGACCCGAGAAGTATCACATCCGCAGCCAGCATCTTTTCAATACACTCGTTCACCACATCTTTTTTGAAGACACAGCGCTGATCCTTATTTTTAAAGCAGCTCATGCAGGCTTTACATCCGGGAACAGTCTTGCCGGCAAGCTCGACCAGTTCTGTTTCAACGCCAATTTCAGCAAGTGGTTCAAGAACTGTATTTAACAGCAGTGCTGTATTACCATTTTTTCTTGCACTTCCACAAAAAGCAACAGCTTTCATTTTCTTCTCCTTTATATATTTGACACCCCTAACCTGATCTCATCTCATCTCATCTCATCTCAAATATGGATTGATCTCCGGGGAAATGCAAGAATAAAAAACTTGAGGAAATCAAGTCCCCTGCTACGCTGGAATGACGGGATAGTGCAGAATTTGGTTTTATTACGACGCCATCATCTTTCAAAGGTGTAAAGAAGATCAGTCCCGGTAGCTTCAGTGGAAGTTTGTGTTTCCACCGAGAATCCATGGGCAAGACCATACCGTACTCGAAAAACGCCCAGTTGACTGAACATATTCATATCATAACCGAAATAGAGCTTTTTGGTAATACGCTTGCCTACAACCAGAGACATATCCTCTTTTTCGCCGCTTCCCTCGAGATGAAGATCATCCACTGAAAGGATACTACCCAATCCCTTGCCAATCTCAGTACCACCTGTGACACCAAGAGCAACAGCTGTTGCCTCGAGTAGATTGCTCTCCGCCTCGGAAGAACCTGAGGTGGAGCGGCCAATCAGGAGATGGGAGAGTATATCGGCATCTTCCATAAACGGATCGGAAAAAAGATGAAACTTCAGATCCTGTACAAGACCATTCACGTCGACTCCCACTACATAACCATCCCCAACAGCTTCTTCCGCACTAACCGTTTTCTGTGCCCTGGCATCAATACCGGGATTATCGATAGGCCCACCGGTAAACAACACCCGTCCCCTCTCAATATCAAAGGAACGACCGTACACTGTAAAAGTACCGTCAATAAGACTCAGCTCACCTGTACCCGCTAAAAATGAATCGGGTTGATCCAATACCTCCAACCCCCCTTCCAGTCTTCCTTTCAAGCCATATCCATCAACACGGACATCCTCTCCAAGCTGAACATGCATATTTATAAAGACGGGCCATTGCTGCTCAACCAACTCCTCTCCGCCGTTAACCAAAATCACATCAGATGATACGGTTACAGAACTGGTCATTTCCTCTGGAGTAATCAGCGCATAGGGGATTTTTACGGTACCGCTGAATTCACCTTTGTCCTTACTGAAAAGGAATCTGGCATCCGGCGTAACCCTGATTTCATATTCCGGCAAACTGAACAGTAGAAATTCCTCCCCCCGGATCAACAGATCCCCTGAAACACTATCTCCTCCATATTGCAACTGTCCTGAAACTGCAATTTTTCCAGGACCTGATGATGCTTCACAGCTGATTCTTGCCCCCTGCTCTTCTGCAGACACTCTAAATGTAACATCTTCCAGTGTAACACCTTGATAAGGGAGATCGATACCGCCATTAATTATCTTCAATTCACCGCTGGCTTTTGGCTGAGTCAAGGAACCTGAAAGAGAGAGGCTGCCATCCATTTTGCCGATTGGTTCGACCCAGTATCCGGTAAATGGTTCCAGAAAAGTCAAATCAAATTCCCTGATATAAAGATCACCTGTAAGCAGGAGATCTTCCCCTGCAGAAGAAAATTTCCCAAAATTCTCAATTTCTGTCGACAACCTGAGCAGGCTTTTATTGCCCATAGAACTTGATAAGAAGCCTAAAAACCTACCGTCATTCAGGCTACCTGTAATAACAGTATCATCCAATTTTATATGACGTAACTCCTCCTCAGCCTGTACAATTTCAAAATCAGCCTCCGGAAACTCAAACCGTACTTTTGCACTCACCACCTCTTTATTGTCACCTTCTGCATCAAGTTGTCCACTTATTACACCATTAACAGGAATCGAGAGTAACTGTGTCCAGTTCAGCCAGGGCAGAGCTATACCATTCAGGGATCCCTTC
>MAXH01000215.1 GCA_001750925.1 Desulfobulbaceae bacterium S3730MH12
AAAAAACTTGGACTTGAAATTGAGCCCTTTGGCGGAACAACTTTTGTGGTTAAGTCTGTTCCTGCTATTCTTGCAGACAGGGAGATCAAGCCGATTGTTCTGGAAATTACGGAAAAAATGCTGGAATCCGGTTTAAGCCAGGGGCTGGAGAAGACAATTGATAAATGCCTGATGCTTATTGCCTGCCATGGAGCAATTAGAGCGAATCAGCGGCTTTTGGATAAACAAATAAGGGCGCTGTTTACACAACTTGATGAATGCGAAAACCCGTCACATTGTCCTCACGGGCGTCCAACCTGGATAAGCTGGACTTTAGAATCTATAGAAAAATCTTTTAAAAGAATTGTGTGATTAAATGAATATCTCTCAAAATTCCTGAAGCTGTTGTAAAATTAGATCCTTTTCTTTTTCATAATCATCATTGCTAATGAGGCTACTATCCTTCCATTTTTTGAGGGTATTCAATTTCTTCTCCAGCCCGTCCAGATCAGGAGAAAGAGCCCCTTCTTCGGGCGGCTGTGACAGCCGCTCCTCGGTTATCTTTGCAGTAATTTCCGACTTGACGCTTAAGTCGCGAATCACTTTGACGGTCTTGGCACCTTTCTTTTTTTTGACTGTCAGACCCGGTTTTTCCTCAATCGTCCAGTCTTTGCCGTCCAGCATAAAGGGGTCCTTTCCCATAAACGTGATTCCATCAATCTCTTTGAATATCCAGACCAGTTCATTATCTTTAAGATAGACCTCTCCTTGGGTAGGCAAACCCTTCCTTCCCGGGATATTAAAGAGGATCTTATCCGATATGGATGCCTCCTTAAAGGCAATGACCAGCACGGGAATTAATTTTTCCGCTGTAATCCCTGGAAAAATCGGTCCGGCAACCCATCTGTTGTCCATGCCGTATTTGCCCCATTCAAACTTGCGGACAACGAGTAAGTCAGTCTCATTTCTCAACGTTTCGTTGCTGAAATTATACGGGTGGTTATAACCCATATCAATAGCAACTCCCTCGGCACTGACGCTCCGATGGAGTTTAACACCTTCATTAGAAACATTGGATAGAGGAACGGTCAGAACCTTTGTTGAACCGCATCCAATCACAATCAAGAGGATGACGAGATGTACTGTAATCAAAAACATTTTTTTCATAAAGCCGCCATTAGCATTAAAAAAAAAGCCCCCTCCGGGGAGGAGGGGGCTTAAGTCTTGAAGCAGTTAGAAGGTTAAAGTGACAGAAGCAAAGAGCTGATTCGTATCCACGCTACCGCCATCAGTTCCTGACCACATAAGATCACACTTTAGGTTCTCGGTAAACGTGTAACCCAGACCCAGGTGGTAGGTCGTGGAGTCAAGGGTTCGATCCGATTTATATGTATCAGTTACCTCATGGACATCTGAATCATAGGCTTCCGGATCCGCTGCTGCCGTGGCAGAATATGCCTCCGGGCCAACAGCTATAACCGTACCGGTTCCATCGGTCTGTGTATATTTTTCATTTATTCTTTCACCTTCGTCCCAGTTTTCTTTAAGTTTAATACGAGTCCGGTAATATGCCGCGCCTGCGCGCAATGTCAGTTTATCAGTTATGTCAAATTCCGTGGCCACAGGGAAGCGCCAACTCTTTGTTTTTTCAGTACCATCATAATTTGCAAAACCTGTCCAGCTTCCCGCAAATGTCCAGTCGGCCACATCGGCCACACCATCCCCATTATCATAAGTATAGTTAACCGATTTGTCAGCTCTCTCCGTGCCATCCCAGTCCTCTTTGCTGTAATGGTAACCTACACCCAGGCTGAACCTCACCTTGTCAAAGGTCAGGTACACACGAGGCTCAATCGCCCAGCTATCTTCCTCGTAATCACCCTTGGAGGAGCTATTCCATGTTTCAGACCCGGTAAGCGTCTCGGTATCGGCAGCAGTCGTGAGTCTGTCTGTTGCAGTAGCATTCATTGTTCCTACACGGCCGCCTTTAGAGTCGCCATCCTCTCTATCATAGTGAAGATCTATCCGCAGTGAAACCATATCATTGACCTCGTAAACAGGTTCAAGATATATGCCCCACTCATCACCTTCATTTTCTTCATCCAACGAGCCGTTTATACTTATAGATGCATCAAGGGTCTCCAGCTTACCAGTAGTGTCTTCATATAGCTCAATAAGATTGTAAACTCCTGAGAAATCATCCTCTTCCTCAATGCTGGCATAACCTAACCCTACCAACAGGTGCCAATGGTCATTAATGTGGATTTGACTCTGCAGCACGATCGGGTGCTCGGTTCTATCGGCCTTTTGCTTGCCGGAGAATGATTCGGCACTATACTGTGCCTGATTCGTAGCATCATTGGCCCATCCCTGGATATCTTCATGACCCGAGCCTGGGAGTACATTAAAACCCCAAAACCATGACGAATCCCATAAATCCGCAGCAGGATCGCCAAGATTCGGAAGACTTCCTGAATAATTCAGTGACCTTTCATTTTTCTCAAATTCCGGTGCATAGCTCAGGCCCACGGAAACGCCTCCAAAATCAATGCTATAGGCTACATAAAAATTGTTCTCCTCTGTTATAGACTCATTCTTGTCCCAGCCGGCATTGCCCCCCATATAATCATAGTTTCCGTCATAATTCGGAAAGGTTCCTGTCGTATCCTTCCATGCATAATAAGAGTCATCAGACTGCGTCCAATCGTTCTCATCCTTATTGGTTTCGTAGAAGAACGCAAGGCTTCCTGCACCGAGCTTTCCCGATGTGCCGATCAGAAAAGAATCTCCATCTTCATGCCCGCTCAGGTTGGTGTACAGCCGCCAGCGGTCGAGCTTATAAAGAAGCCCGGGCTCCATTGCCAGATCATAAGGGTCTGTTTGGTCATAAAGTCCCTCGGTAGTCTGGCTTTCAAGAGAATCGTGATCAATAGCAAATGCAGTACCTGCAAATGCCAAACAGAGCGCTACTCCTATAGCCAGCAAAAATGATTTCTTCGTCTTTTTCCTCATTCTTTCCTCCTTCAGTAATTTTATTAAGTACATGTTCCGGCATCTCGACACTGCGCCGTAATCCAAATATATTCTATTCAACAACCTCTATTCCCTTTTCAGGTAAGTGATCACCTCCTTTTCAGTTTCGGTCGTTATGAGCTATTTCACAGCAACCACTATGGGTTTTCATTGCTAAACAATATCCCCACCTAAAGCAAGTAAGACCTCGGTGGATAGAATCACAACCGGTTCGACGCCGATCATTAGATCTAAAGGCATAAAAATTTGTCTGGCTCCGGCACCTACTGCTTAATCATTTCCTTTTACATATCAGCGCACTAATGTCAACTACCGTGACGAGTTGACACAACTGCCAGCCGGAAGGAATATTTTTTTACATGTTAGCACACAAATGTCAACCTCAATAAGCCCATATTAATATAAAAACTTGACATTTATCTTGTTGCTTGGCAGAAAAGAGGTTAAATTTTTTTATTAAAAGGATTAAATTGCGCATAATATATTAAAATATTATGCGTTTTTGTTTTTATTTAGCTTGGTTGGACGGAAAAAGTTGGACAAACAATAATTATTTATATTTGGCGGCTTAAGGAGAAATTTATGATGAAAAAATTATTTGTTATTTTATCGGCAATAATGCTTGCGATTGCTTTTGCAGTGCCTGCCGGTGCAACAGACTGGGATTTTTATGGAAGCGTGCGTATGCAGACTTTTAATGTAAATCAGGATGAAAATAATCCTTATAATGAAACTGAGTTTGACGACAGAGATTCAAGATGGGGGCTCAATACTGTTTCACGTGTTGGCGCAACAGTACAAAATGGCGATATAAGCGGCCGTTTTGAGTATGGTCATACTGATAATGATGTAACTTTAAGAAGACTTTATGGAACGTGGAATTTTGGACCTGGTGAATTGACTATAGGAAAAGAATATACACCCATTCATTTTGTTACAAACCAGGTTTATGATAATGACTATGGTTTGAGAGGCTTTGGTGGATTCTTTACATTTCGACCCATGATTCAGGTTAAAGTTGA
>MAXH01000216.1 GCA_001750925.1 Desulfobulbaceae bacterium S3730MH12
AGTTTCTGCCCATGAGAATTGATGGAAAGCAATGGTTTTCCCGGGCTTGCAAGATCACCCTTTTGTGAAAAAATAGTACCGACAACTCCATCAAAAGGAGCTTTGATATTGAGATAACTGAGCTGAGCTTCAAGACCAATGACCTTCTGTCGTGTTGCTTCTAGGGCTGCCTGTTTGGCTCCATAGGCTACTTCCGAGCCCTCATATTTCTCCCTGGCCAGACCACCTACCTTATAAAGAGCCTTGTTTCGTTCATGGAGGCTCCTGGTATATTTGACATCCTTTTCCTGGGCTTTCATGCTCACCTGCAACGATTTGATGTTTGACACAATTTCAAGGTCATCAATCTGCAGCAGTAGATCGCCTTTTTGTACAACCTGATTTTCTCTGACCGGCAGTTCTTTTATTAAACCGCTTAGCTTGGAAGAAATTTCTGCAGTTTTCAGGGCGGTAAGTCGGGCAAGAAAAGGACGGGTCTGTTCCAGCAGCCCTGTTTTGGCCGAAATGATTTTTACCTGATAGGTGAGTGGCGTAGGGACAGGAGCATCTTTGATACTCTGTTTGCGTTTTTTAAGGAGCTTAGCCCCACTGACACCCAGTGCAATGACCAGCAGTAATAGTATTAATTTCTTCATTTGCTTTCCCCATCTTCGAGCAGGTAATCCAGATAAAAACAACTGTTCATATAACTGTACCGGGCAGTAATAGAGCGGCTCAGGGCCAGCTGATTACGGGCCTTTGCGTAGAGCAGGTCATTTACGTCCGTGGCTCCTTTGTCAAAGCGGGTCTGCTCAATAATTTCAGTTTCACGGGTTAAGGCCAGCTCGGTTTCGGCAGAATAAAAACCATCAATGGCCATCTCAATCCTGGTGATAGCTTCACTGAGCGATCTTTTCAGTTCAAGTTCTGTTGTTAATTGCTCCCGCCGGCTTTGCTGTTTACGTATAGATGCCATCTGATGATCTGTTTTACGGCTGCCAAAGTCGAAAACCGTCCATCTTAAATTTACAGTTGCCTGCCAAACCTCCTGGTTATTCCAGTCACCTTCATATCGGTTGGAGTCATCATTTGGTCCGAAATTCTGGCCGTAAAAGCCGTTAAAAATTATCTGGGGGTAATAGGCAGCGTCGCTCTTCTCAATAAGACTGCTCTTTTTTTCCACATCAAGAACGGTGGAGCGGTATCGATCGAGTTCTTTAATCCCTTTGCTGTATGCAGTTTCACCGATAGGGGACACCTCAATGGTGAATTTTTCCAAACTGTTTATGGTGTCACGACCCAGCAGACTAGCCAGGGTACTCTTCAGTATCTTTGTATTGCCATTGGTTTGCCGCATTTGAACCCTGGCGCTTTCAAGATCCGCTGCCGCTTTCAGCTGCTCTACTTTTGCTTTTCTGCCAAGCTCAACCTCCAAAGAAATGTCATCATGAAGTCTATGCAATGCTTTATGGTATTCCCGTTGTGCCTCTTCCTGTGCCTGCAGGGAAAGGATATTTACATACAGCGTTTTCACATTATAGATAAGCTGCTCCCGGCTCAGTTTGAATGCAGCTCCGGCCATCTCTTTTTCAATTGCTGCAATCTCTACTGAACGTTGCTGAGCAAAGCCGGTGAAGAGGGGCAGTTCATACATTATACCTGTGGTAAAGAGATCTACCGTGGTGGGAACGGCTGTGGGATCCATAAAGATTGCCGCCGGAGTCAATGGAGCCAGGGTCCGGGGCAGGTTGTAATGTCCGTAGGACGCTATAATGTCGATTTTGCCAAAATTATCTGATTTTTTTCCGCTCAAACCTTCTTCGCTTAAGGTCTGATTCATCTGTTGTTTTTGCAGATCAGGGTTGTTGTCGAGGGCCAGAGTCACAGCCTCTTCCAGGGTCAGTCCATTGCTTGCTCCGGGGATGAATGCAAATATGGCCTGGCCCAAGACTATTAAGAATATAAATTGAGCAAATAGAGTTCTTTTCATATATTTCTCTCACCACTCTTGATATCAGCACCCGTAATTCCCTGCAACAGTATGCCAACAAGCATTTTTGTATAATCTTCTGTACTAACTGCTTTAGAACTGCCTGCTTTAACCTCTTCCATGAGTGGGCCAAAGAGAAAACGGGAGGCCATAAGAGAGGTAAGCATGGGAGCGAGACAGGTCGGAGGAATATATTGCCCAGTTTCTGCAGTATGAGGCTTGCAGAGCTCCCTGTTTACAATTTCAACCATTTGTCCGGCCCAGGCTGCTTTATGTTCCACAATTTCAGGGTCATCGTGGGGAAGTTCACTGATTGTGATTATTAAAGAATTCCGTTCTGCCTCAAAATAGTTCACACTGGCAGCAATGAATCGTTTAAGCCTGGATTGTAAATCGCCCTTGCCAGCCAGATTCTCTCTGGCAATAGCCAGATATTGCGAAAGAAAACCGTCAAGAATTTCCTTCAACAATCCCTTTTTGCTGCCAAAAAAATAATTAACCATGGAGAGGTTCACCTCTGCTTCGGCAGCTAGTTCACGCATTCCGGTCTCTGCAAAACCTTTGCTAGCAAAGAGAGATATGGCTGTTTGAAGAATCCTCTCTTTTGAATTCGGTTTGTGTTGTTTTTTATCGCTCATATTTGTCACAAAGGTACTTGTTCAAACGTTCGTTTAACTTTATGAATAGTATCCATTTATACTCTTTGTGTCAACTATGTATTGTCGCATCCGTGTCATTCCCGCACAGGCGGGAATTTAGGCATCTTTACCGGTAGTATTGGATTCCCGTCTGCGCGGGAATGACGGTTAGGAGATGTGTGTTTTCCTAAAAGCCTTCAGCCTAAAAGATTAACAGCCTGTTATTAAGTTTAAACCAACATTTCTGCACTTTGATTTTCATGACATGGTTTCGGCAGCAAGGCATTAATCAAGGTTTATTTTTTTCAAAATCTCCTCAATTATTGCACGGTGAGGAGGGTTGAACCGATGGAACGGCTGCTCCATAAAATCATCACAAACACCCAGTAGAGAAAGGCAGCATTTTGTTGCCTTGATATATTTCGATGCATACTTGCCCACCGTATATATTTCCTGAAATTCGTCAATTTTTTGGGATAGCTTTTCAACACGAGCACTATCGCCCGCTACTTTTGCCTCATAACAATCGACAAATAACTTTGGGTAAACGTTTGCCCCGCCTGAAACTCCACCGTCACCCCCGAGATCTAGCGATAAGGGCATCAAAGCTTCCGGGCCAATAAATATTGACCAGTCAGGCCGCAGCTTTTTCAGTTTGCAGAGTTCCCGGTAGTAACCAATATCTCCACTGGAGTCCTTTACACCGACAATTCCCTCGATTTCAGCTAAATGTTTGAGGGTCTCTATCTCGAACCATACCTTAGTCATGCCTGGAAAATTGTAGAGCATAAGTGGAAGCCGCAGGCGAGGTACCATATCCTCTATATAGCCGGTTAATTCACGCTGGCCTGCCGGAAAAAAGTATGGCGTTGTCAATACCAGGGCGCTTGCACCTTCGGTATGTGCAACCCCGGCTAATTTAACCGACTCGACTGAGGATGTATCGGTAATCCCTACAAACACGGGTACGCGTCCATTCGTGTGTTTGCAGGCGAGCCTGATTACCTCTCTTCGTAAACCATAACTCAGACTCTGTGCCTCACCGGTTGTACCTAAAACGAAAAGACCGTGAACACCGCCATTAATTACCCGCTCAATCAGACGCTCAAACCCTTCCCTGTCCAGTTTATCCCGTCCCGCCAGTGGCGTCACCAATGGCGGAATAATTCCTTTATAACGACCCATGACAACCCTCCTTCAATGAAATTACTTCAGCGTATCCTTCACATCTCCGGCAACTCTTGTCGGAATACCAAGATGTAAGCATGTGGCAATGAGTTCCTGGAGAATATCTCCATATCCGATGGTAATATGGTTTGACATGTGAGAAGACATGCACTGATCCCTGTCGTATCCGGGAATATGAACATTTGCGATTGGCCATTCGGCTGTTGTTTTGTTTAATCTTTCCTGCACCTCGCTTTCATCCAGGGGCAGCACTTCACCGACACCGCAATCCAAGCCGATCTCCCCAAAACTCTCGTAAAACCGTGCCCAGGTGATCACTCCAGGCTTAGAGATACCGGAGCATGATCCACCTCCTAACGGGAAATACATGGCTGGCTGACGATAGACTCTGGTGTTTTTCCAGCCACCGTAATGGGCGGGAGGGGCACCTCCTGAAATCTCAAATACCCAGACAAATTTCCCTTCATACTCACGCCCCCAGCGGATATCGTGCAGTGTTGTTTCAGGAGCCATGTTTTTGCGCTGGTAAATATCGTTCATTAATACCTGGGGGACACCGGAACCAATGTCTCCTTCATTGAAATGGACAATAGGTTTGCCCTGTTGAATCACCTTACCGGAGACAGGGTCGGC
>MAXH01000217.1 GCA_001750925.1 Desulfobulbaceae bacterium S3730MH12
CACTTGTCACAGGCACCAGTGGAAATATGATCTGGATACTGGAAAATGTCTTACCAATGATTCCCCTGATCTCAGAAAATATGACGTCCAAATTCGGGGAGAAGATATCTATATATCTTTTCTGCCTCAGGAGTAGGTGTTTTTTGCTGGAACAGAGCATTTATATCGTTCAATATCAAATGTGAAATAGCTTGCCATCATGTCTGATAGTGGGTACATTGCAAGATTCTGAAATAATTTTTTGCTTATACTGATTAGAGCTTTTACGAGATTGTAATATAGGGAGAGTTAAAGATGGCTAAGGTATGTGAGATTTGCGGCAAAGGCCCGTTGACAGGAAATAATGTTTCCCATGCACATAACAAGACGAGGAGGAGATGGCTTCCCAATCTTAAGAAAGTGCGTATGGTGACTTCAAGCGGAAGCACCAAAAGGGGTAGAGTTTGTACTCGTTGCATCAGATCAGGTGCAGTAGTAAAACCGGCATAATATACAGGTTATAGAAGAGTTTAAGGCGAGAGGAATTAATTCCTGCTCGCCTTTTTTTTTACTTTACATCAAGTTCGGGGATCAAGATGAGCGATAATGATATAAAATATCTCAGTGTGGAAGAGGCGGGCAGGCTTATTGGTGCTATTCAGGAAGAAGAAGATATTGAACGGCAGGATCGAAGGATCCTGACAGTATATAACCGTGACAATAAAGAGCTTTGCTGGTTTGATTATGATGAGATTATGGAAATCGTTAAAGATGTGAGTAAATTCGAGAAACAGGAGGCGGTTCAGAATTATATTGTGGCACATATACCCAAGTGGGCACTTGACATATAATTTCTACTCATATTTTAGCCATTCCTTCAGCGGCAAGGGAAAAAGATTGCATTGCGATGAATCACCACCTGTGTATCCGCTTTGAATTTCTTTTCCGTCCTGAAAGATTGAAACCGGCCTGTCGGCTGAAACGACGATAACGATAGTTTCCGGGTACTGTGCTGTAAATCTGAGAGCCGAGTTATAGCGAGCTCCCCGGGCCCTGTTTTCATTTTTGATTCTATGACCGTCCAGAAGACAGGCAAAAGAATAGAGGTGGAGGTTGGTTCTAATATGTAAGGCACCATCAACCCTGGCAAGAGCTCCGGCCAGTCTAAGTTTGTTCGGGTCTCGTAAGTCAAGGGGGGGAGTGAGGATCTGGCCGGCGGTATCTGCAGGAGACTTCGCTAAATCAAGGACAAAAGTACAACCGAATGTTTTATCTTCCGCATTATGAACCAGATCCGCAACAATCCGGAAAAGATCATTTCTTGAAGATGTCTCAATGTTGAAATCAAGAAGAGTTTCTTCCACCTCAAAAAGTTTTGCCCGGTGTGTATTGGAGCTATAACTGCCATCCTGAAAACTGCATATTTTCTCGTCACCGGCGCTGATAAAACCAAGTTTACCCTGGAACTCTACAGTAATATGGAATTGAGAAATCCTGCTGCTGCCTATACCCAGGATGGTGGTTCCGTCTGAGATAAGGGTATGCTCTGAATGCTCAACTGTCTGTAAAAGTTTGCGTACATGTTTAAAATTGTTAAGAGGAGGCCTTTCGTCGCTCTTGAATCGGGCAAGAAAATTGACAGTGTCTAAAAAACGCGGCTCAACAAAAGTCAGCTTGCCAAATGGCCTGGCTCCCTCCTCATTAGTTTTGGAGATACCCAGGATCGCATCCAGGACAGGATAAATTCGTATATGATAATCGAGCCCAATACTCTGGTTGGCTTTATCAACGATGTAATCCCGAACAGCATGGCTGGCATACTCTCTAAGAAAGTTACCGGAAATTCCTGTATAGAGCGAACTGTCATTGGCTATATCATGTGAAAGTCTGAGCACTGCATGTTCCAGCCAGCATTCAGTCGGACCGATGGAGCAGAGAGCGGGGTGATGTTCGGTGAACCACATCTGGTAGTAAACAGGAGATGAACTGCCTCCATACGATACAAGCCCGTCAAGGTGCATATTTGGTTGCGGTTCTATGTAGTTGTATGAATTGTAGGGTGGTTTTCTTTCAACCGGTTTACACCAGTTGTCGTCCTTGAAATAGATATTTTCCAGCTTTGGTTCATACCCTCGCAAAAGATTTTGAGGGTCACATACAGATAACTCATCATCTTCGGCCAGTGCAAAAATGACTGCCGCACGGCTCTGTCCCGAAAAAAGAGACAATCCGTCTCGCAGCCCGCTTAGTGTCTCACATATACATCTGTTAATAAAGGAAGTGGCATCCAAGGCGATTAACCCCAGTCGAAGCGGACAACATTGTCAAGCGGGTCGGATTTCACGATTCGAATTTTTACAATGGTGTTGGCTGTAAGTCCGGAACCGGCAGGCGTTGGCAGGTCAATGTCCATAAGAATGCCAGTCAGCAGCAGGTTTACTCTTTTGGGTCCAACCTGAATGACAAGTGCATCTATAAGTTGTCCCTTACGATCGGCTAAATATTTGAGCAGCCAATACCGTTGACGCTGTTGGCGCACATTGTTTGCAGCACTGATTGTGCGTGAGAGCACAGAAGTAAAATCTTTACACATTTCTTCAGTGAAACAAGGTTCCTGTCTGCGAACAATGGTATTAAGCTGATGCTGCATTACCAGGTCGAGCAACCTTCTGATAGGGGAGGTGACGGTTGTATAATGGGAGACACCAAGTCCGCTGTGAGGTTTTGCAGTGGTTGAGAATTCGCCCCGTGGCAGTTGTTTGCGCTGCAGGGTGTTCTGGAACAGATCGTCATCTTCACCAAAAACTATCCTGTTTTTCAGTACAGGTTGTGACCTGAAGAGTCCGGGAACCATACGATCGGCAACATATTTGGCGGTTTCGCTGTTAGTCAGGATCATCATTTCCGAGACAATGGTTCTGGCTGGAGTGTCACTTTTTCCTAAATTTACATTAACCTGCCCTTGATGATCAATAAAGATATTGACATCGGGGAAGGGGAGCAGGAGAGCGTTGTTTTTAATTCTCCTGGCCCGAAGTTTTTTCCGCAGCATATTGAGCAGGCCTATCTCTCTGTCACTTTCCAGCATCCGATCAACCTGGTCATAGGTGAGACGTCTTGCAACTTTGATAACTGAAGGCACAACTTTTACCTTCAACACTTCGGCTTCACCGGATAGCAGGATCATGAAACTGAAAGCAGCCCGTGTTTCATCCTGGATCAGGCTGCATATTCCCTGGGAGAGGTGGCGGGGCAGCATCGGAATTTGTCCTTCAGGGAAGTATATTGATGTTCCCCGACGCATAGCTTCCTGGAAAAGAGGATCCCCCGGTCGAACATAATGAGCAACATCAGAAATATGGATGCCCACAAGATAATTGCCGTCCTGTTCTTCAACAGTGAGGGCATCGTCAAAATCGAGGGTGGTCGGGCCATCAATAGTGATAGGGGAAAGGTGACAATAATCAACTCTTCCGGAATCCTTGAAAAGTTCATCCTGACCGCGCTGTAAAATGAGTTCAGCCTGCTGTCGAGCCTCAAGAGAAAAATTTACAGGCAATTCATTTCGCAGCAGAGGTATATTTTCATTGGGGCCCCAGAGGCCTGCCTTGACCAGCAGGTGGAAGGGGTCATGGGGTTTGGTCAGGTTGGTTGTCTTGAGAATCTGTTTTGCTATAGTTGCATGTTTGGCTTCACTGCCAAAGACGTAGTAATCGCGGATAATATGAAGTGTTTCCCTGAGAAGAGGACTAAGCTCATTACGCGTTTCTTTAGCTGTGAAGAGTTCGCTGACAGCGTTTGCACCATCATTGATCAGTTGAAGCTTCTTTTCTTCCTTTTTTCGCTGAATTTGCAGTTTTTCAACCTGCTCGGGACTGTTAACCTTAATACGTCCTTCGTTATATTTGAAAAAAAGCCTATCGGCAAATACAGACCTGAGAAATGCGGAAACAATATCGTCGTTGGCCTCTTCACCAAAAATCAGCTCTGCTAAAAAGGCCGGACTGAAGGAAGGGTTTGGTTCTTCTGCCGTGAGTTCCCAGATTTCTTCGAGGTTGATTCTGTCCATGAGAGAACCTCGTTTTTCCGTGGTATCACGAAGGTGTCTGGTAAGAGACTCCCGGCTTTGCTCTGTGGAATGAATTTCGCTTGAACAGTGAACTACCCGTGATACCGGCAGGTTTACTTCCCTGCCGTTCTGGTTGAGGAGACGGAGTCGTTTGGGCTGACTCTCTGTTACCAGAGCGCAGATGAATCTGCCATTATCGAGATATTCGATGAGTTTTCCGGTGGTAATCATAAATCTACTGACTGTTCAAAAAAGATGGGACTTTAAAAAGTATAGGCAATATACTCAAATGACATTATAGTTTCAGTCCTGCAGGCTTGTCTCTGGTTATAGATCAAACCTAGACCAATATAGTGTGTAATAATTTTTTGCACACACTTATTCTACTCTTTGCTTAATTATTATTTTGATCCTAATGAATCATTTTGAAAAACCGGTTAAATCCGGCCTTGTTGCAATTGTCGGCCCCCCAAATGCAGGGAAATCAACCCTGATGAATAAGCTGCTCGGCCAGAAAATATCGATAGTAACACCAAAACCACAAACTACAAGGAACCGGATAGCCGGGATCCTTAATAGTGAGGATTATCAGATCGTTTTCCTCGATACTCCCGGTTTGCATAAATCCAGGGATCCACTCAACATTGAGATGATGCGAGTGGCTATGGATAGCCTGATGGATGTCGATATCGTCATCTTTCTGGTAGATGTTTCACTTCCTTTACCGGAAAAAATAAAGAAGGAAAAACAGCAGGAATTTTTGTCTTATATGGAAAATATACAATGTCCTGCTGTTATGGTTTTGAATAAAATCGATCTGGTTGAACGGGAAAAACTTTTGCCGATGATAGGAAGTTATTCGGAATTGTACCCATTTCGGGCAGTGGTACCCCTGTCCGCGCTTGAGGGCGACGGAACTGATAGTTTGTTAACTGAAATTATAACGCTTTTGCCAACAGGCCCCAGGTATTTCCCGGAAGATATACCTACAGATGCCAGTGAGAGATTTTTATGCGGTGAAATAATAAGAGAGAAGGTTTTCCTGTTGACCAGCCAGGAAATTCCCTATTCAACGGCGGTTCTCATTGAGTCATTCAAAGAAGAGAAGAACAGGCTTATAACGATACATGCAAGCATAGTGCTCGAAAAGAATTCACAAAAGGGAATTGTGATCGGCAAGGGCGGGAAAAAACTCAAGGCAATTGGCATTGCCGCCCGAAAAGATATTGAAACGCTTCTCGGGGAGAAGGTACTCCTCAAGTTGTGGGTTAAAGTGAAAAAAAACTGGGCGCAGGACGGACAGTTCTTGAAAGAACTTGGTTTTTAAAAACCGCTACTCAGCACTTTTGTATTCCGAAAAAAGGTTAAGACTTTTAAGTATATTGTAGGCGCTTCGTAACTGATTGTCGTCCAATAGACGCTCTTCCAGCTTTGTCCTTATTTCACTCTCTTCTCCCTCTGGAGATTCTTTCGATTCTTTAAGATGATTTTGCAGGTCGATTTCTTTTATGAACCTGTTGTTTTTCTCCTCTTTTGCGGGTGGGATGCAGGGGACGAAAGGAACTACTACATCGGGAATGATACCCCGGGCCTGGATGGATCGGCCATCGGGAGTATAATACCTGGCAGTAGTCATACGCAGCCCTGCACCATCAGGAAGGGGAATAATTGTTTGAACGGAACCCTTGCCAAAGGTTTGAGTACCGACAATAATACCGCGCTTGTGATCCTGTATTGCTCCTGCCAC
>MAXH01000218.1 GCA_001750925.1 Desulfobulbaceae bacterium S3730MH12
GGTGCACTGTCAAAAACCGGGGTCGCCATATGCAATCCAGCCTGATGTATTCTGGCCCAATCGATAAGTTCTTCATCATCTTTACCGTCAATAATCGCCTCATACTCCTCGCTGGAGTAGACAGCCTGCAATTTTTTCTTGATCTCATCAACTGCATGGGCGTTGGCAAAAACCTCCAGTTGTTCACCAAGTTTTTTTGCTGCAAATCCCAGATGAACTTCAAGTACCTGCCCAACATTCATCCGTGAGGGCACACCCAGTGGGTTAAGAACAATATCAACAGTAGTACCATCTTGAAAAAACGGCATGTCCTCCTCGGGCAACAGCCTGGAAACAACACCTTTGTTACCATGCCGACCGGCCATTTTATCACCGACTGAGAGTTTCCTCTTGGTAGCCACGTAGACCTTAACCATCTTAATTACACCAGGCGGAAGATCATCTCCCCTGGTCATCCTTTCAATGATCCCATCATAACGCTCACGGATGAGGCTGGCCTGCCTTTCATATCTCTCATAGACAGTTTCTATCGACTCTTCATATTTTGCCTTTTCAGAGAATTCAATAGTCTGAAGCTTATTAAAGCCTATCAACAAAGCATCATCCCGGCTGATTTTTTTGCCAAGTTTGACAATGAGCTGCCCTTTATTATCCAGGATGTCAATCTTTGCCGTCCGCCCATCTACAATATCACCGATCTCACGACATACCCCTCTCTTCAGGCTGTGAAGTTCATCCAGTTTATCCTGGTTAAGCTTCTCGATCTCAAGATCCTCTATCTCCAGAGAACGTTCATCTTTGTCCACCCCTTTTCGAGAAAATACCTTAGCATCGATTACTACGCCGCTGACGCCGGGTGGTACACGCAGTGAGGAGTCCTTAACATCCTGTGCCTTTTCACCGAAAATCGCCCGAAGCAGTTTTTCTTCCGGCGAAAGCACAGTCTCCCCTTTCGGGGTAACCTTGCCGACAAGAGTGTCACCCGGTTTCAGTTCGGCACCAATTCTGATAATACCGGATTCATCCAGGTTCCTTAGGGAATCTTCACTGACGTTAGGGATATCCCTGGTGATCTCCTCCTTGCCAAGCTTGGTATCTCTTGCCATTGTCTCAAAGACTTCTATATGAACAGAGGTGTAGGTATCCTCCTTGAGTAATCTTTCATTTATAAGAATAGAATCCTCGAAGTTGAATCCTCGCCATGGCATAAAGGCAATAGTCACATTTTTGCCGATGGCAATTTCTCCTTCTTCACAGGAAGGTCCATCGGCGAGCACTGTCCCCTTCTTGACTTTGGTTCCGGGAACCACCAGCGGGATCTGGTTAAAGCAGGTATTCTGGTTTGATTTTTTATACTTCTCCAATCTGTAGACAGCAACCCCGGTATCATACCCATCAGTGCCGGGTTCTTCATAGCGAACAACTATCCGGTTAGAGTCAGACTCTTCGACCACTCCGGCACCGGCACTCATGAGACAAACACCGGAATCCCGAGCAACATATCGTTCCATGCCCGTTCCAACCAGCGGTGCAGAGGTTTTCAGAAGAGGCACAGCCTGACGCTGCATGTTCGATCCCATAAGAGCCCGGTTTGCATCATCGTTTTCAAGAAAAGGGACAAGGGACGCAGCGACGCTGATCATCTGATTGGGAGCAATATCCATATATGTGACCCTGTCTGATGCCTGAGTAAGAACTTCTCCTTCCTCCCGGGTAATCAGTTTTTCAGCAACAATCCTCTTGCTCTCGTCAACCTCCGTCAAAGCCGGAGCAATTACCTGGTTCTGCTCTTGTAATGCACTGAGATACTTAACTTTATCTGTAACAATGCGGTCATTAACCTGCCTGTAGGGAGACTCGATAAAACCATATGGATTCACCTTTGCATAAGTGGCTAAAGATACAATAAGTCCAATATTAGGTCCCTCTGGAGTTTCAACAGGGCAGATACGACCATAGTGAGTCGGATGAACATCACGAACCTCAAACCCGGCCCTTTCCCTTGATAATCCACCAGGTCCAAGTGCACTCAACCGGCGTTTATGGGTCACCTCTGATAATGGATTGGTTTGATCCATAAACTGGGACAACTGACTGGTGCCAAAGAACTCCTTGATAGCTGCTGAAATTGGTTTCTGATTAATAAGGTCATGGGGCATTAAAGTCTCCACGTCCTGGAGGGTCATTCTCTCCTTGATAGCCCTCTCCATACGAACCAGACCCATGCGGTACTGATTTTCAACCAGTTCTCCAACTGTTCTCACCCGCCTGTTGCCAAGATGATCAATATCGTCAATCCCGCCCTGTGAATCTTTAAGTCGTACAAGGTGTCGAACGGCGTGAATAACATCATCACGGGTTAACGCACGGTTATTTATGTCAACATCAAGCCCTAATTTTGCGTTGATTTTATATCTTCCAACCTCTGAAAGATCGTAGAGATCCTGATTAAAAAAGAGGTTTTCAAAAAAAGTCTCGGCAACTTCAAGGGTTGGAGGACTTGAGGGCCTTAAGCGACGATAGATTTCAAGTAGTGCCTCCTCATGATTTTTTGCCTTATCGAGGGAAAGCGTCTTGCTGAAGGAATCTGAATAGTTTACTCCATCAATATGAAGGATTTTAAACTCCGTAATGCCTGCATTTTCCAGTGACTCAAGGGAAGCTTCGGTGATCTCACTATTACACAAGGCAAAGGGCTCGCCTGTTTCTTTATCAATAAGAGTATTAGCAAGGACTGTCCCGATCAGACTTTCTACAGAGACCGGGAGAAATTCTATTCCGGCGGCTTCAATTTTTTTGCATAGAACCTTGGAAATTTTCTTGCCTTTTTTGCCGATTATTTCTCCATCAGCAGGATCAATAAGGTCAAACTCAAGCCTTTTACCTTTAAAAAGCTCGGTATCAAAGCTCTTCATATAGCCATCAGCAGTTTTTTTAATAACGCTTAATGGATAAAATTCAGCGAGAAGCTCTTCATCTGTGTATCCAATGGCTTTCAGCAGGGTAGTGACGGGAAATTTTCTCCGCCTGTCAATCCGCACATGGAGTACATCTTTTATATCGAACTCGAGATCAATCCACGACCCTCGAACAGGGATTATTCTGGCTGAATAGAGGAGTTTTCCACTTGAATGGCTTTTACCGTTATCATGGGTATAAAAGAGACCTGGAGAACGCTGCAGTTGGGATACAATTACCCGCTCAGTGCCATTGATCACAAAAACACCATCCCCTCTCATCAGGGGAAGTGACCCCAGGAACACCTCCTGCTCTTTAATGTCACGAATGGATTGTACGCCGGTCTCCGCATCTACATCAAAGGTAATCAGCCTGACAACAATCTTGAGGGGAATATCGTAAGTCATCCCCCTCTGCTGACATTCCTGAACCGTGTACTTCGGCTCACCGAATTTATACCTTACAAATTCCAGGGAGCAAACCCCGTTAAAATCGTTAATCGGAAACACATTTTTCAAGATCGCCTGCAGTCCAAAATCATCCCTCTCATCAGGGTCACTATCCATTTGCAGGAACTTCTCGTAAGAAAGGCGCTGCATGGATATGAGATGCGGGGGCTCCAAAACGGTTTCAGCAGTGGCAAAGTTCTTCCTAATTATTTCCATATTTGTCCTCGAAATTGCCTTATAATCGTACGAAAAAGTCGGAATTCAACAGCCTGGACTCAGTATTTAGTGGTTTTTAATTTTTCCTTTTCTTTAGCAGGGAAAAATTTTGCAGAAATTAAATCTAATGAATGTATAAATCCATTCTACCTAGGGTTATGAGCAAGCCAAAACATAAGCATTGTTTTCAGGCATACTAAGATTCTTTTTGATCTATTCAAGAACCACTTGATATCAGGACTTTTTTTAAAAAATAAATATAATTGCCATAAAACACAACACGCTACGCGGCTGTGCCCGTAGCGTGTTGTGTTCAAACTGACGTTGCTCCCAGTCGGAGCAACAGGGTATGGAGACGTTTACTTTATCTCTACAGTAGCACCAACGGCTTCGATCTTTGTTTTTATTTCCTCAGCTTCCTCTTTGGTAATTGCTTCTTTCAAAGGAGCAGGAGCAGATTCAACAAGGACTTTAGCTTCCTTCAGACCGAGGCCGGTTAGAGCGCGAACTTCTTTAATAACCTTGATCTTCTGATCTCCAAAACCGGAGAGAATAACATCAAACTCAGTTTGCTCTTCAGTGGGTGCAGCATCGCCACCGCCACCTGCAGCAGCTACTGCGACGGGTGCGGCAGCAGAAACACCAAACTTATCTTCAAACTCCTTGATCAACTCTGAAAGCTCGAGAACGGTCATATTTGAAATGAACTCGATTACGTCTTCTTTTGTAACAGCCATGTTAAATTACCTCTTTTGATTTGGGATTTCTATCCAGAATAATTTCAGCTTATTCGAATAGATCAATTTTTTTGAATCCTTGGATAAGTACCTTCACAACAAATAACGCCCTGGGTACTAATTTTCGGCTTCTTCCTTTTTTTCCTTGAGAGCCTGTAGTCCATACACGAAAGTACGCGGCACACCGGTGAGAACCTGTACAAGTCCCGTAGGTACATTGTTCCAGGTAGACAGCAGTTGTCCAAGCAATACTTCCTTGGTAGGCAATTTTGAAAGAGCAACAAGCTCTTCCACACTGATTTTTTCTCCATCAAGCACGGCGGAACGAATTTTGAATTTCTCAAAATCATCTGCAAATTTTGCTATAGCCTTTGCAGGTGCCACCGGGTCAGCATAAGACATAACAACAGCAGTTGTACCGACAAAATCGTCGTTTAACACTGCATTTGCTGTCTCTTTGGCTGCCCGCCTTAGGAGAGTATTTTTGGCTATTCTTATTTCTGAATCACAGCTTCTCAGTTCAACTCGAATCTGCTGTATTTCAGAGACATTCAAACCACAATAGTCAGCGACAATTGTAAAATTGGCCCGGCTGAACGAATCATTCAATTCCGAGACAAGGGTCACTTTTTCATCACGATTCAAAGCACTCCTCCTGGGTTAAATTAAAATGAAGGGATTCGAAACAGCAGTTACATGGAATTAAGGCTGAAATAAGACTCGGCTCTCAAAAATTCAGAATAGAAAGCAAATCAACCATTACACGTCTAGGCAGGTTGTGATAATCTCACAATTAAACAAGATGTACCCGCTGTCTTCGACTAAACTTATCGACAGTAGTCGCTGCCGATAAGAAACAATATTTATTTAATTATCGTTCTAACCACTAAAGGATCGAGCTTTACACCAGGCCCCATTGTGGAAGAAACAGTTATACTCTTTAAGTAGATACCTTTACTTGCAGAAGGTTTAAGTTGCACTATACGGATGACAAACGCCAATAGATTTTCAACCAGCTTTTCCTGGCCGAATGAGACCTTGCCTATCCCGGCATGAATTATACCGGCCTTGTCCACTCTAAAGTCAACTTTTCCACCTTTGATTTCTTTTACAACCTCTGCAATATCAAAAGTTACTGTACCAAGTTTGGCATTTGGCATCAGATTTCGAGGACCCAGAATTCGACCAATCTTACCCACAGTTCCCATCATATCAGGAGTAGCAACTGTTTTATCGAACTCCAGCCAACCATCTTTTATTTTTTCAACCAGATCGTCGCCACCAACAAAATCAGCTCCGGCGTCTAATGCTTCAGCTTCTTTTTCTCCCTTTGCAAAAACGAGCACACGTGAAACTTTACCTGTGCCGTGGGGCAACGAAACTGATGACCGAATCATCTGATCAGCATGTCTTGGATCCACTCCAAGTTTTATCGCTACATCAAAAGTTTCATCAAACTTTGCATATGAAGAATCAATAACTTTCTTGACACCATCCTCTGCATTGTAGAGAACTGTACGATCAATTCCTTCGGCTTTGTTTCTAAAATTTTTTCCATGTTTCGGCATATCAGCCTCCTACTCATACAGGAATATAATCCTGGCGGCAGTAATGAATTATGATGGCATCTAAAAAACTTTACCTGACCATCCTGAGAATTCTGGTATATTTGGGTCAGTCAACTACAGTGATGCCTGCACTTCGAGCGGTTCCCTCAATAATTCGCATGGCACCCTCAACATCATATGCGTTAAGATCAACCATTTTGATCTCGGCGATTTCCCGAATTTTATCACGTCCAATCTCAGCGATACGTTCAGTCTTGGGATTTCCTGACCCCTTCTGCAACCCGGCGGCCTTTAACAGTAGAAACGATGCCGGAGGAGTTTTGGTAATATAGGAAAAGGAACGATCCTGGTATACGGTAATGACAACGGGTACAATAGTATCACCCATGGACTGTGTCTTAGCATTGAAATTCTTACAGAACTCCATGATGTTGACGCCATGCTGTCCAAGAGCAGGACCGACAGGTGGTGAGGGATTGGCTTTACCAGCTGGTATCTGCAACTTGATAAATGCCATTTCTTTTTTGGCCATTATATTACTCCAACTAACTATCTTTAATTTAATCGCAAATTTCTAGGAGGTTGTCCGGGAATGCTTATTCTCGGACAGCCTCCTAGTTTCAACCGGAACGCAGGATTTCAGTTTAGGTATTCGAAACCTGAACAAATTCCAACTCAACCGGAGTTTCCCTTCCAAAAATAGATACCATTACACGCACGCGGCCTTTTTCTGGAAAAACTTCATCAACCACCCCTTGAAAATTGGCAAATGGTCCGTCTGTAACTCTGACAACTTCCCCGATACTGAATATAACCTTTGGTCTTGGTCTCTCGGAACCGTCCTGGATTCTACCAATAATCTTCGCGGCATCTTCATCGGAGAGAGGCGTGGGGTCACGATCATCACCTACAAACCCAACCACACGAGGCATGTCCTGATGGATCGTATGCCAGGTTTCATCATTCAGATCCATACTGACAAGCATATAACCGGGAAAAAATCTTCTACTGGAAGTCTTCCTGGTTCCCTTGATCATTTCCACAACCTGCTCTGCAGGCACAAGAATTTCACCGAAGGACTCCTCTAACCCCTCTTTTTTAATACGCTCCTCAAGAGTAGCCTTCACCTTCTCCTCAAAACCCGAGTGGACTTGAAGTATGTACCATTGTCTTGCCATAAGATCAGTATATAAAAATATTTTTAAAAATCAACTACCTGTAAGATAACGGAGGATCATCATACGGTTTATTTACCGCAGGATTGAAGCGACAACCTTGCCCAACAGGAGATCAACCGTTCCAAGATATATAGAGATCACCACTGTTAAGGCAACAACTACCCCGGTTAGCCCTAAAGTCATTTTTCTATCGGGCCAGACAATTTTAAAAAATTCTACCTTAACTTCTTCAATAAATTTCTTTATCTGGGCAGGTGAGTATGGTGATGCCTCAGGCTCCTTCACTACTCGGTTCTTTTTCGATTTTGGTTTTGCTGCCATAACATTTCCCTGAAATAAAATGAGCCATACCCAAGATGATTAAAATAACACCTCTACAAACAGTTATGGCAGGCCAGGAGGGACTCGAACCCCCAACATCCGGATTTGGAGTCCGGCGCTCTACCAATTAGAGCTACTGGCCTGCAAAGAATACTATTTCGTCTCTTTATGAGGAGTATGAATCCTGCAAAACGGGCAGTATTTATTAAATTCCAACTTATTAGGCGTGTTTCTTTTATTCTTCGTTGTCGTATAGTTACGACGCTTACAAGTCCCACATGCCAGAGTCACGATATCTCTCATTACTTTATCCTATACAAAAAATTGTCCTGTGATGCTATACATTCACAGGACAATGTTAATTATCGCGCAGTGATCAGGAAACAATCTCACTAATAACGCCGGCACCAACAGTACGCCCACCTTCACGAATAGCAAAACGCAGACCCACATCCATGGCAATCGGAGTAATCAGCTCAACATCAGCTGCAATATTATCACCCGGCATTACCATCTCAACACCTTCGGCCAAAGTAACCACTCCTGTAACATCAGTGGTTCTAAAGTAGAACTGCGGCCGATATCCATTAAAGAATGGAGTATGACGACCACCCTCATCTTTCCCTAGAATATAGCATTCCGCCTTAAATTTAGTATGAGGCATAATGGATTTAGGAGCAGCGAGAACCTGACCGCGCTCAATCTCTTCACGTTTTATGCCACGAAGCAGTGCGCCTATATTATCACCAGCCTGTCCTTCATCAAGGAGCTTGCGAAACATCTCAACTCCGGTACATGTGGTCTTCTGGGTTTCTTTAATACCAACGATCTCAATCTCGTCACCGACATGGACAACACCGCGCTCCACTCGACCGGTTGCAACTGTACCACGTCCTGAGATGGAGAAGACATCCTCTACCGGCATAAGGAATGGCTGATCAATATCACGTTTTGGCTCAGGGATATAAGAATCAATAGCATCCATCAGCTCCCAGATGCACTTCGCAGCAGCCTCATCTTCAGGATTCTCAAGTGCCAGCAGTGCTGAACCTTGAACAAACGGGATATCATCCCCTGGAAACTCATACTTATCAAGCAGTTCACGCAATTCCATATCCACCAGCTCAATGAGTTCCTCGTCATCCACCATATCGCATTTATTCAGGAACACTACCATGGCAGGAACACCGACCTGGCGTGCAAGCAGGATATGTTCTCTGGTCTGCGGCATAGCTCCATCAGTAGCGGCTACAACAAGGATAGCACCATCCATCTGAGCAGCACCGGTAATCATATTTTTAATATAATCCGCATGGCCTGGACAGTCCACATGGGCATAGTGACGCTTTTCCGTCTCATACTCAACATGCGCAGTGGCGATGGTAATCCCCCGCTCTTTTTCTTCCGGTGCCTTGTCAATATCACTGAAGTCAGTAAATTCAGCCTGACCTTTTAAAGATAAGACACGAGTAATCGCAGCGGTCAAGGTAGTCTTACCATGATCGATATGACCAATAGTCCCAACGTTGACATGCGGCTTAGTCCTTTCAAATTTTTCCTTTGACATCTTCTTGTCTCCTCAGGCCGTTAAAAATATTCTTTACAATGAAACCTCATACCAGGCTGGAGCCCACGACCGGATTTGAACCGGTGACCTCATCCTTACCAAGGATGCGCTCTACCAACTGAGCTACGTGGGCAACTCTATCCCTGTATAAGAAACAAACCCGATAAACGGGATAAGTACCTTCACGAAATTCTTTCTAAAAATCACGAAATAAGCCGAGACTTCAAAAATATTTCCAAGGTACTGAAAAAATGGAGCGGGAAACGAGACTCGAACTCGCAACCCTCAGCTTGGAAGGCTGATGCTCTACCAATTGAGCTATTCCCGCTCTGGATATTTCTCATCACATAAAGAGAAAGGGGTGGTGGAGGGGGAAGGATTTGAACCTTCGAAGGCTTGGCCGACAGATTTACAGTCTGTTCCCTTTGACCACTCGGGAACCCCTCCTTGAGAAGTGCCTGGAATATGCCAGACACAAAGATACCCTTTCTAAAACTTTATAATGTGATGTGAAATTTGGAGCTGGCGATAGGACTTGAACCCACAACAACCTCATTACAAGTGAGGAGCTCTACCAATTGAGCTACGCCAGCATACAAGGCAACAGAATATACTCACTTCAAACTCTAAATTCAATATTTATTTTCACCAAAAATGATTTTTTCTTACCTGATATTAAAACTGATTTTCCTCGCCAAAGAGATGCGCATACCTGCCATATAAAACATGGGATCAGAAGTCTCAAAAAAAAAGGGCCGGATCGTTTTACGATCCGGCCCTTTCCTCAACAATAAAGTCTGAAAAAACTACTTTTTAGCAAATGCACTCTCGCGATATTTCTCAAAAGAATATGCAGTTGTCCTATAGATAAGATGGGCAAGTTTCGTATAGGGCAGGTAGAGAAAAAGCATCATGATGGATACCAGATGTAAAAAGTATACAATGTATCCAAGAGCTGGTGCTCCAGCCCACCTGAGCAATTCTGCTCCCAGACCGGTAACACCCACTGCTGTAATTTCCCAGATAAGGAACCAGTCATAAAAAGTTGCTTTGGTGCCCAGTTCCTGTTCGGCTTTCTTTCTGTTACTCCAGAGTACAGCAATACCAAAAAGCAACGCAACGGCAGAAACATTCGCCAAAATCTTGAACGGATCCATCAGCGACATCGGGCCATGCCAGGATGGCAGAACCAAACCAATCACATCATTTTTAAGCAGGGACCAGCAGGTGACGATGAACAGACCTATAAAGGCAAGCATCAGGGGTTGGTGCCCTCGTACTCTGTCCCTGTTATCTGTACATTCCTTAAAACGATCATGATTTACTATTTCGACAAGCGAAGGCCAGAGAAATTCTTTGACAAATTGAACTGCGGACGGCCGATAATCGGTATTAACACCCTCATTTTCTGCCATCGTTTTCCACATCTTGGTAATTCCCTTATACGCGGAAAACAGGCCAAGCCCCAATGAAGGGACCATGATCAAAACAATAAAAAAGATATTTTTTGCGTACCATTTGAAACCCCAGTGACCAAAAAACTGCTGGTACCCGTGATCAGCAAATTGTTCCGAAGTTGGAATATGCATGGCACCGGAAATCATCCACATAATGAAAATGACAACCACAGGAATACCGATCAGCATCGGCAGCCCTTTGGCACTTGAAGCCAATTTCGCCAGAGGCGCCGGCCATCCATAAAAAGTATATGCATAGGCACGAATAGCTCCAAGCACATCCCCGGGTTTTGCGCCTCTCGGGCAATTTGCAGTGCAGTCGCCGCACTGGTGACAGAGAAATACATCCGGATCCGCCAGAAGCTTCTCTTTCAATCCCCACTGGGACCAGATCATCTCCTTACGGGGAAACGGTGAACCATCTTTTGAGAGAGGACATGTTACTGAACATGTTGCGCATTGATAACACTTTTTAAGTGTGTCACCTCCAGCCTCTTTCAAAGACCTGATAAATTCTAAATCCGGTTGAACATTCATAATCTTCCTCCTGCAATATTATCAATATTTGAATAATCTCAATTTTTGCCCCTGATCGGCAGATGAAACGCTGCTGTCATAAGAGACAGCAGCGTCATGATAAAAAACAGATTAGAAGCCTTTGAATGGATTTGGTCCCATCTCAACAATTTCATCAACAAAATCATTGAGTATCTGTGGTATCTTGTCATAATCTGTGATGGCAACCTGCTCGGTGGCACATCGCTCAGGCTCAAGGCCGAGGGTAGACAGAGTATCACCTATATTTTCCATTCTCTTATCTGCAATCTCAGATCCTTTGACGAAATGGCACTGGTAATCATCACCATATTTACAGCCCAGCAGCATTGCTCCGTCCATTCCGGCAGAGAGCGCATCACGAATCCAGGCCATATTAACAGAACCAAGACATCGTACGGGTATAAAGCGTAACATATGGTTGAGGCCGTTTCGTCTCATACCAGCCATATCCAGAGCTGGATATGCATCGTTTTCACATACAAATACCAGAATTCGTAAGCGATCATCATCATCTTCCGGAACCTCAACAGATTTGATCATTGAGCCGATAAGATCAATGTTATAATCCTTGAAGCCGATGATTCTTTCAGGACAAGCGCCCATACAGGTTCCACAGCGACGGCACCGGGTCGGATTAGGCAGCGGTGTCCCCTTCTCATCATCATCCAGGGCGCCAAAAGGACACTCCTCTGTGCATCGCTTACACTGAGTACATCTCTGCATGAAAAAATCAGGATAAGTAGCATCACCTGAACGTGGATGAACCGAAACCCCGCGGTCAACAGATTCAATACACTGGATAGCTTTAAGAGCAGCCCCAGTAGCATCATCCACAGCCTCTTCCATAGTTTCCGCCTTTCTTACGCCACCACAGGCATACACACCTGTGCGCCTGGTTTCATAAGGAAAGCAGATGAAGTGAGAATCAGCATATCCGTCAAAAAGCTCAAGGTCGGAAAACTCAGGTCCCTGACGATAGGCAAGATTAATGGAATATTCTTTGAGGGTCGTAGGCTCCATACCGGCCGCCAGCACTACCATATCAACGTCCAAAGTAATATCTTCACCAAGCAGGGTGTCTTCAGCTGCAACACTGAGCTGGTCACCATTCTCTGCCACCTGCACAACGGAAGCTTTTGTCATAAAAATGGCGTCGTTGAGCTGGGCATTTTTATAGAACAGTTCCATATGCCCAGGAGTTCTCATATGCTGATAGAGAATATAAGCCCTGCCGTCTTCATTATCTTCAGTAACGTACTGAGCCTGCTTCAACGCTACCATTGAAGTAACGGAGTTACAGTATGGGAAATCGTTGTCATTATCTTTGCCCCCGGGACTCTGGACAAAAGCAACATTTGCAGGAACCTTGCCCTCTTTGGCAAGTTTTTCAAATTCTGCGTTAGTTACAACATTTTTTAGAGTTCCATATCCAAGATGCTCATACTGTGAAACATCTGCAGGGGTCCAGCCTGTTGCGAGAACAACCGATCCGACTTTGACAGCATTCGAATCAATTTCGACATATGGCTGCAGCCCGACATTGGGATCATCCATCTCGCCTTTTGCAATCAGGTCTGCATCTTCTGTAGTTACCTTGGCGGGAGCATCCCATTCGGTTTCAGCACCGGTTGCCTTAAAGCTGACTCCGAAATCTCCAGGTGCACCAGCTATACGAGCAACCTCTGTTTCAGTTTTAACCGTGATCTTATCATTACCTGAAACCTCGGCGATCAGTGCATCAATGGGATTTTCTTCCAGGTCGGTCCATGGGGCCTTGGTGGGGAAGGATTTACGCCAGCCATTTGCCTTGCCGCCAAGCTGAGCCTCTTTTTCGACAACTATCACATCATAGCCGGCAGCTGCAGCCTCTTTTGCAGCAGTAAGACCAGCCAGTCCCCCGCCCATGACCATAATGGTCCTGTTCATAACCTCAAGCAGATAGGGCTCCGGCAGTTCAGTTTTCTGTGCACGGGTACATGCCATCCTCATATAGTCAGAACCACTCTCCTGCAGATATTCAGCTGCCTCTTCATTGGGCTCTTCACCCTCAGCAGGCTTAATTTCTGACCAGACTACCTGTTCACGCAGGTTGGCACGAACGGTTATCTTATCATCACCAAAATCAAATTCATTGGTCATCACCCTGGGAGAACAAGCTCCTATGACAACGGTATTGATGCCATCTGCAATATCTTTCTCAATGAAAGCGCGACCCTCAGCCCCACAAAGGCATTCATGAGTTTTGCACTCCATTGACATCTCATCGGTTACGACTTCGGCAAGTGCTTCCATATCGAGCGCGTCCCCGATGCCACAACCAGAACATATATACGAGCAATATGTCTTATCCATTAATAATTACCTCCTGGAAACCTGAATTGCCTTAAGGGCAGCTGCAGTTGATGATTGAGTGGTGGTAACAACATCAGCAGCTTTTTTTGCACATCCCGCTGCTATCATTGCTTTTTCAAAATTTGAAATGACAAAACCGTTATCATCCATGTCCAGCGGTACAGGAGCACCCTGTATATCCAGAGATGGCTGCATACCGGTTGCCAGAACTGCCAAGTCAACCTTTTGTGATATTTTTTCAGCAATCATGGTATTTTCAGCAATAACAGTTACACCACCATCAGCTTCAGGTACGATATCCGCAACCTTTCCTTTAATAAATGTAGCATTCTCATCCGCCATCCGAGCTTCCCTGAACTTCTCATATTTCCCGGGAGTTCTAAGGTCAATATAGAATACATAGATCTGTGCATCAGGGTACTGGTTACGCACATATGTCATCTGTTTGAAGGTAGCCATACAGCAGATATGTGAACAGTATTCAAGGTGATTTTCGTCCCTTGATCCCGCACACTGAACAAAGGCAATAGATTCAATCTCTTTCCCATCTCCGGGCCGCACGATAGACCCACCCGTCGGTCCACCCGGTGCCGCCATGCGCTCCATCATCATATTGGTTATAATACCATCTGACTCGGCATACTTGAGATTCTCCATCTTGGTTGGCTCATATGGAGTCCAGCCGGTTGCCCAGACAATTGAAGCAACATTTACGGTTACCGTCTCAACCTGCATATCAAGGTCAACAGCATTATATTTACATGCGGCCTCAACGGCTTCAGCACCAGCAGGACTTAGAGCATCTTTGTTAATAACATAACGCCTGGGAAATGCCATCTCATGGGGCAGATATGCCGCCTTACATTTATCCATGCCGAAATTGAATTCATTATCAATCTCATCGGGACAGGCATCACTGCAGTCACCACAAGCTGTGCAGTTGCTGTTCACATAACGCGGAGCCTTCTCCAGCGTTACTTCATAGTTACCAGGACCACCGGAAACAGATTTAACTGTTGTCATGGTGTATGTTCTAATCCTGCGATTATCCTTAATACGGCGGAAATTAATTTCAAGTCCGCAGCTGGGTGGACAGAGTTTTGGAAAATACTCATTCAACTGTGCTACCCGGCCGCCAAAATATGCGCCTTTCTCGACAAGAAATACATCATTTCCGACTTCAGCGGCTTCCAATGCAGTAGTCAAACCACTGATGCCTCCGCCTACGACCAATACTGCACCGGAAGTGCCATGCTCGTCAGTCATACCTTACCTCCATGATTGCTCTTAAAATAGTGTACTATCGACAGATTAAACTCTACAGAACAAATTACTTCAAAAACCGGTGAAAACTATTTTAGCTTAGGTTGACCAGGGCGTTTTCCCCCTACAGCCAACATAAGCTAAAATCACCTTCCACATACTAAAAAATCTCCAGGAGTCAATATGACCCCTGGAGATTAATCTTACTTCATATCAACAGTGTTGCCTGTCAATTACAGCCAAGGATCTGTCTCTACAAGGTTTATAACTTCAACCTTCTCACACTTCCATTCCTGAGTCTCAGGGTCAAAAGTAGAGTTAACGAAACACTTCCAGTTTTCGTCATCAACATTCGGGAAATCCGATCTATAGTAGAATCCGGGATAACGGGATTCTTCACGGAACTCGATGTGACGAATATGGGTCTCAACACACCAGATACGGTGGTAGTTCTCCCAGCAGCGGAGAAGCTCATGAAGATCGCCGGCAGCCATCTTGGCAGCATCTTCACGGAGGAGCTGGAGAAGATCCAGACACATGCCCAAAAGCTTGCCGGAGGTCATATAGTAGGTAGCTACACCACCACCATATTCATCAGTGGCCTTCATCAGGCGCATCATCAAACCAGCAGGTTTGCAGTAGTTCGGATTCACATCTGCGGCAGTAGACTCACCGACAAACTCACTGTAAAGTCTTACAGGAGCGTAGATCTCATCAGCAATTTCCTGAGCAGTCTGCTTAAGCTCTGGTGTAAAATCAGCGTTATCACGACAGAACTTAACCATCTGCTTAGCACAGATACGACCTTCAGCATGGGATCCGGAGGAGAACTTATGACCGGATGCACCAACACCATCACCAGCAGTGAAGAGACCGTCAACAGTGGTCATACGGTTGTATCCCCACTTATACTTATGGGCACGGGAATCATTCTGAACATCGGGTACCCAGTCTTCTTCAGGACCGGAACACCAGATTCCACAGCAACCGGAGTGGGAACCGAGCATATACGGTTCGGTCGGCATAATCTCAGAACCTACTTTCTCTGGCTCAGTGTTTGTACCAGCCCAGAGACCAGCCTGACCAACTGACATATCGAGGAAATCTTCCCAGGCTTCAGACTCAAGATGCTTCCAGAACTTCTTCAGTTTCTTTTCGTCCATACCGGCGTCACGACGCTCGTCAAGGAATGCATTCAGAGCAACATCGGTAGCCATATAGATAGGACCACGACCTTCTTTCAGCTCGTTGATCATCAGATGGTTACGCAGACATGTCGGAGTAACAGGAGATCCTCCATAAGGCATGAATTTTGCCAATTCTTCATTTGCAGCATCACCCATCGCATAAAATTCACCAAGACCGTTGGCAACTTTAGCTTTGAACAGGAGGAACCATGCACCGACAGGTCCATATCCATCTTTAAAACGGGATGGGGTGAAACGATTTTCCATCATGGTCAGAGTAGCACCAACCTGAGCAGCCAGGGTGTAAGTGGATCCTGCATTCCATACCGGATACCATGCACGACCTTTACCTTCACCTGTAGAACGTGGACGGAAAATGTTAACAGCGCCACCACAGGCAACCATTGCAGTTTTGCAACGGATGACAACAACTTTATTTTCACGGGTTGAAAAACCAGCAGCACCAGCAATCTGATTCGGCTTGTTCTTGTCAAGCAGGAGCTTAACAATAAAAAGACGCTCGAGAACATTATCAGCACCAAGAGCAGTCAGTGCAGGCTCTGCAACAATCGGCTTATAAGATTCACCGTTAATCATGATCTGCCATTTACCTGTGCGTACAGGGGTTCCACCTTCACGCAGGCTTTTAGCAGGTTTGGCACCATCGATATTCTCACCATCAGCATCTTTCTTCCAGACAGGGAGTCCCCATTCTTCAAAGAGCTTAACAGACTCATCTACGTGACGACCACAGTCATAGATAAGATCTTCACGAACAACACCCATAAGATCGTTACGTACCATCTTTACGTAATCTTCAATTGGGTTTTCGCCGATGTAGGTGTTAATAGCAGAGAGACCCTGAGCAACTGCTCCAGAACGCTCAACAGACGCCTTGTCAACGAGTAATATTTTCAAATCTTCAGGAGCCCACTTCTTGATTTCAAAAGCAGTTCCACAAGCAGCCATGCCGCCACCGACGATCAGTACGTCAACGTCCATCTCGACGACTTCCGGATTCACATCGGCGAGAAGCTCACCTTTTGGTTTATTAGGTAATGCCATATTTAAATCTCCTTAAAATAATAAGATTTTTCAGTTAAAACCTTCTAACTCAGCTTATTTAGGGGTAGGAAGATCAGCTTCAAGGAGCAGACATTCGTCATCCAGGTTAGCGCCTTTCTCGGCTCCATAAGCATTGGCAGCACCTTCAGCGGTGGTGCGAATTGGAAACTTGAAACGCTTCAAATTACCGTTACGAAACTTAACAGTCCACATGATGGAATCAGAAGATCTCATCGGGTGAACCTGACCGCCCATGGGCACAAAGTCATCATAACCACGAACAAAAATAGCACCCTGCGGGCAAATCTTAACACAGGAATAGCACTCCCAACATGCATCCGGTTCCTGATTGTACGCCAGCATCGTCTCGACGTTCAAAACCATCAGATCGTTTGGACAAATGTACATGCACGCCGTTTTGTCTCCACCCTTGCAGCCATCACATTTTGCAGGCTCTACATAACTTGGCATTAAACTACCTCCTCAGTTTGTATTAACTGTTGTGACCCTGAACCGACAGGGTCAACTAAAACTATACACAGCACAATAAAAGCTACTCAAAATCTCAGCCATGGACAAAGAAAAACATCCATTGACACATAAACAACCAGACACATAAAATAATGAATGGCTACTCATTTTAGTAAGACTTTTTTATATCTGGTTAGGGAATAATTGTCAAGAAAATTCATTCAGAAACAGCCAGAGTTTATACGTAATTCTCCCGCACAATAACCTGACGGGGCTTAGCTCCATCTGCGGGGCCGACAACTCCCTCCTTTTCCATTCGTTCAATCATTCTTGCAGCTCTGTTATAACCGACTCTCAGCCTCCGCTGGACCATGGAAATAGAAGCCTGTCCCGCCTCGGTTACAATAGCAACCGCCTCATCGTACCGTTCATCATATTCCTCATCCCCGTAGTCACTATCCCCATTTTGTTCCCGCTCAATTTCTTCTATGACAGATTCATCATAAGTTGAGCTCCCCTGTTTCTTCCAGAACTCTACGATATCTTCCGTTTCCTGCTCAGAAATAAAAGCACCGTGGATACGTTTTAAAGTCGAAGTGCCCGGTGCAAGCAGGAGCATATCTCCTGCTCCGAGGAGGTGCTCGGCCCCGGCAGTATCAAGGATAGTTCTGGAATCAATTTTGGAGGATACTTTAAAGGATATCCGCGTTGGAAAATTTGCCTTTATAAGACCGGTCAAAACGTCCACAGATGGCCGCTGGGTGGCGAGAATAAGATGCATCCCTGCGGCTCTTGCCATTTGCGCCAGTCGGGCAATAGCCGCTTCCACATCTTTGGAGGCTACCATCATCAGATCAGCAAGCTCGTCGACTACTATTACAATATACGGCAATTTTTCTTCCGCACTTTCATTATACGAATCGAAGCTTTTCACCCTGCTCTCTTCCAGCAGTTTGTATCTGCGCTCCATTTCTCTCACGGCCCAGTTCAAGGCCCTTGATGCGAGTTTGGGATCAACAACCACAGGGTGCAGCAGATGGGGGATCCCCTCATAACCTGAGAGTTCTATACGTTTTGGATCCACCATTAAAAAGCGAACTTCTTCAGGAGTGGCATTATATAGAATCGAGGCAATTATAGTATTTATGCCGACACTTTTACCGGCTCCGGTTGCGCCGGCGATCAGGAGGTGGGGCATCTTCGCCAGGTTGGCGGTTGACAGATTACCTACTACATCCAGACCCAATGCAATTGACAGCTTGTCACGATTCTTTCTATAGCCTTCAGAACCGATCAGATCGCGAATATAAACTATCTTTCTATTTTCATTTGGTATTTCTACTCCAAGAGCGGCTTTGCCGGGAACTGAGCCAACCACTCTCACTGATGTCACCCTCAACCCCAAGGCCAGATCATCGGCGAGACCGACAATTTTATTTATCTTAACACCCGGTGCAGGTGCGTATTCATAGGTTGTCACAACCGGGCCTGGAGAAATCCCGATCACCTTTCCCGAAACACCAAAATTTTTCAACTTCTGTTCAAGTTGTTTGGAAAGCTTGTAGTACACCTCCTTGTCTACCTGGTCGTGTACCTGCTGATTTTTGCCAAGCAGTGAGAGGGGAGGTAATTTCCATTCTCCCCGTGCAACCGGTTTTGCTGCAAAGACTTCATCCTCGTCGCTCTGTTTTACTGCAGAAACAAATTCTTTCAATTCGGGAACAATATTTGAAGTATCAGCAGGTTCCGCCAGAGGCTGTCTTTCCTTCCTTTTTTTGACTCTATTCTCTCTTTCTATTTTCGGTTCTACACTCTCCTGACCCTCCAGGGAATCTCTCTTGAAAAATTCTGATACCTTTTGAATCCTCTGCCAGATAAAGGCTATCAGTTTATAGAGAGAAAACTGTACGGTGAGCATCAGAGAAACGAGGAAAAGAAGGAGAAACACCATAACTGTGCCTCCATCTCCCACCACGGAGTGGAGTAGTGTAAATCCAGTTCTGCCGACAAATCCCCCGGTCTCGATCAATACAGGATCCTTAATTGCCAGACAGGAAAGAAGGCCACAGAAAGATATAATCGCACCCGTAAGGCCGGCTGTAATCTGAGGCAATCGTTCAAAGGACAACCGGGGAGTTATAAAAAGAAGGGAGAGAATCAGTATCAGCACCGGCAGCAAATACGCACCCCAGCCGGTAAAGCCAAGGAGCAGTCCGGCAATCAACAGACCAATTTCACCACACCAGTTTTTTTCCAGCTTGAGACTGCTGGTGAGAAGGCTGAGAATGAGAAAAAGAGAAATAAAAATGCCGAAAACAGATAAAGCTTCCTGCTTCAGACCCGGCTTTTTGGATTCGTTTTTTTGAGCCATCTAAAAATAGAGTTATTACGAAACGATCTTGATTGATGGATTCGGAGTATATTTTTCCGAAACAAGATGTACTAGGAATTGAGCAGAAATGCAAGGCGTTCAAAGGGTGTGGTATGACTTACGAGTTATTTTCCGAGATTATTCTTTACTGCATCAAGTATTCCATTGATAAACCGGGGCGACTCCTCGCCGCCAAATCGCTTGGCAATTTCCACCGCTTCATTAATTGCAACCTGGGGCGGAATATCATCCATATCAGTCATTTCAAAGACAGCAATACGAAGCAGGTTTCTGTCAGTCGGAGCTATACGCACCAGTCGCCAATGGCTTGCGGCTGCACTGATAACCTCATCAATATCATCCATCTCAGCAAGAATGCCCTTTACCAGATCAAAGGCATATTGCCTTGCTTTTTTATTAATCTGGTAAAGTGAACAGAAAATATTAAAATTTTCAGATAGTTCCATATCGTTTCCGATATCAGCGACTCTGACAAAATCATTCTGATACAGAAACTGCAGTGCAGCCTCTCTCGATTTCCGGCGTGTTCCCATGGGGTAGATTAATCAGTCCAGGTTTTCAATCAAATTGGCCATTTCAATCGCCGCAACTGCAACCTCGGCACCCTTATTACCCGCCTTGGTTCCACTTCTTTCAATAGCCTGCTCAATAGTTTCTGTAGTTAATACCCCAAAGAGAACAGGGACGCCTGTCTCAAGGCCGACCTGAGCGGTGCCTTTTGAGACTTCACTTACAACCACCTCGAAATGCGGCGTGGCACCTCTGATGACAACTCCTAGAACGATCACAGCATCGTATTTCTGGGAGCCTGCAAGTTTTTTTGCAATCAACGGAATCTCAAAGGCACCAGGTACCCGCACAACATCAATATCTGTATCAAGAGCACCCGAACGAACCAGACTGTCCAATGCACCCTCGAGCAGCTTCTCACTGAGAAAAGAGTTAAACCGGGCCACTATTACTGCAAACTTTTTACCATCCGCCCTGAGGTTTCCTTCAATTATATTAGCCATTTTTCACCTGAATTTTTTAACTCTAATCTTGATGAACTCGTAAAAGCCCAAACTCCGAAATGGTTAAGTAAAAAACACCATCAATCATCAACTTCCATTAGATGCCCCATCCGATCCCGCTTGCAAAGCAGGTAGCCTTTATTCTCTTCTCCAGCTTCCATCTCAAGAGGAAAGCGCGCTACAACTTCAATACCGTATCCTTCAAGCCCGACGATCTTTTTGGGGTTATTTGTCAAAATTGCCATTTTTTTCACTCCCAGATCACGGAGAATCTGAGCCCCGATACCGTAATCTCTGAGGTCACTCTTAAAGCCCAGTTTCTGGTTGGCCTCAACAGTATCCAGTCCGTCATCGTCCTGAAGACAGTAAGCCTTCAGCTTATTCACCAGGCCGATACCTCTTCCCTCCTGACGCATATAGAGAACAATGCCTGCCCCCTCCTGCTCGATCATTTTCATGGCAGCCTTGAGCTGCAGACCGCAATCACATCGGGATGAACCGAACACGTCACCAGTAAGGCATTCCGAATGTACCCGAACAAGCACCCGGTCAACTTTGGAAATATCCCCTTTCACAAGAGCAAGGTGCTCATGATTGTCCACAGAATTTGAATATATCACCGCTTTAAACACTCCGGCATGTTCAGTGGGGATTCTTGCCTCCGCCTCTCTTTTTATAAGGACATCTTCCCGGAGCCGGTAGGCAACCAGATCGGCAATTGTGGCGATTTTCAGATCATGTTTTTCTGCAAACTTTTCAAGATCAGGCATACGGGCCATTGTACCGTCATCCTTCATGATCTCGCAAATCACACCCGCAGGAATGAGGCCTGCAAGTCTGGAAATATCAACAGATCCTTCCGTCTGGCCGGCTCTGACAAGCACCCCGCCATCGCGGGCCCTAAGTGGGAAAATATGGCCGGGGCTGATGATATCACGAGGCGTTGCATCCGGCGCAACGGCTGCCTGAACAGTTCGCGCTCTGTCCGCCGCTGAGATTCCGGTTGAAACCCCGGTTCTCGCCTCAATGCTCACTGTAAACCCGGTTCCATAAGGAGACCTGTTGTTGCTCACCATCATCGGTAATTCAAGCTTATCCACCAGTTCACTGCTGAGAGTCAGGCAGATAAGACCCCTTCCATGGGTGGCCATAAAATTAATGGAATCTGCATCGACGGTCTCGGCGCCCATATAGAGATCCCCTTCATTCTCACGATCTTCATCATCAACGAGAATGATCATTTTACCTGCTTTAATGTCTTCGATAACCTCTTTGATAGGGCTGGCTGCCATGATAATCACACTTTATACTTTTTTATGGTTGATGGTGCCGTAAAGACTCTCCACTCGGAGTCTCGCAAGCTCGCTTACCTGGAGTCTCGCAAGCTCACTTACCTGTTTGGCTGCTGTAAATCTTTTACACAAATCCATGTTTTGTGAGAAAACCGGAACTGATACCTTCAGTGCTCTTGAGTTCACCATTCTGCTGTGGCGATAAAAGCAATTTTTCAATGTACTTGCCGATGATATCTACCTCAATATTCACCTTAACTCCCACTTTTAATTCGCTAAGTGACGTCACTTTGAGGGTATGGGGGATTATAGATACCGAAAAAAAACCGGATCCACAGCTGTTCACCGTCAAGCTCACCCCATCAATTGTTATTGAGCCCTTCTCTATCACATAACGTCCCAGTGAATCGGGAAAAGAGAAAGTAAAAACTGTATAACCTCCAACCTCTTTTCGACTTTTCACAACCGCCATGGTATCAACATGACCGGAGACCAGATGACCGCCAAGACGATCCGATAGCCTTAAAGCCCGTTCCAGGTTGACTGAATTTCCCTGACTGAGAGAACCCAGGCGACTACGGGACAGTGTCTCAGGAGATACATCAACACTGAACCGTCGTCCTTTAATATTATAAGCAGTAAGGCAAACCCCGCTTACAGCTATGGATTCTCCCTCTTCAGGGTCGGTTAGATCAAATCCCGCCTCAATATCGAAGGCCAGCCCGCCACCGACTGTTCTTTTGGCAATGAGCCTGCCAACTCCCTCAATAATCCCTGTAAACATTCAATCTGACCCCACATTAATCAGGAATTCTTTTCCAGCTTTTCTGCTTTCTCAATCAAATTTCTGGCAATATTATCATGCTGGAAATTTTTGTGAATGGAGGCAGCAGTTCTACAGGCATCTGCAGCCTTGCCATACGTCCCTGCTGCCACATATATATCCGCCAATGACTCCAGTGTCGCAACAGCACCCTGGGGATCTCTGTTGTCCTGGTACCAGTCCAGCATTTCAAGACATGTTTCAATGGCATTATCATACTGCTGCAATTCCGTATAAGCGATAATAAACTGCTTTGAGAGGGCCAGAAGACTCATCCGGTCATTGGATTTATCACAGATCTCATGTGCCCTGTTAAAATAGTCCAGAGCCTTTTCATTCTCGTTTTTTGCCAGACATACAAGACCTAATTGATTGCAGGCATTGGCAATTCCAGCCTCGTCTTTTTTTTCTTCAAAGCCAAGAAGAGCATTATGCAGAGCAGCTGCAGCCTGTCCGGTTTCATTATTTTCAAGAAACCGTTTCCCTTCCTCAAAATCGGCCTGTACAGGGTCGGACGGTTTTTTATCTTGTGAATTATCTGCTGCAGGACTGATCGAATTGATATCCTGAAGTTTACTGCTCATATTATTTTCCTCTCTGGATAGCTTGTATTGCCGCTGCAGTCTCTGCTGCAACTGTTGAGGTCATTAATTTCCCGTCAGTGCAGACAAGAAACTCCTCGGTATCGCCACTTAATTCCATCAGCTGGATAGCCGCTTCCTTTGCCTGAATGCGGCCCAGCAGCCGGGCAGTATTTCCCCGCACCCGGGGGTCAGGATCCTGCAAAAAATCAAACAGTGTATAAAACGGCATATTTCTGATCAGATCAGGACGATTTTCTGCAACCTCCGCCAGTGCCCATAACACCTGGGGCCGGGTGGAGGGATCGCCGACATAGTTCAGAAGATGTGTGGCAAAGGCACCAAAGATATCAGGCCTCATGGCTATTGTATACCCTAAAGTTTCCACCATCCCCCATGGAGTTGCCGCAGAATCAGAACACGCCTCAAACAGACGATGCAGAAGTTCCGATATTTGTCCCGGCTCACGGGTTGAAACTCTGGCAGAAACCCTGCCCATAACCCAGGCAACATACCAGCGTTTTTCATCTACCGGGTCATACAACAGCCGCTGCATTAATCTAAGGGTTTTTTTGTCATCAAAGCAGAGACTGACAAGACCGTCGATATCCCCTTTATCCACCAGGTCTTTTACACTTTTTTTGCTGGCCTTCTTCCTGACCCGATTTTCATCCGGGGCCGGTTCAATGGGGATGTAACCCTGCTCCACTTTTGATGATATCGTTTTTGCAGAACCCTCTTTCGTTGTCTGCACTATCTTTTTTGCAACTTCAGATATATCCGTATGGAGTCGAACAAAATAAAGAATCCCGCGAACACCGCGTCCATCCAGGTTTTTTTTAGCAATAACCTGATGAGACACCTCATCATAGTTTTCTATCCGGCCGGTCAGGTAATCATCCTCCGGCATTAACTCCCAGGCAAAATCGGCATTTCCGTCACATGCGAACACCAGTGCTTCAACCATCGCAGCACCAACATTATGGCCGGTAGCCTCACTGACATACACTGCTCCGCACTGACAGCTGCCGACGGGAAACTCATGCATCTTTCTTTCAGGAGTATCAATCGCCCGACCGACCTTCTGGCCGCAAAACGGACACCAGGGGGTTGTTGTAATAATTTCTTTAGCCATCAGAACCACTCATAATGCAAATCCATCTTTTCTATACCAATTTCTCCTGCAGACTGGTGGCAAAATTGGGATCTACGGAATACCCCAGCTCCACAGCCTTATCCAGATGTTTCTTTGCCTCCGTATATTTTTCATTCAGATATAGCGCTACTGCCAGGTTATTATGGCCAAGTGGAGAGTCTGGATCAATTTCCAGGGCCTTTCCGGCGGCTGTCACAGCGCGATCATCCTCACCCTTCATGGTTAAAACAGAGGTCAGATTCATCCAGGCATTGGCCAGTTTAGGATCATGCTGGATTGCTCTTTCATAAGCAGCTATCGCCTTGTCAAGATCATTGCGCTGCTGCCAGATTAAACCTAAATTGGCATGTGCCTGAGCACTTTCAGGCTGGGCTGCAACAGCCTTTTCATTTAGCTCCTGAGCTTTATCAAGATTTCCCTGACCAAAATATATGGCCCCGAGATTGACCATGCTTTCTATACCAAGTTCATCAATTTCGATTGCTTTTTCCAGGGCCTTGATAGCATCTTTTATTCGCCCTGCCTTCATATACACCAGGCCAAGATGATGAAAGGCCATGACAGAATTGGGGTGCTCTTTACATTTTTTTTCAAGTTCTTCAATTACTTTCGGTAAATCTTCCTGTAACTGTTCAGACATA
>MAXH01000219.1 GCA_001750925.1 Desulfobulbaceae bacterium S3730MH12
AAGCTCCCGAAGAGCTCTGTTTACGGTCATCCTTGAAACGGAAAGTTCTTTAACCAATTGATTCTCAGAAGGGATACGGCTGTCCGGTGGGTATTCACCGGACTGAATTCGATCCATAATAATTATTTTTACCTGTTCATACAGCGCTTTGGGGCCTTGCAGTGTCATAAACATTTATCCAATTCTTTTATCCGAAAATCTTTCCCTGAAGGGATCATCTCGCAGTGGCTGATTTCCATTGTTACCATAGTTTTGATATTCAAGTAAAGTAGTCTCTGTCTTGACCCGGGTAAAGGGTGTGTTTTCGGATCGCAGCGTAGACAAACTTGATCCCTTGGTGTTGTTAGAAGCTTGGCAACAATGCCGGCTCAATCAGGAAATTGAAAGCGCCCTGCTGTATAAGGGTCTGAGCCTTCTGTATGTCCGGCGCAAAATATCGATCCTGATCATAAAAAGAGACCTCTTTTCGCACTGTTTTTAAAGCTTTTTCAAGAAGAGGCGAGGTTTTCAGAGGGGAGCGAAAATCCACTCCCTGACAGGCGGCAAGCAGCTCAATGGCCAGTACACCGGCGGTATTGTCTGACATTTCAGTCAGTCGCCTGGCGGCAAAGGTAGCCATGGAGACATGATCTTCCTGGTTGGCGGAGGTGGGGATGCTGTCAACAGAGGCGGGATGCGCCAGGCTCTTGTTTTCACTGGCCAGTGCGGCGGCGGTTACCTGAGCAATCATAAAGCCGGAGTTCAGGCCTCCTTTTTCCACCAGAAAGGGTGGCAGCTTACTCATATTTGTATCAATGAGCAGGGCCATTCGCCGCTCGGAGAGTGATCCTATCTCGGCAATGGCCAGGGCCAGGTTATCTGCTGCCATGGCTATGGGTTCGGCGTGGAAGTTACCGCCGGAAATGATATCGTTTCCTTCCGCAAACACTAAAGGATTGTCGGTGACACCGTTTGCCTCAGTGGCGATGATCTCCGCGCTGTTGCGGATCTGGGTCAGGCATGCGCCCATAACTTGCGGCTGGCAGCGGAGGGAATAGGGATCCTGCACCGACTCGCAGTACTTATGGGAAGCTTCAATTTCACTGCTGCCCAACAACCGCCTGTAGGCGGCTGCAACATCGATTTGGGTCTGGTGTCCCCTGACCATGTGGATCTCTTCCTCAAAGGGACGGCGGCTGCCGAGGGCTGCCTCGATGCAAAGGCAGCCTGAAATAACAGCCGCACCAAATAATTCTTCGGCCATAAACAGCCCTTTAAGGGCAAGGGCCGTGGAAGCCTGGGTTCCGTTTAACAGGGCAAGTCCTTCTTTGGGGCCAAGAGTAATCGGCGAAAGCCCTGCTATACGTAGACCTTCGCTGCCTGGCAGATGCTGCCCCTTATGAAATACCTCTCCTTCACCCAGCAGGACGGTCGACATATGGGCTAGGGGGGCAAGATCCCCCGAGGCACCTACAGAACCTTTTGCCGGAATACATGGGTAGACCTCATGATTGATGAGCTGGATCAGGGCATCGATTACCTCATAGCGAATACCTGAATAACCGCGGGCCAGGCTGTTTACTTTGAGCGTCATCATCAGCCGCGTAGTTGACTCCCGCATGAAGGCTCCTACCCCAGCTGCATGGGAGAGGACGATCGATCGCTGGAGGTGTTCAAGCTCCTCTGACGGGATGATGGTGTTGGCCAGCAGGCCAAAACCAGTGTTTACGCCGTAGATCACCCTGCCCTGATCAATAACGTTCTGGACCGTTGCTACTGAAGCTTCTATCTGCCCTCGGCAGTTTTTATCAAGAGTGATCTCTACCGGTTCCCTGGCTATTGTTCGCAAATCCTGCAGGCTGAGCTGTCCCGGGCGAAGTGTAAATGATCTCATTGAATTTCCTCTTATGTTGTATGTCCTCGGTAACGAGACTTTGTGTTATGGAGTGTCCTTACCAATTTGTAAGCTACAACAATAATGTATATACAAGTATTGTTTTTTGCAACAATATATATGATATTGTGACGGTATGTATATACTTTTTATGGCAACAGAACAGAAAGAACAATCATCAGAACAGCCATTGTGGATAATCATACAATTTGAAAAATACCTGTATCGGAGGTGGTAAAAGTTCCTCCAAGGCTGTAGCGTGAGCCGGGGTAGTAAAAGATGCTTCTGGTTGCGACGACTTCTCCTGACCAGGTGGTTCGGCTTAGCGCCAAGCAAGGCTCAGCTTCATTGATATCGAGTAAATTCCTGACCCATGCAGCCGGCAGTAATGCCTGAACAGTATGTTTAATTTTGTTTACCGGTGCAATCTTGAGGAGATACGCCGAAGGGGTAATTTTAGTAAAATCCTGTGAAAGGTATTCAGGAGCTATTACCGGATTGATAAACCTATCAGCCATTTGCATTGGGATTCCATCCTGTTTATGAGTAATTATAGAATGAAATACTGTTGCATACGGTTGAAGTTCCATTGCATTGGCAAGATCCGGTGTTGCTTTTTCTTCACACAGTAAGTGCACATCACAGGAGTACTCAGCTCCGCTTTTTCTTATATCCTCTGCAATTGAGATAATTTCGATGAGGGCGGATTGAGGCTTCACTGCAGCAACAAATGTACCATTCCCTTGTTTGCGAATGACCCGTCCTTTTGATGCAAGTTCTCGAAGCGCTCTGTTCACAGTCATTCTGGATGCATGAAATAAGACACCAAGTTCAGCTTCAGACAAAATCTTTTTACCAACCTCCCACTCACCTTTGTTGATTTTGTCCAAAATGAAATTTTTAATTTTCCGGTACAACGGTGTATGGCTCATATGATCTAAATTGGACTCTATTGTTTGGACAGCCTGACTATAGCTCCAACCTTCAAATTAAAAATGGTTAAAAAAAATCAGGCAATCTTTGATAAGTTGATGGAGTCATAATATATCTCGTTCGGGTGAATGTCATCTGGTAGTGTACATAAATTTTGTATAGGTCATTTTTGAGCAGAAAACATGATTTTTCAGACAAGTTAGTGATCAGGGTTTGAGGAGTAAAATATGAAGAAAAATATTTGTATATACATTTAAACGCTGGTATTATATGCATGTGAAGAGGTGGTGTGGAAATTTATTGTTAATATTCAAGAGGTTGCAAATGATTATAAATGAGCAGGTCAAAAAATCGATGGAAGTCAAACTTAGTGATAATTTACCAGAGATCAAGGCTTTTCGGGATGATTTACGCAGAGCACCGGATAGAGGCTTCAGGCTGTCTGAATCGCAGACGATCACTGCGCTGAAAAATGCATTGCGGTACATACCTGAAAAGCTCCACTCTGTTCTCATTCCTGAATTTCTTGAAGAGCTGAAGCAGCATGGGCGCATTTACGGATACAGGTATCGGCCCAAAGGAGCACTCAAAGCGAAGCCGATTGATGAGTACAGAGGAAAGTGTCTGGCAGGCAAAGCTTTTCAGTTAATGATTGATAATAATCTGGATTTTGATGTTGCCCTGTACCCTTATGAGTTAGTGACATATGGTGAGACAGGCAGTGTGTGTTTGAACTGGATGCAGTATAATCTCATCAAGAAATATCTGGAGGAAATGACTGAAAATCATACGCTTGTAATGCAGTCGGGCCATCCCCTTGGACTCTTTCAGTCAAGCCCAGACCATCCCAGGGCTATTATTACCAACGGACTGATGATCGGACTTTATGATAATCCTGATGATTGGGAAATTGCGGCCCAGATGGGTGTTTCGTCATATGGTCAGATGACTGCCGGGGGATGGATGTATATCGGGCCTCAGGGTATAGTGCACGGGACATATAACACCTTGCTCAATGCAGGGAGACTGAGGTGCGGCGTCGCCCCGGATGGTGATCTTGCAGGAATTCTATTTGTTTCCTCAGGGCTTGGTGGTATGAGTGGAGCACAACCCAAAGCAGCAAAAATATCCGGTGCCGTGTCTATAACGGCCGAGGTCGATTACTCACGAATTGTTACACGTCATGAACAGGGTTGGGTAGATGTTGTTTCAGATAACCTTGAAGAGGTATGTGAAACAGCACAAAAAGCTGTTCGGGCCAAGGAAAACACCTCAATTGCTTTTCATGGTAATGTGGTTGACTTAATAGAGTATTTAGGAGAGAAAAAAATAAAGGTCGACCTACTCTCCGACCAGACATCATGCCACGTTGTTTATGATGGAGGGTATTGTCCGCAGGGTATCTCTTTCGAAGAACGAACGCGTCTTCTCGCCGAAGATCGGGATGTATTCATTTCTCTGGTGAACAAAAGTCTTAAGAGACATCTCGAAGCGGTAAAAGTTCTTGATAAACAGGGAACCTTTTTCTTTGACTATGGAAACGCATTTTTAAAAGCGGTGTTCGATGCAGGCGTCACAGAGATTGCAAAAAATGGTGTTGATACCAAGGATGGTTTTGTTTATCCATCCTACTTTGAAGATATCATGGGACCGATTTTTGATTACGGGTACGGACCTTTTCGCTGGGTATGCCTCAGCTGTGATCCGGTCGATCTTGACAGGACTGATAAGGCTGCGATGTCATGTATTGATCCTGGTCGCCGTACAGAGGATAGGGATAATTATATCTGGATACGTGATGCAAAAAAGAACAAGATGGTAGTAGGGAGTCAGGCTCGTATCCTCTACGCAGATGCCAATGGACGCAGGTCGATAGCCCTTAAGTTTAATGAAATGGTTCGCAATGGCGAGGTTGGACCGGTTATGCTTGGAAGGGATCATCACGATCCGGGGGGAACTGATTCACCATTTCGTGAAACAGCAAATGTGAAAGACGGCAGCAATGTTTGTGCGGATATGGCGACACACTGTTTTGCCGGAAATGCCGCCCGGGGAATGTCCCTCGTCGCCCTGCATAATGGTGGAGGGACAGGTATCGGAAAGGCCATCAACGGAGGTTTCGGCATGGTTCTGGATGGCAGCAGCAGGGTTGATGAGATTCTCAAATCGGCAATGACATGGGACGTGATGGGTGGTGTTGCACGGAGAAATTGGAGTCGTAACCCAAATGCTATGGAGGTTGCGATGGAGTACAACCGGGAAAACGACAATGGAGATCAGATTACTATACCGTATCAGGTTGTGGATTCTGCGGTCGATGATGCAGTAAAGGAAATGTTTTCACACTTGAAATAGTTTACTGACAGGTTCGGCTATGCCTTTAAAAATATATAGAAATGCTCAGATTTTCACACCCGTCGACAGCGGGAAACCCTGCTCCGGTCCCAACCAGGGACGAATTGCACATTATGATCGTGGCGCTCTTCTGGTTCGGGATGGTGTCATAGAAAACATCGGCGAAGAACGTCATGTTTGCAAAGGGTTAGAAAAAGAGCAGTTAATTGACGAGTATGACTGTGGCGGTAGATGTTTGATCCCGGGATTTGTCGATCCGCATACCCACTGTTGTTTTGCAGCTTTGCGGGAGAGTGAGTTCGAGCAGAGGGTAGCAGGCACCCCATATCTCGAAATACTGAAGAGAGGCGGAGGAATTCTCTCTTCAGTTAAAGCGGTGGCCCAGGCAAGTGTTGATGATTTGTATAGCATGACGCGAAAGCATGCGCTACGCGCTATGGCTTTAGGTACTACAACTCTGGAAATTAAAAGCGGATATGGCCTCACTACTGAGAATGAGCTGAAAATGCTTGAGGCGATCGGGCGTGTTGCCCGGGATGTTCCCTTGGATGTTGTTGCAACTTTTCTTGGCGCCCACGCCATCCCGGTTGAGTTCAAGGATCGTGCGGATGATTACATCACTCTGGTGATTGACGAAATGCTGCCCGCAGTGAAAGCGCAGGGAATTGCAAATGTTTGCGATATCTTTTGCGAACAGGGAGTCTTTAATATCGAGCAGGGACGACTTCTTTTACAGGCTGCCCTGGATCTCGGTATGAACGTGAAAATACATGCAGATGAGGTCCATGATCTGGGAGGAGCAAAACTTGCGGCGGATTTACAGGCAATTTCCGCTGATCATTTATTGGCTGCAAATGATGAAAATATCGCTGCGATGGCAGAGGCCGGTGTAGTCGCGAATCTTTTGCCGGCGACGGCATACAGTCTTCGAAAATCTTATGCCCGTGCGCGAGCAATGATTGAGTTGAATGTTCCCGTTGCCCTTGCGACCGATTGCAATCCTGGTTCCAGTTTCACAGAATCGATGCAGTTTGTTTTCGGGCTGGCTGTACTCAATATGGAGATGTCCCCAGCAGAGGCATTGATAGGAACAACGCTCAACTCCGCCTATAGTATTGGGATGGCCGACAAAGTCGGGAGCCTTGATTGTGGTAAACAGGCGGACTTCTTACTCCTTGATGGTGAGACACCGGCGATTCTTGCCTACCATGCCGGTGTCTCTTCAGTACAGGAAATATATAAAAAAGGTGTAAAGATAAATAACCAGTGCTGCTAAACAGCCTGAAAAATCAAGGATATGGAGATGAAAAAAATCGTTGAATGTGTTCCTAATTTTTCCGAAGGACAGAACCGGGAAACCATCGAAGCAATCGCGACCGCTATAAGAGAAGTTCAAGGGTGTCAATTGCTGGATGTTGATCCCGGATACTCAACCAATCGAACGGTATATACTTTTGTTGGTGATCCGGAGAGTGTTGTTGAGGGTGCATTGGCCGGAGCTCGAGTCGCCAGAAAATTGATAGATATGCGTAATCATAAGGGGGAACATCCCCGGTTCGGAGCCATGGATGTTTGTCCATTTATTCCTGTTGCAGGGGTGACAATGGAAGAATGTGCCGAGATATCCAAAACATTCGCGCAAAAGGCGAGTGAAGAACTTGGCATAGCTTTCTTTCTTTATGAGGAGGCTGCAACAGAAGATTACCGGCGTAAACTTCCCGATATACGCGAGGGTGAGTATGAGGCGCTGGAAAAGAGACTGCAGGATCCCAGATGGAAACCTGATTTTGGCCCTGACACGTTTGTGCCTGAGTGGGGAGTTACAGCAACCGGATCCCGTATGTTTCTTATTGCCTACAATGTAAACCTGCTCTCAACCTCCAACCAGGCTCACAGGATAGCACTCAATCTGCGGGATCAGGGAAGGGGGCCGGATGAGCCGGGCAGACTGTCTGACGTGAAAGGAATGGGCTGGTTTGTAGAGGAATACAATATGGCTCAGGTTACAGTTAATTTGACCAACTACAAGGTAACCCCCATCCATGTTCTCTATGAAGAAGTGAGAAAAGACGCAGAGGAGTTGGGACTTCCCGTAGCCGGTTCCGAGATCGTAGGGATTGTACCCCTTGACAGTTTATTAATGGCGGCTGATTACTATATTGACAAGGAAAATCTTTTTATTTATCAGGAGGAGCAAAAACTCCGGCTTGCCATAGAACGACTGGGCCTGAACTCGATTACTCCTTTTAAAACCAAAGAAAGAATTATTGAATATATCACAGCGGAAAAACCGCTGGAACCGCTTGCATCCATGTCCACACGTGAATTTATCGAAGAAGTTGCATCGCGGAGTTCTGCTCCTGGAGGTGGATCGGTCTCTGCCGTGAGCGCCGCCATGGGAGTTGGACTAGGTTCCATGGTTGCCAAGCTGACTCATGGTGTACGAAAATTTGAATCTGTCCAACCGCAGATGGAGAAGATCATACCCGTATTGCACACTGTCACGCAGCAACTTATTCCAATGATAGATGCAGACACTTCTGCCTTTAACGACTATATGGACGGTTTGCGGATGCCACGGAAAACTGTGGAAGAAATCCGCCTGAGAAAGGAAAAAATGCAAGATGGTTTAAAAACGGCAATCAAAATTCCACTTACCACTATGCGTCTGGGAGATTCGGCCTGGAATGCAATGTCTGAGGTTGCACGTTACGGCAATCCAGCGTCAAAATCCGATACTCAAGTTGGTGCCAAATCGCTGGAAACAGGTATTTGGGGAGCATATCAAAATGTACTGATTAACATGGTCGATATTGAAGATGATGAGTTTAAAAATACAACTCTGCGAGCGGCGGAGGAGATCATGCAGCGTGCCTGGAAGCAATGTGAGCAAGTACTTTCTATCCTGGACGGTATCGGCAATTAAATTCATCTCATGAAAAATTTGGGCTAATAACTTGTGGTATACTGTAAAGAGATTACGACGATTTGAAAAAATGGTTAGATGCTGGATAAAATGGAAAAAATGAAGGCCTTGGTTAAGGCCAAAAAAGAACCGGGACTATGGCTTGAGGATGTTCCTGTTCCCGAAACGGGCCATGATGAGGTTTTAATCAGGATCAAACGAACTGCAATTTGTGGCACGGATGTGCATATTTACAACTGGGATGAGTGGGCTCGGGCCACTATTCCCGTACCTATGCATGTGGGACATGAATTTGTCGGGGTGATTGAGGAGATCGGAACTCATGTGAAAGGGTTTAAACCTGGAGATCTGGTATCCGGTGAGGGTCATATTGTCTGTGGACACTGCCGCAACTGTCTGGCCGGCAGGCGGCATCTATGCATGCGTACAAGCGGGGTAGGTGTAGACAGACCCGGTGCCTTTGCCGAGTATCTTGTCATTCCGGTAACAAATGTCTGGTATTGTGATACCAATATTCCCCTGGATGTTATTGCCTGTTTTGATCCCCTGGGCAATGCGGTGCACACTGCACTTTCCTTTGATATTCTTGGTGAAGATGTGTTGATTACCGGAGCCGGACCAATCGGCTGTATGGCGGCATCCGTTGCCAGACATGCAGGAGCACGTCATATCGTGGTAACCGATATAAATCCATACCGGCTGAAACTGGCTGAGATTGCAGGTGCCTCAATGACCGTTGAAGTTGGCAGAGAAGATTTGCAGGAAGTTCAGGATAAACTCTGCATGAAGGAGGGATTTGATGTTGCCATGGAGATGTCCGGCAGTCCTGCCGCCCTCACTTCCATTCTTGATAATATGCGCCATGGAGGAAAAATCGCCCTGCTCGGCATTATGTCTAAAACAGGCGCATTCGACTGGAACAAGGTGGTTTTTAACGGTCTGACTTTAAAGGGTATTTACGGTCGGGAAATGTTTGAGACCTGGTATAAAATGAGTTCCATGATTCAGTCAGGCCTTGATATTGAGCCGCTGATCACCCACAGGTTTCACTATACTGAATTTGAGGAGGGCTTTAAGGTGATGGATTCCGGGATGTCCGGCAAGGTTATATTGAGTTGGGATTGACGAAGAAAGCAGCTGAGGTTCATACATAATCAGAAAAAGATTGTATATCATTTAATCAAAGAAACTCCATCGAAGTTACGAGCATTCTTATATCTGAGACACTCAACCGACTGAAAGCACACCTGGATAGTGCACGGGACAAGGCCACACTCCTGCAAAAAGAAACAATTTCCGGCTGCCAGGCTTGTCCTGCCGGAGCTATTGCTGACACGGCATGAATTGAAGAAAGGTGTTCGTCTCAGTCTTCCCCTCCATGCCACTATTGAAAGTGGTCTCTTTCCTATCTAGCGTTGTCAGAAGTTATATATAGGAGGTATCATGACTTACGCCTCGGTCAATCTTCAATATAGATATGTTGACTTTTGGAAATCAGAGATACAGGAAAAGTCTCTACATGGCATTGTTTCTCCGAATCTGATATTGCCAAGTGAAATATTATTCCACAAAAAAAGCTTGACAATTAGCACAATAAAACTATTTTACTAGTTATGTAGTTATTATGTATTTCACAAAGAGGCAAAATGCTATCTATAAAAGAAGTTGCACAAGGGTACTCAGCGATTGGATCAGAATCCCGTTTATCTGTCCTGTTATTGCTGGTACAAGCCGGAGACGATGGGTTAACAATCGGTGAGATTGGACATCAACTTGGAATTGCTGCTTCAACTCTTGCTCATCACCTAAGGTATTTGGTCAGTGCTGACATGGTTCTTCAGGAGAAACAGGGGCGTGAGGTTCGGAATACCGCCAATTTCGATTACCTTGAAGAGTTAGGCAATTATCTCTTATTAGAATGTTGCAAAGACTCAAATAAAAACATTGTTCGGTGAGCATTTTTTTTGGCAATAAATAACTAAAAAACTAGATATATGGGAGTATGCTGTGCTGCAAACAGAAAATATGACGACAAATAGAGTGGCGGTGACATTAGAAGCATTAGGAAGAGTTGATAGAGTCTATGTGTTTGTGTTCGTAATCTTTGCGGCGATCGCATTGTTAGATATAGATCAGTTGATTCCTTTATCTACACTGACTCTGGTAAATCTTGGCCACACCTCAGTATATATGGCTATTGCAGTTCTGCTTCTTGCTGGCATCAAGGCAACTGGGGCTGAGGCGATAGTTGCCAGTATTTTCAAAGGGCGTGAGCATAGAATGATTTTCCTTGCAGCTCTAGTCGGTGGGCTGGCTCCATTTTGCTCCTGTGAGGTCATACCGTTTATAGCTGGATTACTCGCACTGGGTACTCCTCTACCGCCAATTATGGCATTCTGGCTATCTTCACCTTTAATTGATCCTCCTACTCTGCTGATCACTGCTGGAGCTTTGGGATGGAAGTTTGCTATCAGTAAAGCAATTTTTGCTGTTGTTATCGGAATATTTGGGGGCTATGCCGTCAAGTTTATCATGGCGCTAGGATACGTGGGCAACCCTCAAAAAACCTTAGACGAGAGCAATAACCAAACATGTTGTTCCAAGGAACCATGCATGCCTGATTCATGCAGCGATGAATGTGGTACCAATAACAATCAATCACCAGTCTGGCTGTTTTGGAAAGAGAAGGCGAGATTAAGTCATTTCTTTGAAGAGTTTAAATCTAATGGTTTATTTTTACTAAAATGGATGTTCTTTGCTTATACCCTTGAGAGCTTGATGATCCACTATGTGCCTGCGCAACTGATAGCTTCAGTGGTAGGAGGAGAAGGGATACTGCCAATCATTTTGAGTGCATTAGTTGGAGTACCAGCCTATCTCAATTCATATATAGCACCACCAATTGTATCAGGGCTCATGAGCCAAGGTATGTCTGTTGGCTCAGGAATGGCTTTTATTGTAGCTGGAGCCATCAGTTCTATTCCTGCCATGACGGCAGTCTATGCTTTAGTACGTAAGCAAGTCTTTGGGTTATATGTATTGCTCGGGTTCTCAGGAGCTGTTCTCTCCGGATTTGTTTATAGCTTTATTGCGTAACTCGGGTCTAATGCCCCGCTGCTTGCGGTGGGATATTTCATTGGATGATGAAAAATGAAGAAGCAATACAGATCGCTAACAAAAGATTGCCAGACCAAATTTCATCAAATTTGACATTTGCGCTATGTTGAGACTAATTCCTGTATCTCTTC
>MAXH01000220.1 GCA_001750925.1 Desulfobulbaceae bacterium S3730MH12
CGTTCATATGCTTCCAGGAAATCGTCGAGAATAATTACCCTGATATCTCTGCAGTCCGGTTTGAATGGCTGCACGACAAAGGGAAAGTCGAATGCTCTTCCGGTCGCCTGATTATATATATCTTCGATATCAGAAAACAGATGAATTCCCAGCCCGCTATTCTTTCGCTCACGTTTAAGGACGACCTGCTTAATTTGCTGTTCTCGGTAGAGGGAAATGGTGTCAAGAAGGGTATGACTGTCATATATGGCATAAGTACCCGGCAGCATATAGTCGCTGAAGAGCCTGGTCTGAAACACCTTTGATCGGCTGGCAAGCTGTGCCGTTGCTGAGGGGATGAGTGTTACTCCTCGCTCAGCAAGATCTGTAAGCAGATGTTCTTCACCTGGCTTTAAGCGTATTCTGGTACAGATAACAGTAGATTCGGAGAGTTGGTTGTAATAGCGAAAAAGGGTGTCATTATCATATATGACTGCGGGAATGTTTTTCAAAAGGTCTACTTTGAGGATGAATCTGTGTTTGGCGTGGCTGGCACACTTTTGCCCGTCTTTGTTTTTGTTCCTTTGGTGGTTGTTTTGATTTCACCTTCAATAGCCGCTCCGGGTTCGACAGTTAAGTTTTCCGCCACCAGTTTCCCGTGGATGCGACAGTCTTTTCTGGCCGTGAGCATGCCGGCTTTAACGTTTCCCTCAAGAGTGCCGTAGCAGTTAAATGAGGTGACAGAAATGTCTCCGGTAACTTTTCCTGTTTCACTGAGAATCAGATGTTCACCCTCAATATTACCGTTGATTTCTCCATCAATCCGGGTCTTTCCCTTAAAAGAAATCTCCCCTGTGATAGTCATACTATTATCGATAATTGAAGAGATAGCCTCATTTTCAACTTTTTGCATTTCCTGCTCGACATTATCTGATTTTCCAAACATACTCATGCTATTTTTTCTCCGGAGAACCAGAATTGGATTTTATTAAGCTGGCAATTTCCATAAATTTATATGGATTGATCGGTTTTTTGTCGAGAGAGACTTCATAATGCAAATGAGACCCGGTTGATCGGCCGGTGTTTCCTACAAGTCCGATGACTTGACCTCTTTTTATACGCTCTCCCTTTTTGACCAGGTAAGTTTTCAGGTGGGCAAAACCGGTTGTGTAGCCATTGCCATGGTCAATGAGGATATACTTGCCGTAGCCGCCATTACGGAAAACTCGTTTAACAGTACCGTCTGCGGTTGCAAGGATTTTATCTCCACTTTTCCCATGGAAGTCAATGCCGGAATGAAAAGCATTTTTGTTGTTGACAGGATCCTTACGTTTGCCGAAACGGGAACTGATTGCTCCCTGGACAGGTCTGCCTAACGGGAGATGTTGTAATGTTTTCAAGTATCTATCGGTTATGTAGAGCAGGTTGTCCAGCTTTGTCTCCTGTTGTTCAATGAAAGGACCGCCGCTGTTTTTTGTTCCCGCCTGCTTCTCCTGAGCGTGGCTGATACCGATGGTATCCATGACTTTTTCAATCAACTCGTTTCGTTCGTTGAGTTCACTTACCGTCGTCGACATCATTGCCTTCTCTTCTTCAAAGGCGGTGACCTGTGAGGTGAGCTTGAGTCTCTCTGTTTCGCTGATTTTTTTGTGATTGGCCATAGACTCCTCATTGATTTTGAGCTGTTGCTGCAACTCAGACAATCTGGAGGAGAAGGTGCGATTTTTTGAGAAAAGGGAGATGGAGAAAACACTGGTGACAGCAAGAAGGAGGAGGATGAGAACTGCTCCTGTAAAAAGTAAGTGGAGTTTTTTCCAGGTGCTGGGAAACCGGATTATTTTCCCCGTGTCTCTGGTAATGATAATATGTAACTGTTCGCTCATTATAAAATCCAAAAATGTTGTGAATATGGTAAACAGAAAGTAGTATGGCTTTCGTAAAAAGTTGCCAGGAGCCTGAAAAAATTAATATAGCTTATACTATCAGATCATAAAATAATCAACAACAAAAGTAGCTTCCCCTGAGTATGAAACTTATCTGAACTGCTTGTATCTGCTGATTTTTTTTAAGTGGAGACCGAGTCTTTACAGATATCCATAATCATCTTTAAAATGTGTTTGATGTCGGCTCTTGCTGTTGTTTTATCTATGAAATTGACCGAGAGCTGCCAACCAATCTGTCCCGGTGTGTTATGTCTAATCTCATCAACTGCCAATCTCTTTCTAAATCTTTCGGAGCTCAAACTCTGTTTTCCTCCATTAACCTGGTTGTTGCCAGGGGCGATAAAATTGGGGTCATAGGCCCCAATGGTTCAGGAAAATCTACCCTGCTGAAGATTATCTGCGGCCTTGAAGAACCTGATGATGGCAAGATTCTTTTCCGAAAACATGTACGCTCGAACTATCTGGCCCAGATGGATCTGTTTGATGAAGAGGCAGGAGCAGCGGATAATCTGCTGCACTCTCTTCAGGGACAGAGCCTTGATGAAAGCGAGAAAAACAATCTGGTTTTTACGCTGCTCAGTCGGGCCGAGTTTGCAGATAGTGAGATCCCTGTCAGATTGTTGTCTGGAGGGTGGCGGAAACGTTTGTCTATATGTCGATCATTATTGCTTTCTCCGGATGTTCTGGTCATGGATGAGCCTACTAATCATCTCGATATTGAGGGTATTCTCTGGCTGGAGAAGATGTTGTCAGGGGGGTTAGGGGGTGTGCCGGCCACATTTCTTCTTGTCAGCCATGACAGGTATTTTTTGGAAAACTGTACAAACAGAATTGTCGAGTTGTCCGCAGTGTATCCGGAAGGTTCTTTTCAAGTGCAGGGCAGTTATTCAAAATTTGTAAAAGAGCGTCATCATTTTCTTAAAGGACAGTTGCAGGAAGAAGAGCGTTTGTCCAATAAGGTCAGGAGGGAAACAGAGTGGTTACAGCGTGGCCCTAAGGCAAGAGCCACTAAGGCGAAATACCGGATCGACGGGGCTCATAAATTGCAGGATGATCTTGCTGAAGTTAAGGCTCGAAACCGAGCTTCATCCAGAGTACAGCTGGATTTTGATGCGACCGGACGTAAAACAAAAAACCTGCTTGTCGCCAGGGGAATAACAAAATCGTATGGGGAAAAGCCACTGTTTGCAGATCTTGACATAACCCTGTCTCCTGGCAGCAGGCTCGGTCTGCTAGGCAGAAATGGATGCGGCAAATCGACCCTGATGCAAGTTTTGGCCGGCGGTGGTGGGAATGGCGGTGCAGGATTGGATTCCGGTCAAATTAAGGTAGCTGATAATGTCCAAATTGTTAGTTTTGATCAGAACAGGGAGGCTATAGATCCAGCCGTTACACTGAGGAGGGCTCTGGCGCCTGAGGGTGAGTCAATAATGTATCGTGGCCGGTCGCTGCATGTTGTCTCCTGGGCTAAGAAATTCCTTTTCCAGGTAGATCAGCTTGAAACTCCGGTTGGACAGCTTTCCGGCGGGGAGCAGGCACGTATACTGATTGCAGGGTTGATGCGTCAACCGGCAGATATTCTATTGCTGGATGAGCCCACCAATGATCTTGATATAGCTTCTCTCGATGTGCTTGAAGCGAGTCTGCTCGATTTCCCTGGAGCGCTTGTTCTTGTGACCCATGATCGTTTTCTGCTTGACCGGGTGTGCCACCGGATACTTGGTTTTGGAGGATCGGACGGAGTGGCTTATTATGCCGAGTATAAGCAGTGGCTGCAGGATTTGTGTTCACAGGAGAAGATGAAGGACAGTCCAAAAAAGTTGAGTGCGGCGGCTGACAACAAGAAGGGTATAGCAAAACCCGGAAAGAAAGGCCATCTGTCCTATATGGATCAGCGGGAATATGATCAGATGGAAGAGAAGATTAGTGCTCTTGAAAGTCGGATAGAAGAGCTGCAGCAGAAGATGGAGCGGACAGAGATCGTATCCGATTCGGCAAAACTTGGTGAGTGCTGGCAGGAACTTGAAACAACCCGGAGCGATGCGGAGAAACTGTATACTCGCTGGGACGAGTTGGAGACAATGAAGAACAGGGAGTGATGGCATCGTACCCCATGTCTGCCTTATTTCTTCAAATTTCCAAAAAAATGATGGATCTCATTTAAAACAAGAAGGATATCATCACTGGTTGTATTCAGGTGGGTGACCATCCTGGTTGTTTTTCCAGCCGAGATGAGAATGTTCTTTTCCTGTAAAAAAGCGGCTAGTTGTTGAGCTCTGTCCCCTGCCACAGAGAAAAAGACCATGTTGGTCTGGGCTTTGTTTTGTTCTACTTCGATTTCTTCTATTTCGCTTAATCCCCTGGCGAGCATATGGGCATTTTCATGATCTTCTGCCAGGCGACCAATATTGTTCTGTAGAGCATAGATACCGGCTGCGGCAACAATGCCCGCCTGACGCATACCGCCGCCAACCATCTTACGCCATTTTCTCGCTTCGGCAATAAGCTCAGCCGGGCCGAGTAGTAGGGATCCTACAGGGGCTCCCAGTCCTTTGGACAGGCAGATGGACGCAGAGTCGAAGTGTCGGCTGATCTCTCTAATTTCCACATTTTGTTTTACCACGGAGTTAAAGAGTCGGGCACCGTCAAGATGGAGTTTGAGATTGTTTTCTTTGGCAAAATCTCCTGCTCTTTGCAAATAGTCCAGGGGAAGGGGCTTTCCGTTCTGACTATTTTCCAGACAGAGGAGCCGGGTTCTGGCAAAATGGATATCGTCCGGTTTGATTTTTTCTGCAACTTTTTGCAGATCAAGGGTTGAATCCTCTTCAAATTCTATGGGCTGGGGCTGGATACTGCCAAGAACAGCGGCTCCGCCGCCTTCATATTTATAAGTATGTGCCTGCTGACCGACGATATATTCATCACCCCGCTTGCAGTGGGACATAATACCTATGAGGTTGGCCTGGGTGCCGCTGGTGGCAAAAACCCCCTTCTCAAAGCCAAGTAATTCAGCTCCCATTCTCTCGAGCCTGTTTACTGTGGGGTCGTCGCCGTAAACATCATCACCCACCTCCGCCCTGGCCATAACTTCCCGCATTCCCTGACTGGGCCTGGTGACGGTGTCGCTTCGAAAATCGATAATTCTCATTACATTGTTCCTTATTGTGGTTGCGGAGAAAACATATTAAAATTCTGTTGTCGGAGAAGGATCCTGGTAAGAATGACGGCGCGGGAGACTTTTTACAACGCCATCAAAGATGACATATTTACATGAGATTTCAAGAAAAACGAAGGGAAAAATGAATCAATTCAGCTGGGAGCAAAAATCTATCCTCGTGGAGGCGGATTACAACCTGAAACATCTGACAGAGAAACAGGCAATTGAAATTGCCGAGGAGAAAATTGATATTCAAACTGTAGGGGATGATGGCTTGGTTGAATTTCTGATCCTGGCTAACCTCTTTTATCGTGGAGGTGCTCAACTGGTTACAGATGCCAGGTATGACTTTGTTTTTTTGGCGGAGTTGAGAAGGCGGAACCCGGCCCATCCTTTTCTGCAGGAGGTAGAGCCTGAGCCGGTACAGACCAGAAAGACTGTACAATTGCCTGTTCGTATGTTTTCAACTGAGAAAGCATATGATTTTGCCGCTTTGCAACGTTGGGCCAACCGAATAGAGAAAGCTGCGGTTGAAAACGGATTGGCCTTCGATACGCAAATTTTTAAGGCGACTCCCAAGCTTGACGGCTTTGCCGCATATGATGATGGAAAGAGGTTGTATACCCGGGGAGACGGCAGGAGGGGAACCGACATAACCAGAGTCTTTGAACGTGGTCTGAGGGTAGCAGTAGAGGGTGAGCGCGGTATGGGTGCCGGGGAAATAGTTGTGAGTCGCAGCTATTTCCTGGAAAATCTTGCCGAGTATTTTGATAATTCCAGGAATTTCCAGGCAAGTCTTATTAAAGAAAAGGAGCTTGAGCAACCTGCGGCAGAGGCGATCAGGCAGGGCGAAGCTGTATTTTTTCCTTTCTCTCTGTTACCTAGCTGGCATGGTGTTTGGCAGGAGCTTGCAGACGGATTTGATAAAATTATTGATGGGCTCTGGGATCGGGTCGACTATGATATCGATGGAGTTGTCCTGGAGATTGTAGATAATAAGATAAAAAGTTCCATGGGAGCAACCCGGCATCATCATCGGTGGCAGATTGCCTATAAAAAGAATACTGAAACGGCTGAAGTCGAGGTGCTGGGGGTGATCCCCCAGACCTCCCGTTCGGGCAGAGTGAACCCGGTTGCGGAGATTGAACCCACAAAGCTGAGCGGTGCATTGATTAAACGGGTTTCTGTGCATCACTATAACATGGTGCGGGAGAAGGGGGTAGGTGCCGGGGCTATTATCAGGTTGTCCCGAAGCGGGGAGGTTATACCAAAGATTGAGGAGGTTCTTGTGCCGGTTCAGCCTCAAATCCCTGCAAAGTGCCCGAGCTGCGGTTCTGATTTGATTTGGGATAATGATTTCCTCCGCTGTATTAATAATATGAATTGCCCTGCGCAGATTACCCATTCTATTGGCCATTTTTTTAAGACTCTGGGAAATATTGACGGCTTTGGTCCCGCCACCATTAATAGAATCTATCGCCATGATATCAGTACTATCCCGGAAATATATGCTCTTATGGAAAAAGATTATGTGGATATGAATTTTGGCCCCAAACAGGCGGAAAACATGGTGATAGAACTGCGAAGGAGCAGGAACGAACAGATAGAAGACTGGCGTTTCCTTGCCGCTTTTGGTGTGTACAGAATGGGGTTGGGTAATTGCGAGAAACTTCTTTCAATTCATCCCCTGGAAGAAGTCTTTGAGCTGACAAAAGAGGAAGTGATGGCCATAAAGGGCTTTAAAGAGAAGACTGCTGATGCAGTGGTGGATGGTATGCGGGCAATTTCTTCACTTTTTGATACGCTTTATGGGCTTGGCTTTAATTTATCCAAGACTCCTGTTGCAGTCCCTCAGGAAGAAATGAAGAAACTCCCATTGCAGGGCAAACGCATTGTCTTTAGCGGAACAATGCAGCAGGGGAGGCGGGATGATATGAAAAAACAGGCAAAGATGCTGGGGGCAAAGATAGGCAGTTCCATCACCCGTAAGACAGACATGCTTGTTACAGGTATGAAGGTTGGGGCGGTAAAGCTGAAAAAGGCTGACGATTTTGGGGTGAAGGTGGTTAGTGAATTGGAGTATTTAAAGCTGATTGCATCGAAATGACGCTTGCTGTCGGACATTTTACGACGCCATCATTTAAAGGGCATTATAAAAAACCAGTTCCCGAGCCACCTCTTCTCTGCCTGGTTTCAGTCTATTTATTTTGGAGGCACCAGCAGTTCACCATTTTTTGCAATGTTTTCATGCACCACCTCATCTATAAAGATAAGTACAGACTCCGGAGGCTTGTTGGCTTCTCTGGCGATCACATCAGTCACTCCTCGACTGATTTTTCCCTTTTGTTCTTTAGTTAGACTGCCTGCAACTCGAATATTAACGTATGGCATGGTCATTCTCCTGAAGTAAAGTATTTTCCCGGCATTACTTTATGAGGTCTGTTGCGATCTCATGAGACACCTTATCTTTTTTCCTTGTGTTTATAAAGCTGATTTTTCCGGCAGGAAGGGTGGATACGAATTCACTATCCGGATAATTGCCTTGAAGTTGAGCGTATCTGCTGTTATTTTTACCTGAATATTAACTCAAGCACTGTTTGCACAATGCGACCAAAAAAATATTCAACAATGATTTTCGGCTGTGGGAATGTGATCATGGGTGACGATGGTTACGGACC
>MAXH01000221.1 GCA_001750925.1 Desulfobulbaceae bacterium S3730MH12
GCTATAAAAAAATCCCCTCCGGCTGCGGCGAACTGCTCAACACTATAGCGATCCGCATCCACACTCTCACCAAATCCCTGATAGGCAAAATCAAGAAAACCAATCCATCCTTTTTCTTTACTTATATCGGCTATTTTTTCCCATTGCTCATTGCTGAGATCCACACCACTCGGATTATGGCAGCAGGCATGCAGCAGTACGATATCCCCTGCAGGTATGGTTTTCAGCCTGGCAGTCATACCGGCAAAATCAACATCTTTTGTCTCATCATTATAATACTCATACTCTGCCAACTCAAAACCGGCGGTACTGAAAACACCCTTATGGTTAGCCCAGGTAGGGGAACTTATCCAGACCTTCGCCCCGGGATAGAATTTTTTCAACAGATCTCCACCCACTCGCAAAGCTCCCGTTCCACCAGGGGCCTGAGCAGTTGCAGCCCTGCCGGAACTGATCACCTCGCTGGACTCCCCAAAGAGGAGTTTTTGCACATTTTCCGCGTAAACAGGATCACCCGAAATGGGCAGATAGCTTTTTGAATTCTCCTTCTCCAGAAGAATTTTTTCTGCGGCTTTGACACAGTTGAGTACAGGTGTATTGCTCGTATCATCCTTATAGACGCCAACCCCAAGATTAACCTTTTTGGGGTTCTGATCCTTTTTGAATGCATCGGTCAGGCCGAAAATAGAATCTACCGGTGCTGCTTCAATATTTTGCCACATATATCCCTCCCATGGTCTGGTCATAGCTAAAATTAACTCTCGTGAACCTTCCTTTTCATCAATTCAACTCATATTTTTACCATCAACTGATTGCTTTTGTCATTCTATAAAGCTTTTCCTTTTCTCCAATAACAACGATAACATCTCCAGCGTCAAACTGCTTATCAGGATCGGGATTAAATATCATGTCACCGGACAATTTTTTAATGGCAACAATTATTACACCAAAATCCTGCTTGAGCTTGCTGGTCATCACTGTTTTTTCGGTAAGAAGAGAATTTTCCGTAATAACAGCCTCTTCCAATGCCAGACCGAGTTCACTATTCATCATGGTCTGGTCCAAGAAATCAATAACAGTGGGTTTCTGCAAAATTTCAGCCATCCGTTTTGCACCCATCTGATAAGGGCAAACTACTCTTGTTGCTCCTGCCCGCAGCAGTTTACTCTCACTACTGACACCAGATGCACGAGCAAGAATGAAAATATCCGGCCGCAGCTCTTTTGCGGAAAGGGCGATAAAGACATTATCCGCATCAGAACTTACAGCTGTTACAAGTCCTCTCGCTGATTGTAATCCCCCAGAAATCAAGGCTTCATCGGAGGTCGCATCCATGCCGAGATAGAGGATATCTTCTGCTTCCAGTTCTTCTATCCGCGAAGGATCCTGCTCTATCACCACGAGAGGAATCTTTTCGACCCTCAGCTCATACGCAATTATGGCACCTATCCTTCCATACCCGCAAATAATATAATGATCTTTCAATGCTGCTATCTGCTTCTCCAATTTCCTTCTCCCAAGAATGATCCTCAACTCACCTTCAACAAATATTTTTGCAACCTGCCCAAGAGTGTATGTGAGCAGACTGATTCCCCAGACAATAATGACAATGGTAATCATCCTTCCCATGGGGGAGAGGGGTTTTACCTCTGAAAAACCGACGGTACTGATGGTAATCAACGTCATATAAAACGCCTCAAAGAGAGCCATGCCCTCCACAAGCACGTAACCAAAGGTACCAAATGTAATGGTTGTAATCAGCAGAAACAGCGATATTTTTAACTTTGAATAATCCATGCCCTCACACCATTCAATCTCCAAAATGTTTCTATTCTGCTTTTACCATGAAAAATTGATTCCTTCCATGGGTTAACCATGTAATTGTTGGGAAATCTCTCAGATTTGTAACTGCACCACTGTTGCAGATGTTATCATTACATTTGAACAGACTGACTGGTAAGTTGATTGACATCTCTGTGTTGATGGTTATTTGTAGCTTTCTGAAAAACCCGGCAGAGTTCCTTCGGTTTTTATTTAATATCTGGTGATATCATGACACAAACAAATCTGCGAGTTGAGAAGATCGGAGGGACTACAATGTCCCGCTTTGCCGAAGTTCTTGAGAATGTAATTCTTAAAGATAAAGACGATATCTACAACAGAATTTATGTTGTCTCAGCTTATGCAGGAATAACAAATGATCTCCTGGAGCATAAAAAAACTAAAGAATCGGGCATTTATCAAATTTTTGAGCATGGAAAATACTGTAAACCAGCCATGCTCAAACTACAAGATAGGCTCTGTGAGCTCAACCACAGTTTTATTAAGATCGGACTTGATATTAAAACTGCAGATCAGTTTATCTGTGATCGAATAGACTTCACACTGAACATCCTTAAAAGCATGAGCAATGTGCTCGCTTCCGGCTATGTTAACCGCAATGAACTGCTCCTTGCAGCAAGAGAACTGCTCTCATCCATAGGTGAAATGCACAGTGCTTTCAATACCGCAAATATCCTGCAAAACCGCGGTTATGATGCAACTTTTGTCGATTTAAGCGGTTGGCAGGACAGTAAGGAGCGAACAATTGATGAGAGAATTCAGCATTCATTTGCGGAACTGGATCCCTCCCAAACCATCTGCGTAGCCACTGGCTATACCAAAGGCACAGAAGGGATTATGAGGGAGTTCGATCGAGGTTACTCCGAAGTAACCTTCTCCAAAATCGGAGTTCTGCTGGGTGCCCATGAAGCAATAATCCATAAAGAGTATCACCTCTGCAGCGGGGATCCTACAATTATTGGAGAAGATAAGGTCCATCCTATCTGCAACACAAACTTTGATGTAGCGGATCAGCTTGCAGATGTAGGCATGGAGGCAATTCACCCGAAGGCTTCAAAACCCTTGGAGACGGCGGGTATTGCCATACGGGTCATGAATGCATTTGACCCCAGTCACAGCGGTACAATAATGACCAAGGGCTATATCTGTCCGCAATCAAAGACAGAAGTTATTACCGGTTCAAACCTGGTCACCTGTCTGGAAATTCATGATACCCATATGGTAGGAGAAGTGGGCTTTGATATGAAGATTATGGAGATCCTCCAGAACCATAATGTCAGTTATATAAACAAGGTGACAAATGCCAACACTATTGGAATAATAATTTATGAAAAAGACTGTACTCCTGTACTGGTAAAAGATATGCAGGAGAATTTTGAACTGGTAACCACCCAGAATGTGGCCATAGTATGCGCGATCGGTTCAAACATCGCAAAACCGGGAATTCTTTCCCGGGCAACCAGATCACTGGCTAACGCAAAAATAAACATTCTTACGGTATCCCAGACATCAAGACAAACCAATATGCAGTTCACCATAGACAGAGAACATTTTATTCAGGCTCAACGGGCTCTGCACAAGGCCCTCTGCGAAGAAAAATAGGACTGGTAAAAGTATAAAAAGGTTCACAGATCCTCTCATTTAGTGTATTTTTCAGGGTATTATCCACTCCATAATTCTGATATCCGGGAAATGGTGTAGAAACTACATCAATACACTAAAAGAAAAATGAAACCACCTGCCAAGAATCATAAGTGGGATGGAGTAGAACGACGCAAACCCGGCAGCAACCGGAGAACAAATGTAGACCGTCGAAAAATCGCAGCGGAGAGGAGACGGGACA
>MAXH01000222.1 GCA_001750925.1 Desulfobulbaceae bacterium S3730MH12
AGAATATCCGGGTGGAGTCTTGAGAGGTTCCGGTGTGTTTGCAAAAGAAAAGAGTGGTTGGAAGAGGTCAAAAAAACAGTAACCGAGTTTTTTCCAGTGTCCAATAGAAAGTAGAGAATGAATTACAGATCAAAAATTACTGCACTGAAACCAATGGAAAAAAATCAATTGAAAAACACCTTGCTAATTTCAGAGGCTCAGAGAATAGTTATCCATTTGGCCCAGAGGCATTAGTTTATAAAGTAATGGGAAAAATGTTTGCTCTTGTTTCACAAAATGAAGAGATCCCAAGAGTAACACTGAAATGTATTCCCGAAGATGGTGCGTTTTTAGTAGGACAATTCGAATCTGTAATACCAGGCTACTACATGAATAAAAAGCATTGGATTACAATTTCTCTCACAGGTGAGTTGTCTAAAGAGATGCTCATAGATATAGCTAACAATTCATATAAACTGGTAGTGAGCAAACTCACCAGGAAAGACAAAGAAAAACTTAAGACCATCTCTAACTGAAATGGAAATATCAATTAAATATGGATCTGAAAATATTGACTGGGTAACATTGTGTGAGATTTTTAGACGTGCACCATTGGGAACACGTAAACCAGATAAACTGAAAATTGCAGTGGAAAACAGTTTCTCCGTTTGTTCCGCTTTTGTTGATAGTAGAATGATTGGTTTTGGTCGTGCCATTTCCGACGGTCAATATCAATCCGCGATCTATGATGTGGTCGTTTTACCAGAATTCCAAAAGCATGGTGCTGGGAAAATTATTATGGATGCACTTTTGGAAAAATTACCCAAAAGTGGACCAGTGTTAATATATGTTGTACCAGGGAAGCAGGATTTTTACCGGAAATTTGGTTTTGGAAATTTAAAGACTGGTATGGGACTATTTCCAAATCCTGAAATGTCCAGGGCAAGAGGCTACCTTGAATAACTGACGGCGAACGATTTAAGACAATGATACGAGAACTGAAAGAATCCGATTTATCCGTACTGCTTGACCTATATAGACATCTCCACCCGTCTGACGATCCGTTGCCGAACCAAGATATAGTCGATCGACTTTGGGCAACGATCCTACAGAACCCGAACCTCAGGTACATTGGAGCTTTTGTTGATGACACGCTTGTTTCCAGTTGCACGCTGAGCGTGACTCCAAACCTTACACGAGGCTGTCGGCCCTACGGAGTGATTGAGAACGTGGTGACTCATCCTCGTTTCAGGAGACAAGAACTTGGCAAAGCAGTTCTACAACAGGCTCTGGCCGACGCCAGATTCATGGGTTGTTATAAGGTAATGCTCCTCACTGGTAGAAAAGACGAAGAAACTTATAAATTCTATGAATCGGCAGGATTTAATCGAGATTCAAAACAAGCCTTTCTGGCTAATCCACTTGGTACGTTGACATAGGTCACACCTTTAATCCCCGATACAGTTACTCCTTCAAGCGCAAATCGTGTATCTCCTTGTTCAACTAAGAAGACTCTTTTGCTGAAGAGTCCGGCAATTCTCGACGCATTGGGTGACACGGCATCAGGCACAACAACTGGCCTGTACCTGATTCGTTCCTTGCCTTCTCTTTCTTTGATGACAGCTTTGTTGAGTCTGGCAATATCTGCTTTCGCTCTGGCACTGGTGTCCTCCCTACGCCAACCCCACCTCACGCCATATCCCTCAATTTCTAACTTACCCTTGAGGAACTCAGCAAGGCTCTGTTTGCGACCGTAACTGCTCCATTCTTAGAATTATTTTTGAAGTTAAAAAGATAGATTACCATTTTCGTGCTGTAATCACTGTATAGATACCACCAACCATCTCTTTTGCTTTTATGTCAACCATGTTTTTTTCAATAAAATTTAAGACATCCTTGGTCGGTTTAGCGCCTACGACCAAAGACTTAACACTGATATAGAAGTTTGTAAAAGGATGCCACCAGCGTGAGTGCAGTGGAAAGGAATCTGCTATGATAAGTTGCCCTCCTGGTTTTAAAATTGATATTGCCTTTTGAAGAGCTCTGGTAGCATTAGGTATTGCTGTAAGGGCAAGGCAGAATATGACAATATCAGCCTTCTTATTACCAGGGAAGTCGTATATATCCATACACTCAAACTCTACATTCTCCCAGCCATTATTTACCTTTTTTTGATTCGCGATTTTTATCATTTTCTTGGAAAAATCAATTCCGATTATTTGGCTTGAACTGCCTACTGTTTCCAGAAGATAAGGAGTCACAGAGGCTGGCCCACAACCGAGTTCAACAATTGTTGTCGACGCGTGGTCCAGAGCCTGCGCAACCTCATGATATATCCTTTTGACTTGTCCTAAACTCATTAAAAAGGCGATAATATCGTATACCGATGCGGTGAAATCGTATTTTTGTTGATTGGCTGTCTGTCTAACATCCACGGAAACTATCTCCCTTTTCAAAAAAGTGCTTATCTATTAATCTTTCCACCAATGCAAGTTGTGTTGAAACATTAAATGAAGGTTCCATAAGACCCAAAAGAAGCCCGGTGAAATAGAAAGACCAGTATGCAGTGGCTCCATCACTTGTCTGTGTATCTGGCGACAACTCACCATTTTGCACCGCGTTACCTATCAGGTTGGTTATCGTCTCCAGAAAAATTTGTAACTGCTGATGCAGTACCTTGCCGTGATCTCCTTCTAAAAATAAAACCTCTTTGATCAAGGCTCTCGAGAAGATAGGGTTTTTGGCGTAAAAGCTGTAAAGATGATTGGATATATGAATAAGCTGAGAGGTTATCCCAAGTGAGGGAAGGGTCCTAAATGCATTTTGAAGAACTGCATTGAGATCCTCTTCAAAAGCTGCAGCTAGGATTGAGGGTTTATCTGAGAAATGCTTAAAAATAGTCCCGAGCCCAACACCGGCATTTTCGGCCAATGCTCTCATGGTCGTTTTTTCATAACCCTTTTCAACAAATAACGAGTATGCCGATTGGAGCAGTATTTTCCTCGTGGCTTCTTTCTGTAGCAGGCGGTGACTCTTTTTTTTGATAGCCATCACTTTTACCTATAGTATAAACATGCATCTTGGGTGAACATGTTCACAGTATGGGATTTTTCGAAGTATTTCAATGAAAATATTTGTTTTGGGATGTATTAGTAGCAGTAGGTTAATTTGATCAAATGAAAAAAATACTTCCAGAGCATCTCGGAGAAGGTCATTCAATTAAAAGAACAGTAGAAGATGAGGAAAGAAAAATATAGTGATCCTTTTCTTGAGAAAAGAATTGTTAACTACGATAAATGGTTGGACAAAGGGCAAATTTCTTCATCGTCGAAAGTGATCCCGGTCTCAGAGTCATTTGATGCAAAACAATGGGTTCTGCCGACCGGCAGGTAATGGAGATACTTGTAAATGCCGATTCGATTGCAGTTCAGGCTTGTGAATGCAGAACTCATTACAAAAGATGTGACAACCCCTTGGAAGTCTGTCTTCTTTTAAATAAAGTCGGGGATAAGTTCGTCTCGATAAATAAGGCCCGCCATGTCTCTTTGACCGAAGCGGTTGATATTTTAAAAAATGCAAACGAACACGGTCTTATCCATCTTGCGTTATACATGCCTGACCATGAAACCTTTGCATTGTGTAGCTGCTGTTCGTGTTGTTGTCATGAGTTACAGATAGTAAAACTTACCGAGCGAAAGGAGTTAATGGTCCACTCCGAATATGTTGCGGCTACAGACCCTGACACCTGTACTCATTGTGGTGAATGTGTTAATAGATGCATTTTTGATGCTCGTAGTTTCAATGATGAGAAGATGGAATACGACCCTGATGCATACCTTGGATGTGGACTCTGCATAACTGTTTGTCCTGTTGATGCAACTATCATGATATTAAAAAACGAAAAAATATTAGACTAGGTGGTTGGGTTGGTCGGAGGAAAACACCAAGGCCTATTTCCATGTATTTACAATGTCGGGTTACAGGAATAGAAAATGTTTAACGATATACCGCAAAATATTATTGATCGAATGGAAGAACTTGAGCAAATCGACAGTCAAGATCGATCTAACGGTACAACTCGACTTAAGCGGCTTCGACAGATCCCACGAGAGACCGGGAAGTTCATCGCATTACTTGCGACCACAGCTCCACCAGGCCGGTTATTGGAAATCGGAACCAGCGCTGGCTACTCTACACTCTGGCTCGCTCTAGCGTGCCGTGCTGTCGGACAGAAGATTACATCGTTCGAGATTCTTGACGACAAGGCCAAACTGGCGCGTAAGACGTTCGAATTGACAGAAGTCGATGATGTCGTTGACTTTATCCATAGTGACGCTTTGAAGCATCTCCCCAACTGCAAAGGTGTGTCATTCTGTTTTCTTGACGCAGAGAAAGAGATTTATGCCGAGTGTTACGAAGCCGTTGTTCCCAACATGGTTTCCGGCGGTATTCTTATTGCTGACAACGCCATCAATCACGAGAAGGTTCTTCGCCCCATGCTGGATCGAGCGTTCCTCGATGAGCGAGTTGATGCGATAGTTGTCCCAATTGGGAAAGGTGAACTTGTATGCAGAAAAAAATAGATAGCCGCTCCACACGACTGACTCCGGCGTAAGATTGTCCAAGGGCTTTGGAGTTATATCGGTTAACTCGGGGAAATAATCAATAGGTACAAATATCTATAGTGGCCGGATAGGCTGCTGGGGTAGTTCAGTGTGGATGGGGGAGTGAGGTGAAATCAATTACAGCTGCATATCATGATGAACTGTGTGTATGCGGACATGTACAATACTTGTTATGTGCAACCAGTACGTGAGAACAATCTATGATTGAAACATATAGAGGTGTAGTTTATCCGAATCAACTAGACCACATGAATCACATGAATGTGCAGTGGTACACCTCTAAGTTTGATGAGGCAACATGGCATTTATTTTCCTCTGTCGGCATTACAAATGGATACATTCGTGATAATCAAAGAGGAATGGCAGCTTTGGAGCAAACCACAAAGTATAAATCAGAAGTAGTGGCCGGCGATTTACTTGTAGTAAAATCCAAAATTTTAGAAATAAAAGATAAGACAATTCGATTTCTACACATCATGTACAACGTAGAAACTGAAACGGAAGTTGCAACATCCGAGTTGTTGGGGGTTCATCTTGATCGAGAGAACCGGAAAAGTTGCATTTTCCCTGAAGATATCAAAACTAAATGTGTAGCATTAATTGGTTAAAATCACATAATAAGGCGTTTAAGACGGCCTCGCTGAAGATCGCAGGTTAACTAAACGTTAACTGTAAAAAAACATAGCATAATGGATTTTAACGAGAAAGAAATCCGGGAAGCATTTGGAAAATCTTGGTCATCCAAAACAGCAATACAATGGCAACCAGATAACCCCGCTCTCGGCCAATGCAACGTAACCGCTCTGCTAGTAGATGAGTTGTTTGGCGGTAGAATTCTAAAGACGAAATTACAAGAAGGATTGCATTTCTACAATGAAATAAATGGAATTCGATATGACTTCACCGATAGCCAGTTTAAATCACAAATAAAGATCCTCGGGGCAAGCCCTCTCGCTAACGCTCGCCTTTCGTTTCACTCAAGCGAGGTATTCTTACAGAGAGTAAGCAATAATAACGCCCCAA
>MAXH01000223.1 GCA_001750925.1 Desulfobulbaceae bacterium S3730MH12
CTTTCCCTTTCCTTATTGTTCAGCAGCTTTTTCCCAAAAAAACCACCGCCGTTCTATTTAAATGTTGATTTATTATCAAGGTCTAATATAGATTAAGTCTTAACTTATATAAAATCTTAATACAACTGTGGCCGTGGCAGTATGCAACATGATCTGTTTTCAAACATGAAAAGAAAAGGAGAATATTTTGAACTTCGATTTATCTAAAGAACAGAAAATGATCCAAAAAGAAGTCAGAAAATTTGCCAAAAAAGAAATTACCCCTGTAGCAACTGAACTTGACGAAAAGGAGGAGTTTTCTGTTGAAATAACAAAAAAAATGGGGGAAATCGGTCTTTTCGGCATGTTTGTCTCAGATGAGTATGAAGGTCAGGGAATGGATTACATCTCATACATCATCGCAGTTGAAGAACTTGCAAGAGTAGACGGCTCCCAGGCAGCAACGGTTGCGGCAGGAAACTCACTGGGTATAGGTCCTCTATACTATTTCGGAACCGAAGAACAAAAACAAAAATATCTGCCTAAATTATGCAGTGGCAACTACCTGTGGGGATTTGGCTTAACTGAGCCCACCGCTGGGTCAGATGCGGGTGGGAGTACCACAACCGCAAAGCAGGACGGTGATGACTGGATCATCAACGGATCAAAAATATTTATTACCAATGCTTCCTGCGATCTTACGCTTGGTGTTACTGTTCAGGCTATTACAGGAACAAAAGATAACGGCAAACCGGAATATTCCTGTTTCATCGTTGAGAGTGGAACCAAAGGATTTAAAGCTGTCACGATGCATAAAAAAATGATGTGGAGAGCATCAAATACGGCTGAGCTTTATTTCGACAATGTACGTGTTCCAAAAGAAAATTTACTCGGAAGCCAGGGTGACGGTTTCCATCAGATGCTGAAGACCCTTGACGGTGGAAGACTTTCCATTGGTGCCATGGGGCTTGGTGGAGCACAGGGAGCTTATGAACAGGCTCTTAAATATGCAAAACAGAGAAAGCAGTTTGGCCAGCCAATCAGTAAATTTCAGGCTATTGCTTTTAAACTAGCCGATTGTGCCATTGAGATAGAGTGCGCAAGAAACCTTCTTTACAAAGCCTGCTGGCTGAAAAATGAAGGAAGGGCCTTTGAAAAAGAAGCTGCAATGGGCAAACTATACTGCTCTGAGTTAATGGGTCGTGTGGCCAACCATGCCGTTCAGATTCATGGCGGATACGGCCTTATGAAAGAATATGATGTCGAACGTTTCTACCGTGATCAGAAACTGCTCGATATAGGAGAAGGAACATCTGAAATTCAAAGACTGGTAATCTCACGTCACATAGGCTGCTGATAAAAAATGAAAGTCCCCTCTGTCGGCCCTGCCCCCAAGGGAGACTTTCATATAAAAAAACTTACCTAAGGAGCCAGCATGATTCCTGAAGACAAACAACCCTATGATAATGTAGATTTTTTTGAAGACCTTACTGGTGAGATAAACAATCAGGAAGAAAAAAATGTAGAAGAAGTTGGGAGACGAATACAGGAGCTAAGAGAGCAAAAAGGAGTTTCGATCGAAGAATTGTCCAAAATGACCGGATTTTCATCGAAAAGACTTCTAAATATCGAAAGTGGTTCCCTTAAACCCCAACTTGGAACTGTAATGAAGCTTTCAAAAGCTCTGGATAGTGCTTTCGGAAGAATTGTTTCCGGTGAAGGCAATTGCCTTTATTCTATTACTAGGCATGGTGAGCAAAAGAACGTGCTTAGGTCCACATCACAAAAAGATGGCAAATCTCTGTATCAATACAAATCGCTTGCTCCAGATGTCAAGGGCAGGCATATGGAATCCTTTATTGTTCAGCTTGAAGAAAACAAAGATGGAGAGATGTCCGTCCACGACGGAGAGGAATTTATTTTTGTTTTAAACGGTACAGCACTGTTTAAAATCGGCGATGATGTTTATGACCTGAATCCAGGTGACAGTGTTTATTACCTTTCCACAACCCCACATCTTATTGCGTCAAAAAAGGGGAAAACTAATATCCTTGCTGTACTTTACGGAAAATAATCAAAAAAATCATCGTCAGTCCATTTAAATGTTGATTTCTTGTTAAGGTTTAATATAAATTAAGTCTTAACTCATATGAAACCTTAACAGAAGGGGTGGTCGTACCAGTATGCATATAGGTACCGTCATCAGGAAATACCGGAAGGATCGGAGCTTGACCCTTAAAAAGGTTGCAGAGAAGGCATCTGTTTCAGAGGGGTTTTTAAGCCAGGTGGAAAATGATGTGAATTCCCCGTCAGTGGACACGCTGATACGGATTTGCCAGGCCATTGGTGCTGATGCCGGCGAAATTCTTTCCCAAATGAGTAAACAGAAAAGGGCTGTACTCATAAAAAAATCGGAATGGGATGACATTGATTTGTCGCATATAGGTTTTGTCACCCGGCGATTCTTTCCACCTGACTACAGATCCATAATCGATTCATCCATTTTGGTTATTGAGCCGGGACGTTCAATTCCTGCAAGAAAAAATATAAAAAATGGGCAGGAAGTGCTCTGTGTTCTGAAAGGTTCCATAGAGCTGGTGTTAAGTGATGAAACCCTTCACATGGTTGAAGGTGACGCAGCGCATTACTGGTCCAAACCGGAGAGTCAGAAGATTACCAACAACAGCACGGAGCGCAGTTTCGTGCTGTGGGTCGGAACGCTTTAAGACAAAATTTAAAAAATGGGCAACAGTTTGATTACAGCTTTTATGGAGTAAGACACTAATAAAAGAATGTTGTGGGTAGGGAGGTTTTTGCGAACAGGAGTCAACTAAGAGGAAGGTAATGTCGAAATTATTATGGGAACCGTCGGAACAGAGGATCAAGAGTTCCAACATCTACAAGTTCATGCAGAATGTCAACGAAAAGTATGGCACTCATTTTGCTGAATATGAAGCACTCCACCAATGGTCTGTTAATAATTTAGAAAACTTCTGGGCAGAGATATGGGATTTTACCGAGATTAAAGCATCAGAATCCTATACCCAGGTGATAGATAACCCTGACAAAATGCCGGGTGCGCACTGGTTCCCCGGTTGCAAACTCAACTTTGCCGAGAACCTCTTACGCTTCAGAGATGACAAGACCGCCCTGATATTCAAGGGAGAAGATAGCGTAAGAAGAACACTCACATATAGAGAGCTATACACCGCAACCGCTCAGGTTGCCGCATCTCTGAAAAAAATTGGCATAAAGCCCGGCGACAGAGTCGTTGGCTTTATGCCGAATATGCCGGAATCAATAATAGCGATGCTGGCTGCAACAAGTCTTGGAGCCGTCTGGTCTTCCTGTTCTCCCGATTTTGGTATCAAGGGTATTCTCGACCGGTTTGGACAGACAAAACCAAGGGTACTCTTCACAGCAGACGGTTATTTCTTCAAAGGCAAGGCTATCGACAGTCTCGCCAGAATTAAAGAAATAATTAAAGAGATCCCATCAATTGAAAAAGTAGTTGTTGTACCTTACACAGAGACGAAACCCGATCTCTCAGGTTTAGCAAATGCTGTCCATTACCGGGATTTCTGCCTGAAGGAAGCAAAAGAGATCGAATTTGTCCAGCTCCCTTTTGAGCACCCCCTCTACATCATGTATTCTTCAGGCACAACCGGCCTGCCCAAATGCATGGTGCAGAGCGCAGGCGGGGTTCTTCTCCACCACCTGAAAGAACTTATGCTTCATAGCGACCTGAAAAGGGACGACACCATCTTCTATTTCACCACCTGCGGCTGGATGATGTGGAATTGGTTAACCACATCCCTTGCCACAGGTGCAACCCTCGTTCTCTACGACGGAAACCCCTTTCATCCAAAACCGGATGCTTTGTGGCAGATGGCCCAGGATGAGAAAATCACTATTTTTGGCACAAGTGCCGGATACATTGCCGCCCTGAAGAGTTCGGGAGTAAAACCAGGGAAACAGTTTGATCTGCAATTGATGAACACCCTGCTTTCCACAGGTTCTCCCCTTTCAAAAGAAGATTTCGAATTTGTTTATAGCGAAGTAAAGGAAAATCTGCAACTTGCTTCCATCTCAGGAGGCTCTGATCTTAACGGCTGCTTTGCTCTTGGCAACCCCATGGGCCCTGTATACTCAGGAGAACTTCAATGCCGGGGGCTGGGCATGAAGGTCTTTGCCTATGACGACAATGGTGAACCGTTGGTGGGAGAACAGGGTGAGCTTGTGTGTACGGCTCCTTTTCCTTCAATGCCCATCTATTTCTGGGATGACGAAGACGGCAAAAAATACCACTCGGCATACTTTGAAGACTATCCCGGCATCTGGGCTCATGGTGACTTCATCGAAATTACGGAAAAGGGTGGTGTGATCATGTATGGAAGATCCGACGCCACTTTGAACCCTGGTGGAGTCAGGATAGGCACGGCAGAAATCTACCGCATTATGGAACGGATGGAGGAAATTGAAGATAGTGTTGTAGTTGGTCAGGAATGGGATAATGATACCCGGGTCATTCTCTTTGTAAAGATGAAATCAGGCTGCGATCTCAGCAACGATTTAAAAGACAGGATTAAAAAGAATATACGTACCAACGCCTCTCCACGACACGTTCCTGCCAAAATCGTTGAAACACCTGATATCCCCTATACTCTGAATATGAAAAAAGTAGAGCTCGCTGTTAAAAAAATGATTCATGGTCGTGAGGTCAAAAATAGAGATGCTCTGATGAATCCGGAGGCACTCGATTTTTTTGTCAACCTTGAAGAACTGAAAAGTTAGCCACAGAACCTCTTTGAAATCATAGCTCCAGATGGTAGTCCGTGCTACCAATAGAATTGGGAATATGTTACCATGACCATTGTGTCACACAGTAGGATCTTGAAGAAAGTTTTTACTTGCGTATTTCTTTTACATGTTGCAAATATTGCTATTTTATAATTACATTAAATTGTTTAGCTGCACACCATCCCTCCTTCAACATTGAGACTCTTGTTTATATGGCATATCTAAATGTTTCAGACGTAACCCTCTCTTTTGGTGGACTTAAGGCCCTCTCCCATGTAGACATGAAGATTGAGCCGGGATTAATCACCTCTATTATTGGTCCCAACGGCGCCGGTAAAACCAGCATGCTTAACTGCATATCAGGTTTTTATCATCCAACCCAGGGCGATATTCATTACAAGGAAAAAAAGCTGACCCACGCCTCCCCCCACCAGGTATCAAGCATGGGGATCGCAAGAGCATTTCAAAACCTCGAGCTTTTTTCCGGTCTTTCGGTTTTGGACAACCTGCTTTTAGCCCGCCACCAGAATTTAAAATACAGCTTTCTGCACGCCGTCTTCTTTTTTGGCAAAGCATCCAAGGTTGAAGCTGAGAACAGGGGTTATGTAGAAAGTGTCATTGACTTTATGGAACTGGAGCCCTACCGCAAAAGCCTTGTTGGCAATTTAAGCTACGGTGTCCAGAAGAAAGTTGAAGTGGCCCGTGCGTTGACTCTTGCACCCGACATCCTGCTTTTAGATGAACCCATGGCAGGAATGAATCAGGAAGAAAAAGAAGATATTGTCCGGTTTGTCATGGATATTCAGAAAGAGCGAAACATTACAGTGGTGCTCGTGGAGCATGATCTCGGTGTTGTCATGGATATTTCCGATCAAATCTATGTTCTTGATTTTGGAGAAGTCATCGGATCCGGTACACCGGAAGAAGTTGCCAGCAATCCTAAAGTAATTGAAGCCTATATTGGAGAGGATTAACAGAAATGAGCACAAATGACCACCTGCTTGAATACTCTATCCCTCAATTGCTTCGCTGGCGTGTGAACAGCACCCCTAAACGACCCGCCTTAAGAGAAAAAGATTTTGGAATATGGAACACCTATACATGGGAAGATTATTATGACTATGTCAGGAAAACGGCCCTTGGTCTCAGGGCCATAGGTCTTGGCAAGGACGACACCATTGCCATTATCAGTGATAATATTCCCGAACTGTTGTTTGTAGCCATAGGCGGACACTGCCTTGGTGCCATTTCTGCCGGCATATATCAAACCAGCATGCCGGCTGAAATTGCCCAGATCATTCAATACCTTAAGGTTAGTGCAGTATTTTGTGACAACCAGGAGCAGGTGGATAAAGTTCTTGAAGTACGGGATCAGATTCCAAACGTTAAAAAAGTCATTTTTGAAGATCCCAGGGGCATGAGAGAGTATATGTCGGATGACTGGTTCATCGATATTAAGGACCTTTATGAACTTGGCGAGAAAAAACATGAAGGCAGCCCTGACCTTTTTGAAACCCTTGTGGATCTTGGAAAGCCTGATGATGTCTGTCACCTTTGTCTCACTTCAGGTACAACAGGACTTCCCAAAGGAACCATGATGACCCATAGGAATTATATCAACATGGGAGTGAGGATCACCGAAGTAGACCCTCTGGAACCGACAGATGAATATGTCTCCTTTCTGCCGTTTGCCTGGATCGGAGAGCAGATGAACTCATTCGGTATTGCCATGGCAACCGGGATCACCATCAACTTCCCTGAATCTGTTGAAACAGCAATGTCTGATCTGAAAGAAATTGGTCCCCATTTCATGTTCGGTGCCCCCAGAATCTATGAAACCATCCGCTCTGAAATCTGGCTGAAAATAGACCAGTCCTACTGGCTGAACAAACTTTTCTATAATTACTTCATAAAAATAGGACTGAAAGCAGCAGGATACAAGATGACAGGAAAGCCCATGCCGTCAGGATTAAAATTCAAATCATGGCTGGGTACACAGCTCATAATCCGACCCCTTATAAACCAGATTGGTCTTATGCGGTTGAGACGCGCCTATACAGGGGGTGCTGCTCTTGGACCGGAACTTTTTACCTTTTATCAGGCAATCGGGGTAAACTTAAAACAGATCTACGGACAAACCGAAATCACCGGTATTGCGTATATGCATCGAGATGGAGACGTCAGACCGGAGACAGTTGGCAAACCATTGCCGGGAACCGAGTGTAAAATTGCTGAAGACGGGGAAATATTGTCAAAATCGGCCTCCGTATCTCCTGGCTATTATGATTTACCTGAAAAAACTGCAGAAGCGCTCGAGGGTGGATGGCTCCATTCCGGAGACGCCGGATTTATCGATGAACATGGCCATCTTGTGGTTATTGACCGTCTTTCTGATGTAATGCACAGCAAAAAAGGGGAAATGTTTTCGCCAATGTTCCTGGAAAATTCTCTTAAATTCAGCCCATATATTAAAGAGGCGATTATTTTTGGCAACGAAGAAGATTTTGTGGCCTGCCTGATCAATATTGACCCCATTGTCGTTGGTAAATGGGCTGAGGACAGAGGTATCTCATATACCACATATATGGATCTTTCAGGTAAACCCGAAGTAGCCGATCTCATGATGCAACAGGTCCTGGACGTTAATTCACGGGCAGAAAAAGAACATTTTAAAATTAAACGCTTTGCACTGCTTTATAAACTACTTGATGTTGATGATGGGGAGTTGACAAAAACCGGGAAAATTCGTCGTAAATTTGTGCAGGAAAGATACCAGAATCTGTATGAGGCACTCTATGACGAATCAGTTGACAAAAAAGATATTGAGGCCTCCTTTCAGTATCAGGATGGCCAGTCAACAACGGTAGAGGCAAGTATTAACTTTTACACGGTGGAAGGAGTCTGATGAGTTATTTTTTTCAAATTGTGGTGAGCGGTGTGGTGGTTGGGTCAATCTATGCATTGGCAGCTCTGGGCCTTGTGC
>MAXH01000224.1 GCA_001750925.1 Desulfobulbaceae bacterium S3730MH12
AAAGCTGTAATAAAAAACAAGTGAGAACAAGAAATAGACAACTCCTATTTAATCAGGTAAATTGTGCTGACTCCAGTAAACGGGGCTCGATTCAATACCCTTCCAACCGGCACTGCCGTTGAATTACTATAACTGACTATGCATTCCAGATTTTTAACACTGGCATATATTATTTCTGTTCTTCTGACTACCACTCTTTCCGGTTATGCATCCGAACAAAAAGGTGGTGTCACCATTGGAGAGTTGACTGCTACAACATCCGAAGAAAATCTCATTCTTTTTTGTACTCTGAAAAACAGCTTTACTGAGGAGATGATTGAAATACTCCACAGTGGCATTCCGTTGCACTTTACCTTCTCCATTGAACTGCATAAAACTGCAGAGAACTGGCCGGCTGAATTGATGACTGCACTCACATTTCAGCACACCATGGTATTCGATACCCTCAAAGCGAGTTACAAGGTTACAGTGGAAGAAGAAAAGAATAAAACCTATTCATTTCATTCCCTGCTTGAAGCTCAAAATGTAATAAATGAGATCAATGGAGCAAAGATAGTAGAACTTTCACAACTCATTCCGGACAAACTATATAAGCTCATGGTCAGAGCTGAACTCTATAAGAAGACACTGCCTATGGGTCTGCGTGATGTATTTCCCTTTTTCTCCTGGGGCGATGTAGAAACTGATTGGCATAGTATCGAATTCAAGTATTAAACTAGAAAACTGAAATGGAACAGACTCTGCCTGCGGAGATAACCTCCGACAAAAAGCGATACAGCGCCAAGCAACAGCGCCAGAAACGCAAATTGATCAGGTGGACAATTCTCTTTTGTATTCTTCTGATTCCCATTTTTATCTGGATTCAAAAATTATTGCTCAAAGAAGAACTTGCTTTACCCTTCGACAATAATATTCTCATCTTTGCCCTGATCAACATTAATGTTCTCCTTGTCCTGTTCGTTCTCTTTCTTGTACTGAGATATCTGGCTGAACTTCTTTTTGAAAGAAAAATTAACAGACCGGGCAGTAAACTCAAAACCAAACTTATTGCCTCCTTTCTCTCACTGACCCTGGTTCCCACTATTCTTCTGTTTTTTGTTTCCCTGCAATTTGTCTCCACCAGTATGGATTACTGGTTTAACGCCAGTATCGAGGACTCCCTGACGGAATCACTCAAACTGGCCCAATCCCTTCTGAAAGAGAAAGAAGAGCAGGTAACTCAGATGAGTAAAGGTATTGCAGAACGCCTCAAACAACTCGAGATATCTTCCTATACATCCGAGACCATCAGCCAGACGCTTGAAAACATTCTCAGCTTTAATACTATAAACGGCCCCGACAGTATCACCCTTATCACTCATGATAAAAATCTGGAGATAACCGTCCTCGGACCGGGTCTTCGCAGCATGGTTCTGCCGAAGATTCCGTTAAACCTCATACAGCGTGTAAGGGAACAACAGATCAGGGAAACAGTCATCCAGGAGATCAGTAAAGGTGATCTGGTCCGCTGCATAGCAGAGATCCAAATCGGCAACAAACATCTTGGTGGAGCCATCCTCAGTACTTCCCTGCTTGTAAAAAAAGATCAACTTGTCAGGATGAGAACAATTTCACAGGGAATTGAAGGGTACAGGCAACTCAAACATTTTAAAGAACCGTTTAAATTCTGGCTGCTGATCATTCTTCTCATCGTCACCCTCCTGGTCGTTTTCGCAGCTATATGGTTTGGTCTCTACATCTCTCGCGGTATAACCAACCCCCTGGAAAAACTCGTGCTGGCGACACAGCGGGTGGCAGAAGGTGATCTGGAATTTGAAATGGAGAGAGATTCGAATGATGAAATGGGGTTGCTGGTGGACTCCTTTAACAAGATGACAATCAACCTGAACTCAAGCAATAAAAGCCTCGGTGAAGCTCATACAGCCCTTCAGTTGAGTTCGCAGGAAAGTGAGCAACGACGAAGATATACAGAGATCATATTGCACAATGTGTCAGCCGGAGTTATCTCGATGGACGAAACCGGACAGATTACTACCATTAACCGGTTTGCCGAGACACTCCTCAACATTGACAAGACCCTTTTTATCGGTCTTAATTTCAACGATGTTCTCCCGCCCTACCAGGCTGCCATTGTTCAGAATTTTATTGACGAATTACTTAACACAGGAAAAATTACAGTTGAACAGCATATCAAGCTCAATGTACTGGGAAAAAGCTACTCCCTGCTGATCAACTTCACCAGGCTCGAGGATGAACTGGAGAACCCTCTGGGCTTTGTACTGGTATTCGATAACCTTACAAAACTCGAAAAAATGCAGCGCATGGCGGCTTGGCGTGAAGTTGCAAGACGTATTGCCCATGAGATTAAAAACCCTCTCACCCCGATTCAGCTCTCAGCCCAGCGGCTTCGTCGACGATATCCAGACATTCTGACTGAAAGAAATAGCGTGTTTGACCAGTGTACAAGCACAATCATTACCCAGGTTGACGAACTTAAACGGCTGGTCAGCGAGTTTTCTCAATTTGCACGTATGCCCAAGGTGCAAAAATCTCAGAATAACCTGACACAGCTGGCGGAAAATACCCTCATTCTCTACAGAGAGGCACATAAGCATATAAACTTCCGCTGCACTGAAACCGAACCTATTCCAGTCTTCAGTTTTGACGGGGAACAGATCAAACGATGCCTGATCAATCTCATTGACAATGGAGTTGCAGTTTTACCTGATGGCGGTACTATACACATCGAACTTTCTCCGGATGCGGAGATGGAAAATGTATTTATCAAGGTATACGACGACGGCCCGGGAATATCGAAAGAGAACAAATTGAAACTTTTTGAACCCTATTTTTCCACAAAAAAGACAGGTACGGGTCTTGGACTGGCAATTATTTCCACAATTATCTCAGACCACAATGGTTATATTCGAGTTCAGGATAATGAACCAAAGGGCTCTGTCTTTATTATTGAACTCCCGCTCCTTAACAAGGAAGAATAGCAGGTATCCTAAGATGAGCAAGCGCATATTAATAATTGATGATGAGATAAGCATCCTGAATTCACTCTCCGGCATCCTGGACGACGAAGGCTTTTCCTCCATCTGTACATCATCTGCAGAAAAAGGGCTGGAAGTGCTGGGGTCACGGAATATCGACCTGGTTCTCCTTGATATCTGGCTTGGAGATAATATGGATGGTATGACTGCTCTCGAAATAATTAAAGAGAAGTTTGACATACCGGTCATTATGATCTCCGGCCACGGTACAATCGAGACAGCTGTGCAGGCCACCCGCAAAGGTGCCTTTGACTTTATTGAGAAACCTCTTTCCTATGATAAGATTATTCTGGCAATAACCAACGGATTACGCTTTTCACAACTGGAGCAGGAAAACATCCTGCTCAAACAGGGTACTGCCCAGCAACCAATTTTAACAGGTGACTCCGAGGTTATAACAGCACTTAAAAAACAGATCGAGATGGTTGCACCAACGGATGCCTGGGTATTAATCCAGGGTGATCATGGAACAGGCAAAGAACTTGTTGCCCAGTCCATTCACAGGCAATCGCTATCAAGTGCTCAACCCATGATCGAGGTCAACTGCGCCGCCATACCTGAGGAACTCATAGAATCAGAACTCTTTGGCCATGAAAAAGGATCCTTCACCGGGGCACACACCAGCAAAAGAGGAAAATTTGACCAGGCTGATGGCGGCATTCTCTTTCTTGATGAAATAGGTGATATGAGTCTCAACACCCAGGCAAAAATTCTCCGCATATTGCAGGAACAGAAATTTGAAAGAGTCGGCGGCAACAAAACAATACAAGTCAATGTCCGGGTATTAACGGCCACCAATAAAAACCTTGAGGAAGAGATTGAAGCAGGAAATTTCAGAGCTGACCTCTTCTGGCGTCTTAATGTTGTGCCAATCCAGGTTCCCTACTTAAAGGATCGACTGGAAGATATTCCTCTGCTGGTGGAATCCCTCATGCAGAATCTCGTTGAAAAAGGTTTGAAACACAAAGAGTTCACAGAGGATGCCATACAGACACTTATGGAACATACATGGCCTGGCAATGTTAGGGAATTGAGGAACTTCATAGAACGACTGGCTATCATGTGCACAAAACCCAAAATCACCAGCACCCAGGTGGGGATGTTTCTCAGCCAGGGACATACCGGCACAATCGCTGAAAATGGTTCCTCATTCAGCCACCTTTTAAGCGGTGATTTTAAAACTGCCAGAAAAAACTTTGAAAAAGAATATCTTCGACAAAAACTCGATCTAAACAATAACAATATCTCTAAAACCGCAGAGCAGGTGGGATTGGAACGAAGCCATCTGCATAAAAAGCTTAAGGCTTATGAAATAATTAATTAAAAATCAAGGAATCACTATGCTATTTCCAGACTATAGACCCAGGCGTCTCCGTAAAAACCCGGCCTTTCGTGCCCTCATCCGGGAGACTCATCTCTCTCCCTCTCAACTTATTTATCCTCTTTTTATTATGCCCGGGAAAAATAAAAGGGAAGAGATATCTTCCATGCCGGGTGTTTTTCGGGTCACTGTAGACCAGCTTGGAAAAGAAGCGAAAGAATGCCTGGAACTCGGCATAAATGGCGTTATTCTCTTTGGTTTACCGGATAAAAAAGATGCTATGGGTTCAGGAGCCCATAAAAAGGATGGTATCATCCAGACTGCTATTAAAGAATTGAAAAAATGCGGCCCGGAACTCCTGGTAATTACAGACGTCTGCCTCTGCGAATATACGGATCATGGCCATTGCGGCTGCCTTATAAACAAAGAGGTGGACAACGATGCCACTCTCGAGATTCTTGCAAAAACCGCCCTTTCCCATGCACAGGCCGGCGCCGACATGGTTGCCCCATCCGATATGATGGATGGCAGGGTGGCTGAAATCAGAGCCACGTTAGATGAAAACAATTTTGAGTCCATACCAATCATGTCCTATTCTGTCAAATATGCATCCGCCTTCTACGGACCCTTCAGAGAGGCCGCCGACTGTACCCCGCAATTTGGTGACCGAAGAAGCTACCAGATGGATCCGGCAAACAGCAGGGAGGCTCTCAGAGAAGCCGCCCTTGATGTTGATGAGGGGGCCGATATCCTGATGGTAAAACCGGCGGTTGCCTACCTCGATATTATTACAAAGCTACGAGACGAATTTGATCTGCCCATAGCTGCTTATCATGTAAGCGGAGAATATGCGATGATTAAGGCCGCAGCAGAAAAAGGATGGATTGACGGAGACAGAGTAATGGCTGAGACCCTCCTGTCAATAAAGCGGGCGGGGGCCGATATTATAATCACCTATTTTGCCAAAGACATGGCCCGATTACTGAAAGAAGACCTGTGAGGTGGAGTTTTTCTTACGCTTCCAGAAAAACCAGACAGCACATGCGGCAACAGCACCCAGGGTGTCTGCAGCCAAGTCAGCTATGCTGGCAAAGCGACCGGGGATAAAGGATTGATGAAATTCATCCCCGATACCGTAGAGGATACAGAGAATCACCGTCACCAGAAAAAGCACTGATGTTCTTCCGTTATTTATTGCCGGTTCGAAGGCATAAAGAATAGTGGCAGCCAGCAGGCCGTACACTATCATATGTACCAGCTTATCGAATCCGGGGATAAAAGACGGCATGTGCAAACTGTCCCCCGGCTGGTGGGAAAGAAGAAAAATGGCTCCCATGAAAATAAGCATGGGAACCAGACGGGTTTTCTTTATTTTCGATATTTTCACGGGCAAAAATACATTTTCGCGCAGTCGCCTAGGGGGTAGGCAGATGTACCTGGCTTAACTGATCTTTGGAAAACTTTTTTCTGATTCGACGAATGGCGGCACTGATCTGCAGTGAAGGCGCATCGGGTAACAGCTGCACACTCTTGTCTGAGTAGGCGGTGAGTTCCAACTGTTTACTCTTAAAAGCGAACATATGACTCCAGTTCACCTCAATAGTTTCAGAGTTTTCATCAATTGGCGGCTCAAGCGCTACTCCGTCTCTTGCCACTTGAATACAATCACAGTCAGTCATCTCAAGCAGCCAGGCATCTCCTACCCCGGTTGAGTAGAAGAAAAAAACACCGAGTTCGTGATTTGTTTCTTTTCTCTGAACAGCCTGCTCCTGGATTTCTCTGACACTTTTCATCAGAGTCACCTTCAGTTTCTGCTCCGGTGACACTGAAGGCTTTATAATTTGATCCTTGCGGGCACAACAGTGCTTATATTTTTTTCCGCTGCGACATGGACACTTTTCATTTCTACCTATTTTTCCCATTTATTTCACCATCAAACATTATGGTCTTTTATCTTTAAAATACAAAGTTTTCTACGAACATTTACTATATCCACAATCATGACACGTTTCGCATCCCTCTTCAAAACGAAGTGTACCACTGCATTCAGGGCATGTAGAGGAAAACCCATTTTGCGTCCCGGCCATAAAAGATTTAAACAGTTTACTTAATTGCGCCGGCAGATCAAGCATATGCCCACTGGATCTGTCAAGCTGTTTGATAATTTCATCAGCGGGGACGTTAAAACGAAGTGCCAGAGATACCAGTCGACATGTAGTCGTCCACATGGTTGATTTGTCTTTGAGATCAACACGGTTATCGAAAGGGAATTTGGCAAAAACCTCCATAGGTTTCTCGTTCTCATCAAAACAGACAATAATATATACCGATTTCTGGTCCTGATCTTTTACTCTATACCGTTTGGCATCAAGGGTGTCCGGAAGGATCTGTTTTACAGGTCCATGCTCGGATACAATGGCTGTTCCATCCTGTTCTGCAGATTCTTTGGTGTTCAGCACCTGGGAGTCCCGGGATCCGTCCCGGTAAACGGTCAAGCCTTTACAACCCAGTCGGTAACCGGTGATATAGGAGAGTTTAACCTCATCCCGGGTGGCAGTTCCCGGCAGGTTGATGGTCTTCGAAATTGAGGAATCAACACCATTTTTCTGCAATAATCCCTGCATTCTGATATGATCTTCCGGGCTTATATCCTGTGCAGTACAAAACACCTCCTGCCATTTTTCCGGGATCTCTTCGTGCCCCATCACTGTACCGGAGTCGGCGACCTTACTCATCAGCTCATCTGAGTAAAAGTCTTCCCTCCTGGCTATCTGTTCAAAATGTTTATTCACCATGATCAGCCTGTCCCCATCCATTACATGCTTCACCATTACAATGGAGAAATAAGGTTCACAGCCGGAGGCACAATCCGCGATCATTGAAACGGTTCCGGTCGGTTGAATCGAGGTAAGGGCGGCATTTCTCCTTGGAAGATAGCTGTTGAATGCAGGATCGTATGCAGGGAAAAAACCTTTCTCCTCAGCCAGCAGAATCGAACATTCTTCCGCCGCGTCACGAATAAACTGCATAACCTTGCCGGCAAGTTCCCTACCCTCTTCGCTGCCATAAGGGATAGCCAGCTGAATCAGAAGATCATGCAGCCCCATAATCCCCATGCCGATCTTTCTGGTTTTCAGAGTCATCTCCTCAATTTCAGGGATTGGAAACCGATTGCAGTCGATAACATTATCAAGGAAAACAGTAGCAGTAGTGACAACATTTTTTAATCTATCATAATCAACAGCATCATCTTTTACAAAATTAGCAAGATTGACAGAACCAAGGTTACAACTCTCATAGGGCAATAACCACTGTTCTCCACAGGGGTTGGTTGCCTCAAAATCTCCAAGCTGAGGGGTAGTATTGTCCTTGTTGGCAGTATCAATAAACAGAACTCCAGGTTCACCATTGTGCCAGGCAAGATCGATGATTTTCTCAAACACACTGCGAGCACTCAAACTCTTTATAACCCTGCCATCAGATGGTTCAATAAGATCAAAATCCTCGTCATCCTCCACCGCCTGCATAAAAACATCTGTTATGCCGACACTGAAATTGAAGTTATTAAATTTATCCTGGTTTTCTTTGGCGGAGATAAAATCGATAATATCGGGATGATCAATCCTTAGAACTCCCATATTCGCACCCCGTCGTTTCCCACCCTGCTTGATAGTTTCTGTGGCAGCATCAAAAACAGCCGCAAAAGAAAGCGGGCCCGAAGCCACTCCCTGTGTTGAACGTACAGAGGCATTCTTTGAACGAAGGCGGGAAAAGGAATAGCCGGTCCCTCCTCCGGTTTTATGAACCAGGGCACCGTTGCGTATTGCCGTAAAGATGCCATCCATTGAATCTTCTACCGGCAACACAAAACAGGCCGACAGCTGACCTATCTCAGTTCCTGCATTCATTAAGCAGGGAGAGTTGGGCAGGAAATCCATATGATAAATCATATTGAAAAAATCTTCTCTCAGCTGCCCATGCTTTTCTGTTTCCCTGTCCACTTCCGCAACACTGTCTGCCACACGACGGGCAAGCGTTTCCCACGTCTCCACACAGTCGCCGTTGGAATCTTTCAAATAATAGCGTCTGGCAAGTACAGTTTCCGCGGTATTGGTCAAAACCTGTTTTGTCAAATCAGGTGTCATAGGATTTTTCTCCGGATAGCACAATCTATAATTGATGATTATTTCCTACTGAAAGATATGCGTAATTCAACGGGGAAATCCGATTTTTCCATAGAGATTTCCAGGCTGAATTCCGCATATCATGCCACCGGTTTATACACCACATTTATGGCACACTCAAGAGTAATCTACAACATATAGTATTATTTTGACAAATCGCAGGAAACAGCTGGGGTACAGAATGAATTTATTTTTTCAAGGTATTTTTTAATATTGAAACAGTTTTTTTGAGAAAAAAGAAAACGGATATGCCGGTGCCTGCTCATGCAGTCACAGCATATCCGTTCCAGGACATACGAGAGGAGCCAGCATCCAGCCAGGCCCCTCTCTATTTACAAATCATTAGAAACGGAATCTCACGCCAAAACCAAATCGCCCGTACTCTCCCAGCTCATCAAATTCATCAAAAGCTGAACGCATTTCAACAAAAAGAGAGGTATTAAACGCATCTGGTTCGCCGTAGACACGGGCCCCCAAGCCAAGAACAAAATCCAGTTGACTGTCTTCAGCAGGATTGTCATCGTCGCCATCAGTGATCCAGCCTCCAACACCAAAATCAACATAGTATCTTGACCACTTATATTCTGCCAGCGCATCTATCAAAAATGCACTTTTCCCGTCACTGCCATCAACATGCACAGCACCACCAACCAGGCCTAACAGAGACCAATCGTGGGTAAGTTTATACTCAATACCGATTCTGCCGAAAAGGTAATTACCCGGATCAAACTGGTGATAATATCCAGCATCTGCCAAAAAGCCAACTCTGCTGAGACTAGAAACATCAGCTACACATCCAGGTGAAGCACCCTTTGCACCATCATCATCAGTGACAACAACTTTAACGGTGTTGGCTCCGCAAGGCATTGCGACCTCAGCCTGTAACCCATCTATAACCTTTTCACTGACCACCCGGCCCTGGCTGTCAAGAAAAGCAACAATCATTTTTACAACGTTCCCATCTGCATCCGTAGAACTTGTAGCATCAACAGTGACCATTTCACCACAGAATGCCTTAACGGGAGAAACCACCATATTGCATCGAGGTGATTTATTTGCAACCACAGGTGCTGCAACCGGCGGAACAACCGCTGCAGCGGGTATCGGGCTCACGCCCATGAGGGCAATATTGCCACAACCGAGAGGTACGGCAAAAGTGTAGCGGCTTCCATCATTGTCGATATAAAATTTATACCCGGGAAAGGGTTTCTCATTTCCCCAGGTCACGTCTTTGACGACACGAGGAGCTCCTTTACCTTTTTTCTTATAAAACATCCATTCAAACTTTGATCCCTTTTCAAACTCAACCGCTTCAATGTCTGCCTTAAAAATCTGATCCATAAATGCGGGATACAGATCCGCCTGAGGTGTCAGGTCAAAACCACGTTTGACATCCATTTCCTCTGTCTGAACCATCTTCTTCAGATCATCCACTGAAGTTAGTGGCGGCTGATAAAACGGCGCCCGCCCGATTTCATGTAGAGTCATCGCAGCTTGCGCTGTACCAACCAGCAAAATTACACTAACAACTGCTGTCATTACAATTGATTTCAGCTTCAAAATTCTCTCCCTTTTGTCTAAATAATATTTCAAAAAAACTTATTCGATATTCAAAAATCTCTGTTTTTTGAACTTTTCCCAAACATATAACATTGATTCCTATTTTACCAGTAAGTAATTGAAAAAATAGTTTCTATCCAATCCGTCATAAAAATCAGCCCAGGGCCACATCAAGAATCATCATAACTGAAAAACCTACCATAGTTGCCATTGTCACCAGATCAATATTTGCATAATTCCTCTGGGACTCAGGAATCAGTTCCTCCACCACAACAAAAATCATAGCTCCGGCCGCAAAACAGAGTGCATATGGTAGAATATTTTGCATTTTCAGCACAAACAGTGCCCCGATAACCCCGGCAATGGGTTCAACTATACCTGAGGCCTGCCCCATGAAAAAACTTTTCCCCTTACTCATCCCTTCTCTTCGCAATGGTACCGATACAGCAGTCCCCTCAGGAAAATTTTGGATCCCGATACCAATCGCCAGAGCAATTGCACCTCCAATTGTGGCTGAAGGAAGATCGGCTGCTACGGCCCCAAAGGCAACACCAACAGCCAACCCTTCAGGAATATTGTGCAGGGTTATGGCTAGTACCAGAAGAGTGGATCGTTGCCACGATGTCTTTACCCCTTCACTTTTATCAATACTCAGCCCCGGATGAAGGTGTGGCAGGAATTTATCAGTCAATCGCATAAAAATTCCGCCGCCCATGAATCCGATAACCGCGGTCAGCCACGGGATATGACCCAATCCTTCAGCCATCTCTATACCCGGTGCCAGGAGAGACCAGAAACTGGCGGCAATCATTACGCCGGCAGCAAAACCAAGCATTGAATCCATCAGCTTGGGGTTAATGGATTTTGTAAAAAAAACCATAGCTGCTCCTGCAGCAGTCACACCCCAGGTAAAAAGCGTAGCCAGCAACGCCTGCATAACAGGGTGAAATTGTAGTATAAAATCGACCATCACAATCTCCTGATGATATTAATTAAAAATTACTACCTTCACTGAAGCAAATAGGCCTTCTATAAATTTATCGCTGCGCATTCAAGAAGTTGGAATAAAAACACCAGCCGGCCAGGAGGGTGTCGAGATCGGCTCACCAAAATTATACTGAACCAACCGATTGCGAAGCTCCAGCAGTTGGCCCACCAGGTGGGGCTCGGCCCTGCCGTAGGCCTCCTCATCGGTAACACGCTTGACCACAATGCCAAGCAGTTCAGTGATGGCATTGCCTACCGAATTCTGGCTGATGGTAACAATCAGACGACCCATATCATCGCGGTAAAGGAGCTGTTTATAAGCGGGCCGCCAGCGTATTTCATTAGCGAACTTTGGATCTTCCAGCACCTGAAGGCGCATTATCCGGGCCGCCTTGTGAAATTCGCTATTGAACAGCAACACATCCTCCACCTGGTCCGGATAAGTTGCCTCAATAGACACCTGGGTATTATCCGAAGCAACCAGAGTGAAAAAAGCACGGTAAAAGTCGAGAAAACCGGCGAGTACCATATCATACTCATGCCAGAAACGACCCGAATCCAGGGCATCGATCCCGCCCCGCACTTCCCAACTCGGCAGCCCCTGCGGATAACCGGTGGTTTTGATTCGGGCCTGATCGGGAGCCAGTGGGGATAAAATTTTGAGATCGAGCACCTCAAAGAAACGCAGATAAACATCATTCAGAAATTGCAGAAAGATGCCGTTATGACCACTATCCGTGAGGTTGGGGTCGTCGGATGCCGCCAAAGGTGCCGCCTCCAGTTCAGCGTTATCAAAAACCATGAAGTGGTTATGGATCATCCTGATACTTGGTACTCCGGGCTTGCCCAGTGGCCATGTGGCATCAAGACTTGCCTCACCACAGAACAGCAGATGACGTTCGGGATCTGGATATTTTTCGTGCATATAGCGAAAGGCAACTTGAGTCATGCGACTGAAAACCAGATTCTCCCGCTTATTGAGTTGATCCCGTCGCACCGGACGACCGAGAGGATCCAGAATTCGCTGCGAAGTGTCGTGAATAATTGAGGTATCAAAAAGATTTGAATGGCCAATGGCCTTTCGATAAAGGAGAAACTCCTCGGGTGTACGAAGAAGACCGTTTTCCCGTGCCAGGTGACGCAAATTACAGGGGCTGTTAAAGAATTCAGTTGGCGTTACTCCAGCGGGAATGTCCAGGGGAATACGACGATGTGGCGTTGTAACCAGGCGTGGTTGACCTTTCATGAACTCTCTCGTTGTAAGGGGTAGCATTTATGTCTCAAATTCTGTATCAGCCTGACTGAGCAACAGATAAGATAGTATCGGCCAGGTCTTCACAAAAATATATACGCCGCAGAGGACATTATCAAACAGAATATGATATGGTACTTATATGAATCAAACTTGCCCCTATAAATTTTGAACAAGTGCATCATAAGTCCTCAAAAGCCCTCTTTCAGCCCCTTTGTCGCAGATCTTTTCGAATGATTTTTCCCGTAGCGGTCGTGGGAAGATCATCTACAAATTCGATTTCACGAGGATATTCATGGGCTGCCAACCG
>MAXH01000225.1 GCA_001750925.1 Desulfobulbaceae bacterium S3730MH12
GTCATCGAAATCTTCGAAAAAGAAAATAATGTTAAAGTTCGTTTTCTTAAGGCTGGTGATGCCGGCGCTGCCCTTATTCAGGCTATTCTCTCAAAGAAGAACCCGCTTGCGGATCTCTTTTTCGGGGTTGATAACAGTTTTATGAGCCGGGCACTTAATGCTGATATCTTTGTCCCCTATGCTTCCCCTCTCCTAAGTAATATTCCGGATCACCTCAAACTGGACAAACAGAACAGGCTGTTACCTGTGGACTATGGCGATGTCTGTCTTAATTATGATAAGGCGTGGTTCAAAAAGCATAAACTGGCTGCCCCTGAAGAGTTGAGTGATCTCAGCAAACCGGAGTATAAGGGTTTAACCGTTGTGGAAAATCCTGCTACATCCTCACCGGGTATGGCCTTTCTGTTGGCAACCATCGGCAGATTTGGAGAAGATGGCTACCTCGATTTCTGGACAAAACTGCGACAGAACAGTGTGCTTGTGGCAAATGGCTGGGAAGACGCTTACTACGGTCACTTCACTTCAGCTTCCAAAGGAGACCGCCCCATTGTGGTGAGCTATGGTTCAAGCCCTGCAGCTGCTGTTTACTTCTCTGAGAAACCACTCTCTGAGGCTCCAACTGCGGCTGTTATCAGTGCCGGATCAGCCTTCCGTCAAATTGAATTTGTAGGAATCCTCAAAGGTACTGACAAACCTGAACTGGCAAAAAAGATGGTAGATTTTATGCTGGATGTTCGATTTCAGGAGGATATACCTCTGCAGATGTTTGTCTATCCGGCAAACAGCAAAGCCAACCTGCCGGAACTATTTACCAACCACGCAGTGATTGCCGAAAAACCAGCTTTTGTCTCCCCAACAGCAATTGAAAAGAACCGGAACAAATGGATTGAGGAATGGACGAATACAGTTCTCCGTTAATTTTTTGAAAACCAATTTTGGGTCAAACCGCTGGCTACTCCTATCCCTGCCGCTGCTCTTCCTCGCTCTTTTCTATTTTTATCCCCTGATAAAGATAGTTATCATGAGTTTTGCACCGGAGGGGGTATGGGAACCGGAGCGGCTCAGGCAACTCATCTCTTCAGATAATTATTTTCGTGTCCTGCGCTTTACCTTCTGGCAGGCTACTCTCTCCACCCTCCTCACCCTGCTCCTTGCCCTGCCCAGCGCCTATATTTTTGCCCACTTCAACTTCCCGGGCAAAAATATGCTTCAGGCTCTTATGACGGTACCCTTTGTCCTGCCGACGGTTGTCACAGCAGCAGCATTCAGAGCGTTGCTTGGGTCAGGAGGTCTGGTAAACAGCTGGCTGGTAACAGCTTTAGATCTCTCAAGTCCACCAATCAGGATTGATCAGACAGTTGCTTTCTTTCTTCTGGCCCATATCTTCTATAATTATTCTTTAGTGGTACGTATTGTCGCAGGATACTGGAGCAGCCTTGACCCTGACATTCGTGAGGCTGCCGGAATGCTTGGAGCCTCGCCCGTGCAGACTTTTAAAAAAATAACACTACCCCTGCTCATACCTGCAATTGCTTCCGCAGCAGTTTTAGTTTTTATCTTCTGTTTCACAAGTTTTGGTGTAATACTTATCCTTGGAGGGCCTGGATATGCAACCATTGAGGTGGAAATTTATCGCCAGGCGGTACAATTTTTCAACCTTCCCATGGCAGCCGCACTTTCCCTTATCCAGATACTGATAAATTTTCTCCTGATGTGGCTTCATGCCCGAATAGGGAGTAAAAACAGAGTAAGCTTTTTCTCAACCGCTATTGGAGGAACTCCAAAAAAGGTTAAAGGCTTTCTGCAAAAGAGTTTACTTCTTGCCAATATCCTCTTTATGTCTACTTTGCTTCTTGCACCTCTGTCTGCCCTTCTCCTTCGCTCATTTATCGGTGAACACGGGTTTACCCTGGCTTACTATTCGTCCCTTTTTACCACCCATACGCGATCTGTTTTTTTTGTGCCACCAATTAACGCTGTGCTCAACAGTGTCGGTTTCGGCCTTGCCGCAATGTGCATTGCCGTAACTCTCGGCCTTTTTGCCTCATCATATTTAGCCTCTGCAAAAGGACGCAGTGCACCCTTCTGGGACGCTGTTATCATGCTCCCTCTGGCAACCTCTGCTGTAACCCTCGGTTTTGGTTATATCATCACCCTTAACACGCCTCCATTGAATCTGCGCGATTCCCTTGCTCTTGTACCGATAGCCCATGGACTTGTAGCATTTCCATTTGTAGTTCGCTGCATCCTGCCGGGAATTCGCCAGATACCTCAAACGCTTAGGGAGGCCGCCGCTCTTCTTGGAGGTTCTCCACTCCAGATCTGGCGCTATATTGATCTCCCTCTTACCAGCCGGCCAATCATGGTCGGGGCAATATTTGCCTTTTCTATTTCCATGGGGGAATTCGGCGCTTCATCCTTTGTCACCCGACCCCATACACCTACCATGCCGGTTGCCATTTTTCGGTTCCTCAGCCAGCCCGGCGACTTAAACTATGGCCAGGCCATGGCCATGAGCACAATTCTAATGCTGGTTACAGCCAGCGGCTTCTGGCTGCTGGGAAGGATAGCGGATAACAGATGACAATTTTAGATGTTAGAAATCTCTCAAGCAGCTATGAAGAACAACCCCTGTTAAAAGACATCACCTTCAGCCTGAAAAAGGGAGAAATTCTCTGCCTCCTTGGACCTTCGGGTGCCGGCAAGACCACCCTCCTCCGCCTTCTTGCAGGCCTTGAAAAAGAAGATAGTGGGATTGTCACCTTTGGCAATCTCAATATCCAGCCTATTCCTTCACATAAACGAAATTTTGGTATGATGTTTCAGGAATATGCTCTTTTCCCCCATAAAAA
>MAXH01000226.1 GCA_001750925.1 Desulfobulbaceae bacterium S3730MH12
GTACTGCATGGGCAACTGTGTGGGAGAGTAGGTCGCCGCCGTTTTTTATATAAAAACCCCGTTAATCCAGGCTTTGGATTAACGGGGTTTTGCTTTTTTATACTCAGATTTTTCTGGCAGAGGCACTACAGCTTAGACATCACACTGGAAACCTTATCTTCTATAGTCTGTCGCCGATCTATTCGAGTTCCCATCTTAATAGTAGTTGTAACCCTGGGAGCTCCCAATTCATGTACTTTTTGGTGACAAACCTTAACAGCCTCCATCACATCATCCCACTCCCCTTCGATATTGGTTCCATAGGCATGTAGTTCTGTTTTCAGCCCGGCACCTTTCAGCACTTCATGGCATGCAGCTACATACTTTGATACTGACACCCCGACCCCCATGGGAACTACGCATAAATCCATAATAATATACATATAATCCTCTCCTGTTCAGGGTGGTTTTTTCTTTTTCACTACAACAATTTATGCTCTCGTTTCATCTCTTTATAAACCAGAGCAGATACCTGCCGGATAACTTTACTTCTGGAAGCCATCCAACGGCCATAATCAGCAGGTCTTGATCGCCTTTCAATAATACCAACAACCACATAGGGATATCTTTTGCCATTCTTTGTCTTGGGAACAAGAATCCCCATATCACCACAAAGATGTGCAGTGGAGCCGGTTTTATTGTAAACAAGAGTTCCCTGGGGTAGTGGTGTTCCGTGATATAACCTATCCCTGCCCGGCAGCGCCATTAAACGTCTGAGCTCTTTCCCATATGGAAGATCCTTATTCCAAAGTGCTCTTAAAAACCGAACATAGTCAGAAGGGATAACTTTATTTTTATAGGTTCGGCCGTTTGCCGGTATATATTCCGTAATTTGAGTTTTCTTAAATATGTGTCTGTAATGCTTCTTGAGGATTTTTGCACAGGATGAAGGACCACCAACTTGCCGCATCACCCAATTAGTGGCGGAGTTGCTACTCCTCTGTATCATAGCCTCCATTTTCCTTCTGCTTTTTGGCCCATATTTGTATTTTCCGTTTTTTACCTCGTGAAAAAACGCAAGCGCAATAAACGGCTTTATCATACTGGCAGCCTGAAATGACTGATTAGCATTGATATCGACAACGGATTCATCACTTGCCAGGTCAAACACCATCCATCCGGTTGACTCATCTTTCCTAATCTTTCCTTTTCGTCTTAACCCGTTTATATACGATTCTATTGTCTGCTCAAATCGAGTTTGCGAGCCTGAAAAAGAACGATAAGGTTTACCCTTAGTCGATTTCACCACACGCTTCTTTTCTACTGTTTTTTCTGCTGCAATTTTTGAGGGCGAGATGGCCTTTGGGGAAGCAGACCTCTTTTTCCCCACGATAGTCCCTGGATCGCCCTTATCATTAATCAGACTTGACTCACCATAAACTATTTCATTATTATTCTCTTTGCTGACAGACGTTCGAATTCTTTTTTTCCTGAGTAGCTTTCCATGTATTTTTGCAATCCTGGTGGTTGCAAGTTTACCCCCGGTCCTGCGATAAATCAGGGTATAATTTCCATAGTCTGTTTTTTCTATGAACAGATTCTTCCTCACCTCTTTACCAAGGTAGTAATAGATTTTTTTATATCTCTTAATCAAAGCATCAAGATTAGGCCCCAAACCATAACTGACATTATAAAGACTGTGAAAGTCTTGCTCTTTAGTTGCCCAGGCCTCGTCAAATCCTGCCTGTCGCAACAATTCACCATGTTCAACAAGTGTCTTGGTTACAGTACGGGCAGAATCATTCCCATCATAAATAATGGCGTATTGATTGCCTTTGCCGACAATCTTTAATTTTTTCCTGACCTTTGGACCAAAAACAGTCTCGAGTTCTTCTTCATAATCAAGCACTCTTTCCAGATCTTTTGAGAGAATATAGATTATATCAAATGTATCTTTTTGAGCTGAAACTACCTCTGATGGAATTAGTTGAGAAAGAAACAACACCTGGAAGAACAGTGCCACGAACAGGCTTTTACAAAATGGCATGGCTATATATTTCATAAGTGACTTACAGATTATTTAAACTAACATCCATGAAATGAATTTCACAACGAAGCATGAAAGTGATGTAGTCGGGATTCGAAGGGGTATTGCCAAACGTCCTCGCCAGCTGTGGATTGTTGTGGCAACACCCCTCCGATTCCCTCTCTTTCCAAATTATGCATGACTTTCATATAAACAATTACTCTATGCATTTAGTACTTCCCAGCAGCACTCCGCTCTTATATTTCAGGCTGAGTCTATGATATTTAAACATAAAAATTGTACCCACACTTGCTATACCCCATATCTTTGCCTGTTTAAATCAAAAAGATAAAAAATAGAATAACACCCATGAAATACATTTCACAACGATGACACCGCTTCGCTGTTATGAAAGTGATATGACTCTCATACAAAAGTAAAATATCTACTCAGTCCCGGTAGTGTCCGGTTTAGATCCTGCAGGAGGATTCATGGGTAATTTTTGGGAGCGTCATCCAGTAAATTTCGTAGTATTTTCTTAATATTTTTCGCATCCAATTTGTATCAGTCTTTGCGAGGAACTCGCATGATACAAATTGGATGCGAAAAATATTTGAAAATCAAGAAATCTACTGCAAAAGCGGACAAAAGTTTCCCATGAATCCGTTTTACAGGCTTTGCAATTTTCTAACCGGACACTGCTGACTCAGTCTCGTTTCATTCCATTCCTGCAATCAATACTCCTTCGGGTGCTATCGCTTACCTGAGGGATGCAAAAACGAAAAGAATCAATTTCGTAAAGGGACTAAAGGAGATTAGATGGAAAGTGTCAAAGGTTTTGACCCAGAAGTTGATTCGCTGATCAAACAGGAAGAAAGGCGGCAGGCGGATAAATCAGCAATCTCATTGATGCAGTAATCTCGGATCCTCAAAATACAACTGTTATTGAGAAGGTTGCATCCCAGGCCAAAAAACTCTGTTCCAGATTTCCAGCGCCTGGCCTTGAACATCTGCACTGATGAAGAATGACCTTTTTACAAGTATATGAAAAAAGTGAAGAACTGTTTTTACTCAGCAGTCCGATTAGAAAATTGCAAAGCCTGTAAAACGGACACTACTGGTTTTTACTGCTGGTAAAACACCCTACCGCCCCACAGCCTTCTCAATCGCAGCTGTGATATCTGAAAACGGGCCCATTTTTGACAATACAGCGACCGGGTCAACCTGCTGAACCTGCTCGTAAAAAGATTTATCACTGTAACCACTGAATATTATAATTGGTGTACCGTGCTCTGCTTTAATCTGCCGTGCAGCTTCAATACCATTTATATCCCCGGCCAACGTTACATCCATCATGATCACTTCCGGCTGCTCCAACCCTGCACGTTCAATCGCCTCTTCACCCGTTGTTGCCACCTCGCGGACAATATAACCGGATGAACGCAAATTTTTAGCGAGCATCAGCCCTATAAGAATCTCATCCTCAACCACCATTACCTTAATACCTTCCTGACTCATATCCGTTTTGTAGTTTTTGGTTCAGGGAACCTTATCAAATACCGGGTTCCATTTTCTCGATTGACGGTTAATATTCCCTTGAGCTGCATTGTTACCAGGCTGGTTATTATGATCCTCATGCCAAAAGAAGTACTGTTCTGCACATCAATATCTTCCGGCAGTCCGACACCATCATCACCAACGACCAGTACTATCTCATCATCCTGACTTTTTTTAATGCTCAGACATATTGAACCTGAACGTTTGCCTGGAAAGGCATGTTTCACGGCGTTAGTTACAATCTCATTTATCACCAGCCCAAGTGGCACTGCATAGTCAATATTGATTGGCACAAACTCGAAACTCGACAGAAGTTTGATTCTGTTGCCAACCACCATGGTTGCAAGCAGTGACTCAGTAATCTCCTGAAGATAGGAACCCAGATCAATTTCAGAGAGATTTTGTGACTGATACAATTTTTCATGCACTAGAGCCATAGCCCTGATTCGATTCTCCGTCTCAAGAAACAGTGTTCTGACTTGCTCATCTTCAATATCCTGAACCTGCAGATCCAATAGGGAAATGACCATCAGCATATTATTTTTCGTGCGATGATAAATCTCCCTGAGCAGCACCTCTTTTTCATCCAGAGATTTCTGCAGTCGCTGATCCTGAACTTTTAGCAGCTCCTCCTTAAGTTTTATACTGCTGACATCGTTGATGGTACCAACCATGACCTGTCTCTTCTGCCAAACAGCGATCTTACCCCACACTTCCCCATAAAAAGTGGTGCCGTCCTTACGAATCCAGTGAATGGTGTAGGGAAGAACGTTATGTCCCTGTAAACGCAATCTGGTATTTTCTGCCACCAGCGGTCGATCATCTTCACAAACCATATCATCCGGATGTGAACCAATTAGCTCTTCCCTGGTAGACCTGAACATATCCGCCATTGAACTATTAACATAAGTAAACAACCCTTCCTCGATAATATAAACACCCGCCATGGAGGCTTCAAGAGTGTCATAGTATTTTTGTTGGCTGGTATTAAGTGCTTCGCTGATTATCTGCCGTCGCTCCACCTCATTGTCAAGGAGCTCAATGGTCTCTTCCAGTTCACCCTTTTTACCGATCAGTTCAATATTTCTTCGTTCCACCTCAAATTCCAGTGTTTCTGCATAGCGTTTCTGTTGATCCTTCGCCAACTGCAAACGACCAACCATAGTATTGAAAGAGTCGGCAAGCAGACCAACCTCGTCTGAGGTGGTCACAGGACAACGCACAGTGAGATCGCCGCCGGCAACACGTTCAGTAGCAGCCGCAAGAGTTTTAAGAGGAAAAACCAGATATCTCACCCTGACAAATACAATGGCAATGGCAATACTTGCTGTCAACAGAGCGATGATTACACTCCTGAGTTGAATACTCCGGATTGTGCTTTCCAAAGCAATTGCACTTTCCCGAACAGAGAAAAGCATATCATTTTCCCGCGCGACAACCCCGAGAACCCAGTCTGATTTACCCATTCTGTGGGTTGCAATTAAATACGATTCAGTTTCATGGTTGAGCTTGGAAAAATAACTTTGCTGACCTTGGAGATTGCGCGCAAGTTCCCTTACATCCTTTTTTTCTGAATCAGCGAGAGTAGTATCAAGCCTGTCACTGGAATTGATCAATTCAGAGTTGTCAACAGAAATACCCAATAATGGATAATAGTGTTCAGGAACAGCAATTACCCTGCCACTCCGATCAAGCAGAAAAGAAAAAAGTGCAATGTCATCTGACCATCTGCTCTTACCGGAATAGAGAATCTCACCAATCACACTGTCCAGTGGAACATCAATACCTGTGATACCACGGAAAACACCTTTATCGTCATAAATCGGTGCACTTGCCGTCAGCATCAACCCATCTATAACATCATCCCTGTAAATATTTGTCCAGCGCACTCCTGGCGAATTATCTTCACTTTTGGTGAATATTGTCATTGGTTCACCATTACGCAAATCAAACTGCGAAACCGGCGGCAGGTTCAACACAGCGGCCCTGCCCTTCGAATCTTCGGTACAATATACACCAATCCCTGAGACCGATATTGAGTGGCTGGCAAGAGCTTCAGGGTTTTCAGCAAGAACCCTTGTGAAAAGTGGTCTCATATGAGACAGGGCAGAGAGTTCAGTTTTTATATTTGCGCTCAGTTCAGCTGCACCCCAGTAAAGAGTAACAGCCGGATCTTCAATCGAATCTGCCCAGATACCATTTTGCGGCAAAAGGTGAAACCTGGAATCAGCAACTGACGAAAATGAATACATTGTCAAATTGGAATATATTACCGAAGCCTGACTACCTAGCAACCCGGCAGACACAGCGATACGGTCAAAAACAGCCTGGTACCTGTCTGCCTGTTCGCTGGCTATTTGCCTGAGATAGGAGATAGCCTGGGAGCGAATCTGCATTTCATTGAGTTCCGCTGCATCCTGTCCATAATTGTTTATAGCCCTCACAGCCACATAGGTAAGTGGCACGACCGAAAGGACAATGACAACAGTCAGTAAAATAAAGAGTTTAAGGCCTAGATGTGATTTTATTTTATCAATCATTACAACCATACTATACAGTTCTTATTAGGAGCTATCCAATCGGGAAATAGTGTTCTCACTCCACAAACCAGGGGCCTGTCCGAGAATGCATTTCGAAGTCTACGCTATCTGCCCAAACTCTTCGTTATTGAAATTCCTGCATCAAGGTCTCCATTCCGGAGTTTTTCCAGTGTCTTTATACAATGGTTTATTGAATTTATCGCGCTCTTCGCTGAAGTAGTGAACAGTTTCGGGAAAAAACTCTCTATGGTTTGGAAATGCTCTGGCAAACAATTTTCGACATGGGGAGCGAAAATCCTCAGGACTAAGCTCAGGGTATCGCTCAATGCAGCAACCGGCAATGGCATCAAAAAAATGGCTTCCCATAAACATATCATAGGTAATACTGTTAAATTCCCCACTTTCCATACGATTATAGCTGTTCAGATTGTCCTGAGAGAGGCCGATTTGCCGGCGGCGGCGCATATCAATACCGACACTCAGATCCCTGTGAACAATCCGCTCAATCCCACCTGAAGGATCCAATTCGAAAAGAACATTCTGGCCATGGGGTTCAAGCATATAACCAAAGTGGAGAAAACAATCTACCCAATGACGAACAATGGGCAGCATGACGTTTTCTAAAATAAAAACCAAGGGGTCATTGCTGCCGATAAGCTCAAAGAGCAGAGGTGGTTTTTCCGGGTCGAAGAAATTTTTACCATAGAGTGCAAAACCGGGCAGGAGTATTCTATTCTCTAACAGGTGCGGAAAGGGCAGCATATCCCGAACGAGATATCCCCAGTTTTCATTTCGTGCTGTCAGGTAATTAAGATTTTTATGAGAAATACCTATCACTTCCCGTAAGAAACCAAACTTGTCGTCAAGGTGATGAATGCCATTTTCAAGCTCCATGGAAATATTGATAGCCTGTTCAATCACCTCATCACGCATTTTTCTGCCATAACGCGATATTCTGAAAGGAAAATGCACCTTAACAGCATGGGAAATATCACCGTCATCGAGAACATAGAGTGTCCTTGTAGATGAGCTCGGCGCCACAGTTATCGACCCGGCAACCGTTCCCGTCTCCTGCATACGGATAATATATGGATCGCTTTGGAAATGTTGCAGTACCTGGGGATGAATGCAGAAGAGAACGTCCTCTTTTAAAATATATCGATTCAGCAGTTGATCCGTGGGATTTGCGGTATAGATATTAACCTGGCTCTTAGGAATTCTCAGCGGCACCAGTGCAAAAGACTCAAAAATTGAATTCGGCCTATATTGCTGATCCGCCTCTGTATAATCTGCATGACTACTGTATATTCTGGTACCTTCATTATAGTAGCGATCGGTATAGGCCAGGGGTGGAATCATAGTACAGTCTCAGTCTTTTCAGCAGATGATGGGAACAGATTCAATTCCTTCCGCAAAAACCTGCGAAAAGAATCCAAATAAGCGAAGACTCCGATCTGTCTTTCTATTTGTTGTATTAGAACCACATTTCAAATAGGCGGAGCTATGGTCACTACAATTCGCATATCAGTTTCAGCACGCACACCATGGGGTTCTCTGATCTCTGAAATAAGAATATTCCCGGTTTTGGCTGGAATTTCCGCCCCGTCATCGCCGAGGAAAAAACCCTCACCTTCTATTACCTGGATAGAGAGTTCGCCATCAAGATCGTGAGAATGCACGGGAAAGGTAACACCGGCTTTTAAATTAAAGTTGATAATCTTAAAAAATTCCGAATCTTCAACCAGAAAGAATCGTTTCATTGCCCCTTCTTTAAATTCAC
>MAXH01000227.1 GCA_001750925.1 Desulfobulbaceae bacterium S3730MH12
CGGTGTATATATGGCAAGTGGGTTTTTTATCCATATGCTGCTCATCTATGACTCCTTTATCTTAGTTTATCTTTTCGTGAAAAAATTAAACAAAAAATATAATGCATTTACCGCTGAACACCATAACCATGCAATAACAAATTTACTTTGTGCATTCAACAAAATTTTTATTTATCTTCAAATAAATTGTAGACAAAGGCTCCATTATCGATTATATATGCGCCAATACCAACAGATATAAAAGAAAAACTGATTGAACGAACCGGGAGCGCTTGATCATGAATATCGACGAAGTGCAGATTTTTCGGGCAGAAATACTCCATTTTCTGGCAGATCCTGCTGAAGTTGGAGACGATATCAGTTATGAGTATTTCTCCGATGGCCTGATAATAGTCAAATCCGGCCTGGTGGAGGCAGTTGGTCACGCCGAAAAGTTATTACCCAGGTTGCCGGCTGATGCATCTGTTACCCATTATCCGAATAGTCTGATCGTTCCGGGATTTATTGACTGTCATCTGCATTATCCGCAAACTGAAATCATTGCTTCATATGGCGAACAACTACTGGAGTGGCTCGAGAACTATACCTTTCCCACCGAACGTGAGTTTGGTGATCCCGACAAGGCCAGTGATGTAGCCGAGTTCTTTTTCGACGAATTGATGCGCAACGGCACAACCAGCGCCCTCGTGTTCGGCACGGTTCATAAACAATCAGTGGACGCATTCTTTTCAGCAGCCCAGGCGCGCCGCCTGAGAATGATTTGCGGTAAGGTACTCATGGATCGCAACGCCCCTGACTATCTCACCGACACCCCGGAAAGCGGTTACCGTGAAAGCAAGGAACTTGCCGAACGCTGGCATGGTATTGATCGTCTGCGTTATGCTGTTACTCCCAGGTTTGCACCTACCTGCAGCAACGAACAGCTGGCCATGGCCGGAAAGTTGCTCAAGGAATATCCTGATCTCTACCTGCACACTCACCTGGCTGAAAATAGCAGTGAAGTTGAATGGGTTAAAGAGTTGTTCCCGGATCGATCCAGTTATCTGGATGTATATGCACACCATGGTCTTTTAACCAAAAGAAGCATCTTTGCCCATTGCCTTCACCTGAACGACGATGATTTCGAACTGCTGCACAAAAGCGGTGCAGGCATAGCATTCTGCCCCACTTCCAACCTCTTTCTAGGCAGCGGCCTATTTAATCTGGCGAGAGCAGAAAAACAAAAGGTAAAGGTGGGACTGGCAACCGATATCGGTGCCGGTACCAGTTTTTCACTGCTGCAAACCATAAGCGATTTATACAAGACACAACAACTTCGCAACCATCGACTCACACCTTTCAAATCACTCTATCTCGCCACGAAAGGCGGAGCACTCACCTTGGATCTTGACGATCTGATCGGCAACTTTGAGCCCGGTAAAGAGGCTGATTTCATCGTCCTTGACTACCATGCAACTCCACTGCTCGCCAGGCGCCTCAAACGGTGTAAGACCCTGACTGAAAAACTGTTTGCACTGCAAATGCTGGGCGATGACAGAGTGGTTAAGAATGTTCACATACTAGGAGAAGAAGTCTACAAAAAATAATTTTCCAGCAGAAAAGGGGGGAGTATGAGTAAGACATTTCATTATCCATTATTTTCGCGTAACGACCTTAGTGCTTTTTGGGCGTTGTTTACTGACAACCTGACCAACCTGATTGTCCTGAGCGGTATCTGTAAATTTGTTTTCCACATGCCGGATGAAATTGTCTTTGGACGAATCGTACCCGGCGCTGCCGTTGCTATTTTGCTTGGTGTTTGTGTTTACACCTACCTTGCCCAACGTCTGGCCAAAAAAGAACAGCGATCTGATGTCACTGCACTGCCGTATGGGATCAGTACTCCTGTCATGTTTGTCTACCTGTTCGGGGTCATCGGCCCCATCTACTGGGCCACAAACGATGCCGAACTTGCCTGGCAAATAGGGATAGGAGCAGGATTTATCGGTGGTATCGTAGCGGCCTTAGGGGCTCTCATTGGTCCTTTTCTCAAAAGAGTCACTCCCCGCGCCGGAATGCTCGGAACCCTTTGCGGTATAGCCCTGGTCTTCATCGGAGTAGTACCACTCACCATGGTCTTCGAAGATCCGATCATAGGATTTGTCTCCTTGACCATCGTCATGTGGGGATTAGTTGGCCGCTTCAAACTGCCCTTCAATTTGCCTGCCGGACTTTTAGCGCTTGTGGCCGGCACTGTTATTGCTCTTATTCTTGGTAAAGCATCTATTAATTTTGACGGAATCGGCTTCTATCCCCCTATACCATATTTCGGCGATATGATTGTCGGTATCCAATATCTCTTTGCCCACCCGGAATTGTTCCTCGTCCTGATACCTGTTCAGATCTACAATTTTATTGAAACCATGAATAATGTTGAATCGGCCGAAGCGGTGGGCGATAAATATCCGGTTTCAATTGCCATGTTAACCGATGGTTTCGGCACCATGCTGGGCGCCGTATGCGGTTCTCCTTTTCCGACAACTGTATATATAGGACATCCTGGCTATAAGCGTATTAATGCCCGCTGCGGATACGTTCTGGCGGTTGGAGTAGTGTTTTTTCTTGCCGCATGTTTTGGATTTCTTGCCTTTCTCAGCAACCTGGTGCCGCTTGCAGCCACCGCCCCTATCCTGGTCTATGTGGCGATAATTATTATAAGTGAAACCGCAAGAACCTGTCCGAGTCGGCACGGCATGGCGATTGCTATTGCCATGATGCCCCATGTTTCAGCTTTTTTAATGATCAAATGGAGCGGAATGCTGAATGCTCTCGGCAGTCTTGGCGTTGAGAATATCCCTTCTATCAGCGATCCCGAGCTGATTGCCGCTCTCGGACAACAGGGTGCACATGTAGTTGGCCATCAGATTCTCAGCCAGGGTGCGATAATAACCGGCCTGATGTGGGGTGCATTCCTGGCACACTTAATCGACGCCAAATTTAAAGAAGCCAGCGGGTTTATGCTGGTATCTGCGGCTATGGCCAGCCTGGGGATTATCCACTCTGCCAGCCTCCACTGGCCTTCATTCAATGGTATAGTTGGCGGCTACCTGTTCGTCGGTCTGGGCATACTTTTTTACTCCATGTCAACTGAAGTCGAACGACTGCCAGATTCTGGTGATTCATCCGAGACCCTTGAAGTAGAATTTTCAGATTAGCATTAACTATCTGTAATGAAAAGATTTTATTAGGTGGCCGGGGCAGGTGACAATTTATTTTAATTATTCTTACAATTTATTTATTGACTTACACAAAAGTTGATATTAAAAGGAGAGTATGGATCCAAAAAATCTTGTATTTCTAAAAAATCTGGCTAAAGGCATCACCAGTGTATTTGGTGATCGATGTGAAGTTGTTATCCATGATTTCAAGGACTTAAAGAGATCATTGGTCTACATTGAGGGCAATATCACCAAACGCCAGCCCGGCTGCCCCCTCCCAGACACACTGTATCGACTACTGAAAGAGTTCGGCGACGATGCTCCTGATAAATTCGGTTATAAAGGCACCACCCAAGACGGCAAAATCCTCAAATGCTCTACAACTATGGTACGGGACAATGAAGGCAAACTTGAAGGATGCCTCTGCATTAACTTCAATGTAACCGACTTCGCCTTTCTCGCGACCGCCTTTAACGACTTTACATTCAATACCGGTAAAAGTGCCAAAGATAACAATAACAGTAAGAGAACCAGTCAGAATGATTCCATAAGTACCTTTGCCGAAACCATGGAATCGACAATTGATCTTGAAATCAGCGAATACGGCAAAATTCCGGCCATGATGGACAAGTCAGACAAACTCGTAATCATGCAGAGGCTGGACAAAGAAGGCGTCTTCATGATCAAGGGTTCAGTTGACTATATGGCCAGAGTTTTTGGATCCTCAAGATACACCATCTATAATTACCTCAAGCAGATTCGTACTTGAGAGAACAAAGAGAGACTCAAATGATACACAAAATCCCGAGCCACAATCTGAAATACCTGGTGCAGACCCCTCGCAGAGGAGCTGCTCCAAAAGATTTCTCTGACGATATTGCCCAGAAGGTTCTCACGTTTCACAGTAAGCTCCCCAGTTACAGGCCAACGACTCTTGTCCGTCTGGATGAGTTGGCTCGGGCCTGGGGACTTAGAGACATTTTTGTAAAAGACGAATCTACCCGTTTCAAACTCAAAGCTTTTAAGGTTCTCGGAGGCAGTTATTCCGTCGCACGACTGATGTGCGACAAGTTAGGTAAAAAAGTTGAAGAAGTAGATTTCGACTATCTGAAAAGTGAAAAAGTTCGCAAGCAAATCGGCCAGATGACCCTTACATCTGCAACCGACGGTAACCACGGCAGAGGGATTGCCTGGGCAGCGGAAAAACTTGGGTTGAAAGCAGTGATTTATATGCCGAAGGGAGTCGCCAGCTCAAGAGTGGAAAACATCAAAGGACATGGCGCCACCGTGTTCGAAACCGACCTCAATTACGATGATGCTGTACGGTTATGCTGCGAAAAAGCTGATAAAAACGGCTGGCATATGGTTCAGGATACCGCCTGGGAAGGTTACAGTGACATACCCCTTTGGATTATGCAGGGCTATATGACAATGTGTTCAGAAGCGGTGGATCAGATGGTTCAGAGAAGAACTCTTCCCAGCCATGTTTTTATCCAGGCGGGTGTGGGGGCCCTTGCCGGAGCAGTGATCGGCTATTTAATCAATAGATTTCAGGATAATCCACCCAAATTCATAATAATGGAACCCGGCAACGCCGCCTGTGTCTTCACCTCAGCTGCAGCCGGAGATGGCAAAACCCATGCGGTAACCGGTGATCATGAGACAATCATGGCTGGTCTCGCCTGCGGGGAGGTCAACCCCCTTTCCTGGGATATACTCCGAAATTTTACTGACTGCTATGTGAGCTGCGAAAATCATGTTGCCGCCAACGGCATGCGCATCCTCGCCAATCCCCTGGCAGGTGACGCTCAGGTCGAGGCTGGTGAATCCGGCTCAGTGGGCATTGGCCTTCTCGACCTGATAACCAACAACAGTAATTTTGAGGAATTTAAAAAAGCCCTTAAAATCGATGCCGATTCCACCGCTCTGATTTTTAATACAGAAGGGGCTACTGATCCCGTGAACTATCAGGATATTCTCTGGCATGGGAAATACCCGTCTCCGTAAATAGGTCTTGCTTCGTAAAATGCAGGTTCCAGACTAATCGAACTTTTATTCAGGGAAAAACCATGGCAGTAGGCAAAGCAGTTCAAAGAATCGATGGAATTGCCAAAGTAACCGGCAAAGCCCGCTATACAGATGACTTCACTATGCCCGGAATGCGCGTGGCCAAATATCTGCGTTCCACCATTGCCCATGGCCGTGTTCTAACTATCGACACGAGCAAAGCCCGAGCACTACCCGGTGTAGATGGCGTTTTCACATACCAGGATATACCTAAAAAGAAATTTGCAACGGCCGGTCACCCTTTTTCCATGGATCCTGGCCATGTCGACGTTGCAGATCGACTGCTGCTTACAGATTATGTTCGTTACATGGGTGACGAGATTGCTATCGTGGTGGCAGACAATGATCTTACCGCCTCCAAAGCACTTTCTCTTATTGATGTTGAGTATGAATCTTTTCAACCTCTGGTGAATCGTGAAGATATACTCGGAGATGATGCACCTGAAATACACAAGGGAACAGGGAACGTAGTGAAAACCCACTCCTTTGTTGCAGGGGGCAACCTGGAGGAGGTGAAAGAAGAGTGTGACCACCTGATTGAAGGACGCTACAAGACCCAGATAATGCAGCATTGCCACCTGGAGAATCACACAGCTTATGCATATATGGACGATCATCAGCGCATCGTCATTGTCTCCTCGACTCAGATTCCGCATATTGCAAGAAGGATAGTGGCCGAAGCTCTTGATATGGATGCCGGCTTGGTCAGAGTTGTGAAGCCATTCATTGGCGGTGGATTTGGCAATAAACAGGATGTGATCCTTGAACCGATGGTGGCCTTTTTGACCAAAAACCTTGACGGTATACCAGTTCGGTTAAAGCTGGATCGTGAAGGGGGAATGATTGGCACCCGGGTCCGGCATCCTTTTGATGTAAAGGTTCAGGTTGGTCTGGACAAGGACGGTACAATCAAACTTATTAATTTTGATGCCCTTTCAAACACAGGCGCCTATGCCTCCCATGGCCATTCGATAGTTTCAGCAGCGGCCGCTAAAACCCACTATATGTATCCAAGGACTGTCTACAGCTGTAATGCGAAAACCATCTATGGCAATATTCCATCGGGTGGAGCTATGCGCGCCTATGGCTCGCCCCAGATGACCTTTGCTATTGAAGCTATTATGGAAGAGGCGGCACGCCTGATCGGGATGGATTCCGTTGAATTTCGTTTAAAAAATGGTGCCCGCCCGGGTGACAAAAGCCAGATCACCAAAAAGCCGATTATGACCTGTGGTCTGCTTGACACTATCAGAAAAGGCAGGGAACTGATCGATTGGAAAAGAAAACGCAAGGAGTGGCCCAAAGTCCAGACAGGGCAACTGCGGCGTGGCCTGGGGATAGCCATTTTCAGCTACGGATCAGGAACCTATCCGGTCTGTGTGGAACCGGCCAGTGCCCGTCTCATACTCAATCAGGATGGTTCGGTCCACCTACAGATCGGAGCCACGGAAATTGGTCAGGGATCGGATACTGCTTTTGCCCAGATGACAGCAGAAACAGTTGGCATCTCGTTTGACAAGGTACACGTGGTTTCAGCCCAGGACACCGACGTCACCCCGTTTGACACAGGTGCCTATGCCTCACGTCAGACTTATGTAACCGGACAGGCAGTGATGCGAACTGCAGAGCAGTTAAAAACCAGAATTCTTGATTATGCAGGGATTATTACCGGGCTCGACGCTGAACTTATCACTATTGCAGATGACAATATCGTTATTGCCGAGACACCGGAGATAGCGGTTATGAGTGTACGCGACGTAGCTGTGGATGCATATTACGACAAAAACCGCGGTGGCCAGATTACGGCAGAAGTCAGCTACAAGACCCGCAATAACGCCCATGTGTTCGGCTGTACCTTTGTCGACCTCTCCGTTGATATTCCTCTTTGCAGAGTAACAATCAACGAAATATACAACGTTCATGACTGCGGGGTGGTTATCAACCCACTGGGAGCTGAAGGTCAGGTGCATGGAGGGATGGCCATGGGCATAGGTGCCGCCCTGTTCGAAGAACTCATGGTCGATCCCGATTCGGGGAAAATTTACAATAATAATCTGCTTGACTATAAAGTTCCAACCATCATGGACATCCCCGATCTCGGGGCAGCCTTTGTGGAAACCTATGAGCCATCGCATCCATATGGTGCCAAGTCAGTGGGGGAGGCACCGGTCATTTCACCGGCTCCGGCCATTCGTAA